>NZ_SAUF01000002.1:610195-915292 GCF_004023665.1 Afifella aestuarii
GAGAGACGGATCGCCAAAAAAGCGCCGCGCCTCTTTCTCCTGGAACCCAGCAAGGCGCGTCGCCTCCCAATAGGCAGCCGTTTGATCGGCCTTCTTGATCATGCGGTGAAGCTTCGGCTCGACATCGGCGGCAAGGGCGAAGCGCAGATGGATGGCATGCTGCAGACGCCGCTCCACGCCCTTGTAGTCTTCGCCCAGCACCGCCTTGAAGGGCGAGATCATGTCGCCGATGACATATTCCGGCGCGTCGTGGAGGAGAGCGAAAAGACGCTCCTCCGCGGTGATGTCCGCTTTCAACTCGGCCAGCAGAGCCTCCACCAGAAGCGAATGCTGCGCCACCGAATAGGCATGGTCGCCCCGCGTCTGGCCGTTCCAGCGCGCGACGCGCGCAAGCCCATGCGCGATGTCGCCGAGTTCGACATCGAGCGGCGAGGGATCGAGAAGATCCAGCCGGCGGCCCGACAGCATCCGCTGCCAGGCGCGCGCAGGGGCGTTTGCCCGGTCAGCCATTGTTCGAAGTCCCGCCGGTTTCTGTCCCCGTCGCAGGCCAGGAATAGGTCGCCCATCCGGGCAGTTTTGCCGTCACGGTGATGCGGCCGGCCGAGACGGGCAGATCCTGCTCTAGAGCCTCGGCGAGCCTGTCGAGGCGGACAAGGCCGATGCCTTTGCCATTGGCAGACGAGCCGAAGCGACCGATCGCCCGTTCGCCGGCCATGATCTCAGCGCCGGTTTCCGGCAGGGGACTATCGCCTTCGACCGCCTCGATCGAAATGATGCGCCGCCGGGCCGTGCCGCGATGCTGCATGCGCGAGACGACCTCCTGCCCGACATAGCAGCCCTTCTGGAAGGAGACGCCGTGAAGACTGTCCATCGCCGCATCGTGGGGAAAGGTATCGCCGAAGAAGAAATCGATGCCGCCTTCGGGAATGCCGCAGGCGATGCGGTGGGCATGATAGGCGGCAAGATCGGCATCGACAGAGACGCTGTCTGGTGCGGCGACGAAGCGGCGTCCAAGCGCGGCCAGCCTTGGATCCGCCGGCGCCTCGGATGCTGCATCGCCGTCATCCCACGCGGCAAAGACGGCGAGGTCGTCTGCGCGAGACAACTCGACCTTGGCGCGCAGACGGTAAAGCGTCATCCGCTTGACGAAATTTTCCGCCTCCTCGGACCGGAGATCGATCGCGAAACCCTCGTCCCGGCGATGGATGAGAAAGTCGAAGAGAATTTTGCCCTGCGGTGACAGGAGCGCGCCATAGGCGATGCCCGCGCTCTCCACCTCGTCCATCGAAGAGGTGACGAGATTGTGCAGGAGGTTGTGCGCGTCCGGCCCTTTCACCAGGACCACGGCTCTGTCGGTCAAACGTGCAAGCGGCATGATCAAATCCTCGACACTCAGCTAAGGCGTATGCGGTGCGGGGGCAATCCTGCTTGCGTTCAAAGCCGGCAATTGGCAAGCAGCGAGCATGGCTCAGAACTTCGATCTTCTCGTCCGTGGCGCGATCCTCATCAACCACGACGGCATTGGCCCGCGCGACATCGGCGTGAAGGGCGGTCGCATCGCCGCTCTCGGCGACCTTTCCGGCGCCGACGCCGGCGAAGTCATCGACGCAACCGGTCTGCACATTCTGCCGGGCGTCATCGACACGCAGGTGCATTTCCGCGAACCGGGCGCCGAACACAAGGAGGATCTGGAAACAGGTTCTCGCGCGGCTGTGCTCGGCGGTGTCACCGCCGTCTTCGAAATGCCCAACACCAAGCCTTTGACGACCTCTGCGGAAATGCTGGCCGACAAGCTTGCCCGGGCGCACGGGCGCATGCATTGCGACCACGCCTTCTGGGTCGGCGGCACCCATGCCAATGCGAAGGATGTGGCCGAGTTGGAGCGTCTGCCGGGCACTGCCGGCATCAAGGTCTTCATGGGCTCCTCGACCGGCGATCTCCTCGTGGCCGACGACGAGGGCGTCGAAGCGATCTTGAGGAACACCCGCCGCCGTGCCGCCTTCCACAGCGAAGACGAGATGCGGCTGAAGGCGCGGCTCGACGAGCGGCGCGAGAACGACCCGTCGAGCCATCCCGTCTGGCGTGATGTCGAGGCGGCGCTTTCCTCCACCCGCAGGCTCGTTGCGATCGCCCGGCGCACCGGCGCGGCGATCCATATCCTGCATGTCTCCACGGCCGAGGAGATGGCCTTCCTCGCCGCGCATAAGGATGTCGCCTCGATCGAGGTGACGCCGCACCATCTGACGCTTTCGGCGGAGGAATATGGCCGTCTCGGCACGCTTTTGCAGATGAACCCGCCGGTGCGCGGGGCGGAACATCGCGCGGCGCTGTGGACCGGTGTGGAAAACGGCACCGCCGATATTCTGGGCTCCGACCATGCCCCGCACACTTTGGAGGAAAAGGCCGCCGTCTATCCGGCCTCACCCTCGGGCATGCCGGGCGTGCAGACACTTCTGCCGGTTATGCTCGACCATGCGGCGAAGGGGCGGCTTTCGCTTCTGCGCCTGATGGACATGACGAGTGCCGGTCCGGCGCGGCTTTTCGGCATTCGTGGCAAGGGCCGCGTCGCCGTGGGCTACGACGCCGATTTGACCCTTGTCGATCTGAAGCGGGAGACGACGATCACCAACGCGTCGATGGGCTCGCGGTCCAACTGGACGCCCTATGACGGCAAGCCGATCACGGGTGCTCCGGTCGGCACGATCATTCGAGGCCGACGGGTGATGTGGGAGGGCGAGATCACCACGGCCTCGATCGGCGAGCCGGTGCGGTTCTGGGCTTCGGCCTGAGGCGTCAGACGAAGCGGGATTGTTTCAAGGCGTTCTTAACGGCGTTTCGGGAGGTTTCTCTGCAAATGCAACGGATCTGCTAAGGAGTGGATAACCACCAGCGGGAGCTCTCGCATTGATTCCTGATCAGGAGATGCCGGCAGGCCGTGTGCGCGGCTTCCTGGCGCTTGCCCGCAATGCCCTTGCCGACAGCGACGAGCGCGCCCGCGCGCGCCGCGCCTCTCTGATCGCCCTTGCCCTGCGCGTTGGGAATGCAGTTCTCGCTTATGGAACTCAGGTCGTTCTGGCGCGCCTGATGGGGCAGTTCGAATACGGTATTTTCGCGTTCACCTGGGTCTGGCTTCTCGTCTTCGGATCCATCAGCACGCTCGGCCTTGGCGATTCGCCGGTGCGCTTTGTCCCGGCGCTGCGCGAGACGGGCAGGCACGATGAACTTCGCGGTTTTCTGCGTTTTGCCGCCATCACCTCGATCGTCACTCCGGTAGTCTTGGCTACGATCTTCCTGCTCGGGATCTCTTTTGCCGGGCCGTGGATCGAAAGCGCCTACGTTTATCCGCTTTTATTGATGGCGGTGGCGATGCCCTTCGGCTGCTTTCAGGCCTATATGGAAAATGTTGGCCGCGCCTATTTCTGGACGATGCCGGCCTTGTTTCCGGTCTACATCCTGCGCCATTCGCTCATTCTTGTTTACATGGTCGCAGCCGTGGCGCTCGGGTTTGAGGCCACAGCCGTCACGGCCTTCGGCTGCACCATTCTCGCGATGGTCACGGCGACCATCTGGCAGACCTACCAGATCTTCGGCCGTCTCAGAAAAACCGTGCCGCCCGGACCGCGCGTCTATCGCCTGAAAGAATGGTTGGTCGGCTCCGCACCTTTTGCCGTCCTGGAAGGCATGTTCCATCTCTTCGCCTATATGGCGGTGCTCGTGCTTTCCTTCTTCGTGAGTCCGGCACAGATCGGCATCTATTTCGCGGCGACGCGCATCGTGCAGGTGGTGGCATTCATCCCCTATGCGGCCTCGGTCGGGTCTGCACATCTTTTCTCTGCGAGCCATGCGGCCGGTGATCAGGCGCGGCTGACGACACTGACGCGCGAAGTGAGTCTCGTGAGCTTCGTGGCCTCGGCGGGTGTCACGATCCTGGTTGTCACCACAGGCGTTTGGCTTCTTCAATTATTCGGTGAGGGGTTCCAGGCGGGTTACGACGTCCTCCTCATCCTCGCGGTTGGCATGGTGGCGCGGGCGATCTTCGGGCCGGCCGAAGATATCCTCAACATGACTGGCTTCAGCCACCTCTCGGCAACGACCTATGTGGTGATGGTGGTGATCAACGGCGTGCTCAACGTCGCCCTGATCATTCCTTTCGGGATCACCGGCGCCGCGATCGCGACGACGCTTGCGCTCACCATCCGCTCCATCTGGCTCGCATGGGCCGTGCGCCAGCGGCTCGGCCTCGATACCAGCATCGTCGGCGCCTGGGCGCTCCTTGCCGAGACGGTCGGGCGTTGGCGCAAAGGCAAAGCGGCGACGCCCGCGCAATAGGGCCGGTGAGGCCCGGTGAGCCCGCTCAGTCGCCCGCCAGGAAGAAATGCCAGCGCCCGTCCGGGCTGATGCCGAGACGGAAGAAGATGTAGGCGCCGTAGGACTGGATATCCTGCCAGTCGCCGGCCGTGATCAGCGTGAAGAGCTGCACCATCTGCTGCGGCGAGAGCCGGTCGAGCGGGTAGCGCGCGAAATACGGCCAGAGATACATCGCATTTGGGCTGTCGCGATCGACATAGAGGAAATCGCTCTCCAGGATTTCCAGCATGATGGCGAGCATTTCCCGGCCTTCCGGATCGCCGGACAGAGATTTCAGATATTCGATCGGGTCGCCGACATTGTCGAAGCCGAAGGCCGGCGCCGGATCCTGCGCCTCGATCAGGGGCCTGAGCCGTTCGATATCGCCGGAGAGCGCCGCCTCGTGCAGCGCTTCCCAGGTCTTGCGCACGGGCTCCGGCATCGCCTGCTCGCCCTTCAGGACATCGAGATATTCCGGCACGGCCTTGCCGGGCTCGGCCGCCGCCTGCGGATCTCGAGGCGCGACCTCTCTCGGCGCTTGGCTCGTCTGACCGTTTTCCGGATCCGGCTCGCCTTCCTCTTCCGATTGGCCCTCGGCCGGTGTGGCGGGTGCCGGTGTCGCCTGATCGTCAGAGGCTGGGGGCGGAGCGTTCTCCGGGGCGGCGCCGTCCTGCGCAAAGGCGGCTGCGCCGAGCCCAAGGCAGAATGCCGTCGCGATCGCGGCAACGCCGCCGAACCGCCGAGCTTTCCGGGCCACGGATCGCTCCGATCGATGGTTTCTCTGTGTCGATGCGGCCAAGGCCCTGACGGCGCCCGCTGCGGCTGTGTCGGTCATCTCGACCAATCCCCCTTTTTGCCCATCGTGAATATCTGCCGGATTCGATGGCGAGAGCGAGGCAGCTCGCAAATTCCGGCAGGACGCCCCGCTGGTTTCCGTCTCCCGGCTGCGGCCTTTACTGCCCGTAGCGGGTGCGGATATCGGAGGCGATCTCCGCGCTTTCCTTCAGATAGCGGGCGATGCTCGCCTCGGCCGCCGGCGTGCAGGTCTCATAGACGGCGTTGTAGGTTTCAAAGCCGTGGTTGAAGCGTCCGACGAGGCGCGCCTTGCGCTCCGGGCCCGGCGCCTCGGCGGCGAGCATCGCCTCCATATCGGCCTTCCAGGCGGGCCCGTCTTCCGCCCCGCAGAGATTGCGCAGGAAATAGAGGGCGCCCAGAAGCTCCGACAGGCGCAGAAGCTTCGGTTCGTAGATCGGAGGCGGCGGTTCGGAGGATTGCTGCGAAACCGCGGCGTCGCCACCTTCCTGCGCAACGGCTTCCCCGACGAAGCCGATGCAAGGCTGGCCGACCCCGAGAGAGGTCAAAATCACGAGGATCAGAAGAAAAGAAAGACGCCGCATCCTTGAGATCATGCGCCGGGGTCTTTCTCGCTTCAAGACGATGCCAGGGCACATGCCCCGTCCTCCTTATGTGCGGCGCCTGCGGCGATGGCGTGTGCGATGAATGCGATCGCGCCGGGCGTGAGAGGCAGCCCTCCGACCTCCTCGAAGGGCACGAAGAGCGCGCGGTCGACGTCGTCACCAGCCGCGGGTTCGCCGCCGCAATGATGGCCGGTGAAGACTTCGAGGCGTTTCGATGGGGTGCCGCCCGTCTCATGGCGTCCGAGCGAGACGAGGGGGCCGGCCGGAAGTCCCGTCTCCTCCATCAGCTCGCGGCGTGCCGCTGCTTCTGCTGTTTCGCCGGGCTCCACATGGCCGCCGGGGAAGCTCCAGATGGCGCTGAAGGGCGGTTTGCTGCGGCGGACCAGGAGGACGGCCGTGCGCTTGAGAAGCACGATGCTCGCGCCATCGACAGGATCGGTGGCCGGTCGTTCTGAACTCGTGCCCGGCTTTGTCATCCGCTCTCCCTTTTGCCGCATGGCGCTGATACACAGAGCCTATGTGCGGACGCTTCGTTCTGGCCATGCCGGCCGACGTCATCAAGGAGCTTTTCAACCTCGCCGTCTTCGACGAGCGTCTCCTGCCGCCCCGCTACAACATCGCCCCGACGCAGCCGATCGTCGTCATCCGCCAGGGCTTCGACGGCGTCGAAGGCGTCCCGATGCGCTGGGGTTTCCTGCCGTCCTGGGTCAAGGACACGACGCGCTTTCCGCTCCTCATCAATGCGCGGGCGGAGGATATCCGCGAAAAGCCGGCATTTCGCAACGCCATTCGCAGGCGCCGCTGCCTCGTCCCGGCCTCTGGGTTCTACGAATGGCAGGCGCGCGGCAAAGGCCCGAAGCAACCCTATTGGATCGCGCCCAAGGCGGCCGGGCCGGTCGCCTTCGCCGGGATCTGGGAAACCTGGATCGGCACGGACGGAAGCGAGATCGACACCGCCGCCATCATCACGGTCGCGGCCGAAGCGCCGCTCGACGAGGTGCATCATCGGCGCCCGGCGATGATCGCGCCGGAGAATTTTGCGCTTTGGCTTTCGGGCGAGGAGACGACCGATGCGGCTTTGTCGATCCTCACCGATCTCGGGGCGGAGGCATTGCACGCGACGCCTGTGTCACGGCGCGTCAACCGTGTCGCTGACGACGATGCGGGCCTGATCGAGCCTGTTTCGGAGGAAGAGGAGGCGCCACCGGCCAAGCCGGTGCAGCAGCGGTTGCTTTAATCGGCTTGTGGCTTTTCCGCCGATGGGATTTCTTTCTGCATGCAGATGCGGTCCTGGGCGTGGAAGCCGAGCGCTTCGTAAAAGCCTTTGGCGACTTCGTTATCGCCGCGGATGAGCAGGTTGAGCTTCCAGATGCCTTTTGCCGCAAGCCATGCCTCGGCCGCCGCCATCATCTCCCGGCCGAAACCCTGGCCACGCCAATCGGGGTCGGTCGCGACGTAATAGACGGCGCCACGATGCCCGTCATGGCCGACCATCACTGAGGCGACGAGGTGCTCGTCCTCAGGCCGGCGTCCGACGAGGATCGTGCTCGCCGGTGCGGCAAGGGCGAAGCGGATATCCTGGCGCGGGTCGTTCCAGGGGCGGGTCAGGCCGGCGCGCTCGAAAAGGGCGACAAGCGCGTCTTCGTCTTTGCCCCCAATATCGCCGCTGTCGAACTCAGCGATCGAAAGCGACGTCACAGCATGCGTCCCGGGTTCAGGATGCCGTTTGGATCGAAGGCCGTCTTGATCCGGCGCATGAGGTCGAGCTCGATCCCGCTTTTGACCTCCGCGAGGAGTTTGCGTTTCAGCCGTCCGATACCGTGCTCGGCGGAGATTGAGCCGGACAGCTCTCCGACGATGCCGTGGACGATCGTATTCACCTCGTCCCAGCGGGCGAGGAATTCTTCACGGTCGGCGCCGACGGGCTGGCTCACATTGTAATGGATGTTGCCGTCGCCGAGATGGCCGAAGGGCAGGGGGCGCGCGCCGGGCACGGCCTCTATGACGGCCGCCGATGCGCGCTTCAAGAATTCGGGGATCTTGGCGACCGGCACGGAGACGTCGTGCTTGATGGAGCCGCCTTCCTTCTTCTGCACTTCGCTCATCGTGTGGCGGATGTGCCAGAATTCGGCCGCCTGCGCGAGGGAGGCTGCCGGGGCGCCATCGAGCACTTCCTCCGCCTCGAACGCGGCTTCGAGCGTCGTCTCCATCAGCTCGCTCGCCTCCGCCTCGCTGCGACCGGAGGAAATCTCGACGAGGCAGTACCATGGATAGGGGGCCTGAAGCGGATCGCGCGTGCCTTCCTGGTGCCGGAGCACGAAGTCGATCCCGAGGCGCGGCATCAGCTCAAAGCCGGTCAGAGCCGAGCCAGCTGTCTGCGAAAACCGGCGAAACAGTGTGAGGGCGGTCTCAGGATCTTCGACCGCGAGAAAGGCGACGGCGCGGCCTTTGGGGGCCGGAAAGAGCCTGAGGGACGCCGCCGTGATGACGCCGAGCGTGCCTTCCGATCCGATGAAAAGCTGTTTCAGATCGTAGCCGGTATTGTCTTTCCTGAGGCGGCGCAGGCCGTTCCAGATGGTGCCGTCGGCCATGACCACCTCAAGGCCGAGAACGAGATCGCGGGTGTTGCCGTAGGCGAGTACGCCCGTGCCGCCGGCATTGGTGGCGATGTTGCCGCCGATGCGACAGGAGCCCTGTGCGCCGAGCGACAGAGGAAAGAACAGACCCGCTTCGCTCGCGGCCTTCTGGATCTCTTCCAAGACGACACCCGCCTCGGCGACGAGGGTTGCTCCGTCCCGGTCGACGTCGCGAATCGCTTTCAGTCTTTCCAGCGTCAGAACGACTTCGCGACCGCTTTCGTCCGGAACCTGAGCCCCTACGAGCCCGGTATTGCCGCCTTGCGGCACGATCGGCACGCCGGTCTCGTTGGCAAAGCGCAGGATGCCTGCGACTTCATCGGGCGACGCCGGCCGGACGACAGCCGCCGGCACGCCGAAATAGAGATCGCGCCATTCCACACAATAAGGCCGTGTTTCCTCAGGCCTGGTGAGGACATGCGTCTCGCCGACGATGGCAGATAGGGCCGAGACGACGGCCTGTTGGGTCGGGGTGTCGTTCATCGCAGCGACATTAGCAGCTGGCGTCAGGAGGTGAAGCCCTGCTTGCGGCACTCAGAATCCCGTGCCATTACGGCACCCTTCATGGGACGCCGGGCGTCGCGAAGGGCAAAGCAAACGGAAGAAATATGACCGCAGCAAACGGCATCATGGCGGGTAAACGCGGACTGATCCTCGGAATCGCCAACAATCGATCCATTGCATGGGGCATCGCCAAGGCAGCGCGCGACGCCGGGGCGCAGCTTGCGCTCACCTATCAGGGCGACGCTCTGAAGAAGCGTGTGGAACCGCTTGCCAAAGAGCTCGACGCGCTGGTGGTCGGCCATTGCGACGTGACGGACGGCGCGACGATGGACGCCGTTTTCGAGACGATCCGCGAAGAATGGGGCGGCCTCGATTTTCTCGTCCATGCGGTTGCCTATTCCGACAAGGATGAACTCGACGGGCGCTACATCGACACGACCGAGGCGAACTTCAACAAGTCGCTCTACGTCTCATGCTATTCGCTGACGGCGCTCGCACAGCGCGCCGAAAAGCTGATGCCGAATGGCGGCTCGATCCTGACGCTCACCTATTACGGCGCCGAAAAGGTGATGCCGCACTACAACGTCATGGGCGTGGCCAAGGCGGCGCTCGAGGCGAGCGTGCGCTATCTGGCCGTCGATCTCGGCCCGTCCGGCATCCGCGTCAACGCGATCTCCGCCGGCCCGATCAAGACGCTGGCTGCCTCCGCCATCGGCGATTTCCGCTACATCTTGAAGTGGAACGAGTACAACGCCCCGCTCCGCCGCACCGTCACACCGGACGATGTCGGCCAGTCGGCGCTTTATCTCCTCTCCGATATGGGACGTGCGGTCACCGGCGAAGTGCATCATGTCGACGCCGGCTATCACGTCGTCGGCATGAAAGCGGTCGACGCGCCGGACATCACGACGGTCCTGAAGGAATAGCCGAAATCGCAATCGCGGCAGGCGTCACGGGCGGATGAGCGCATCCACCCGGTAATGCGCCCGGGCTTTGTGCCAGACAGGCACAAGCTGCCGCTCGAGATTTTTCCGCAAGAATCCGTGCGCGAGAGCCGGATGTACCGCCGCGTCCGAAAAAGGTCGCACATGGTGCACGAGGACGATGCGCCCGCCGCGTGCAAGGCGGGTCGGAAGCTCCGCGGCCAGCCGGCGAAGCGCGGCGTCACTGAGATAATAGGCGACCTCCGAGGCGACGATGAGGTCGAATTCGCCCCTCGGCAGATCGCGCGGCAAAACCGCCTCGCGGAAGCGGACGGAGGCGAGGTCAGCACATTCCCGTCTCGCTTCGGCAAGCGCCGTTGGCGAGGCATCGAGCGCGAGAAGTCGGAGCGTGAGAGGGGCGAGCGCCCGGCTCGTCACACCGATGGCGCAGCCGAGCTCCAGCCCGCGCGCATAAGGCCCGCTGCCGGCCGCAGCGACGAGATCGCGGCGCTTCATTTCTTCAAAGGAGGAGCTTCGATAGCGCCAGGGGTCGATGTCGTGGCGAAATTTCGCTTCAAACCCGTCCGGATCGATTGCGGCGCGCGGCGTCATCGGGACCTCAGTCGCACCGGATGTCGTGGGGAGGTCTCCCCAGGACGAAGCGTTCTTCGGCAAGCGCCTCGCCCACGGCCGTGAGCGCGCCATCGGGATTGGGCTGGCGGAGATAGGTTCTGAGGTCGCGGTCGAGCCGCTCCAGTGGATGCGGCTGCATCAGCCCCGCCGCGCCCACCGCCCGTTCTGCCGTTGAGAGAACGTCCATGGCGAGCTTCTCGATGGCAAGGCGCATGGCATTGGCGGTGGCGATCGCCTGCTCCTGTTCGGCTTCCGCGGGCGTCCCGAGGCAACCACGGCACCAGGCCGCCGCCGCGCGGGCGAACCAGCCGTAGCCGCCCTCGATCGCAAGCGCCATCTCGCCGAGCCGGTGCGCCTGATGAGGGTTATCCGCGCGTCCCGTCCGTATCAGGTGCGCGCGGGCGGCATCGAGAACGGCATGCGCTCCGCCGAGCTGAACGGCAGCAAAGCGGATGGCGCCGGCGGAAAACCAGGGCTGGCGCACATAATCGCCTGGCCGGCCGAGAAACCATTCCGGCGCGACCTCGACACCCGAGAAATCGACGACATGGCTGCCGGAAGCCTTCATGCCGAGCGGCCGCCACCAGCTGCGATCGACAGGCCTCTCATCGACCGGCACGATCAGCATTTGCCGGCCTTCCGGTTCTTCCACCGTGACGATGGCGTGCGAGAGACCATCGACGCCCGAGGCGAAGTTCTTGGCGCCGACCAACGCACCGTCTTCGAGCATGAGCGGCTTGCCCGGCGCGTCCGTGTTCCAGACGCCGTAGATGCGACCGAGCCTCGCCTCTGCCTGATAATGGCTTTCTTGCGCCTTCGAGCCGAACAGCGCGATGAGCTGCAGGGCGTTCACATGGCCTTCGAAGATGCGCCCGACATTGAGATCGCCGCGCCCGACGGCGGCAAGCAGGTAGAGGAGATCCTCCATTCGCTCCGCCGACAGAAGCGGCCCGGAGAGGAGACCCGCCTCGGCGAGGATGGCGAAACCCTCCGCCGGAAACGAGCCTGCCGCGTCGTGGCGGGCCGCTTCGGCGCCGATTTTGGTTGCGAGTATGCCAAGATCGAGCGGTTCAGACTGATCGGGCGCGCGTTCAGGCCGCGAAGCTGTTTGCAGCATGGTTCAGTCGCTCCTCAAGGTAAGACAGCGCCTCTTCGACCGGCATGGTGCGCGGCGCGTCCGGCTCGTCGCCGGCCAGCCTTTCAATCAGCGCAAGAGGTGGTTCGGCCGCCGAAACCGGCAGGTTGGAAAGCGTCTGCTCCGTCAAAGCGTTCCGCCAGGTGCCGTCGGCAGCTGCGAGATCCCGCAGGCGGCGACGAAGCCGGAAGCGCGCCTCGGCACGTTCCGGCGCTTCCACAAGCAGAGGCCGGTGGGCTTCTTCCTCCTCAAGCCAGGCGGCAATGCAATCGGCCATGCCTCCCTTCGCGCGGCCTTCAAGACGCGCCGAGACGATGACTTCCACGTCCGGCGCATGCCTGAGCCGGGCGCCCTGCGCTCGGGCGCGGCTGACGAGCGCGAGGTCTTCGCGGTGGGGCACTGCTGGAAGACCTCCGAGCGCGCGATAGAGCTCCGTCCGCAGTGCGAGACTGGCGCCCGTATGGTCCGAGTGGCGTGGCCAGGGGTCGTAGGGCAGGGGATCGATCAGGGCTGCGAGACGGTCGAGAAGCTCCTGGTAACGGGCGACGAGCCGGGCGCGCCGCATGAAGCCGGGGCCGAGCCTTCGTTCTTCCTCCTCGTCGCCGACGAGGTGGCCGGCGACGATATCGGCACCCTTGCGCAGGGCGATCAGATTGGCGAGCACCCAATCGGGGGCCGGCCTCGCGTCGGCATCGGTCGTCAGGATGACGGTGGCACCGCTGGCTGCGGCCTCTTCCATCGCCATGCGGCGGGCAACGCCGACATGGTTGTCGCTGCCCGTGAGCGTCACTTCGATGAGCTTGAGCGCGATGTGCGGGGCGCTCACCGCGGCCGCGCGTGCGACGGCGGTAGAGGCGTCTGTACAATTGTTGCAGACGATGACGACGGGCAGACGGTGCCCGCCGGCAAGCCAGGTCTGCCGGGCGAGAGCCCCGATCAGCTGTGGCAGGCGTTCTTCTTCATTGCGGGCGGGAACCGCCACAACCGGGTGGAACGAGGGCAATTTTGGGCCTCACGGAAGACACGACGCCTCCCACAACACATGAGGCCCAATTTGGTTACCGCTCGTTAGCTGGCTAGGCGGCGATATTGATCACAAGCCGGCCGCGCACCTTGCCGGCAAGGAGATCGGACGTTGCCTGCTCGATGTCGGAAAATGCGATTTCGCGTGTGATCGAGGTGAGCTTCTCGCGGTCGAGATCGCTCGCAATCCGCTGCCAGGCGAGTTCGCGGATCGCTTTCGGAGCCATCACCGAATCGATGCCGAGAAGCGAGACGCCGCGCAGGATGAACGGTGCGACGGAGGCTGGGAGATCCATGCCACCGGCAAGGCCGCAGCAGGCGACGGCCCCGCCGTACTTTGTCTGGGCGAGCACATTGGCGAGCGTCACGGAGCCGACAGCATCGACGCCGCCGACCCAGCGCTCCTTGCCGAGGGGTTTTCCGGGTTCAGAGAGTTCCTTGCGGTCGATGATCTCGGAGGCGCCGAGGCTCTTGAGGTAATCGGCTTCTTCGCTGCGTCCGGTCGAGGCGATCACGTGATAGCCGAGCTTGCCGAGAAGGGCTGTCGCAACGGAGCCGACCCCGCCGGTGGCACCGGTGACGACCACCGGACCGCGATCCGGCGTGATCTGATGGCGTTCAAGGGCAATGACGCACAGCATCGCCGTATAGCCGGCCGTGCCGACCGACATCGCCTCTGCTGCCGAGAGCGTCTCGGGCTGGCGGACGAGCCAGTCGGCCTTCACCCGGGCCATGCCGGCATAGGCACCGTAATGCGTTTCGCCGAGGCCGAAACCGTTCAGGATCACACGCTCGCCGGGCTTGAAGGCGCCGGTATCGCAGGAGACGACCTCGCCTGCCAGATCGATGCCCGGGATCATCGGCCAGCGCCGGATGACCGGACCCTTGCCGGTGACGGCGAGCGCATCCTTGTAGTTCACAGTCGAATGCGTGACGCGGACGAGCGTGTCGCCTTCCATGAGGTCGTCGGTCGTCAGATCGACATGCGATAGAGACTGCTTCTTGTCTTCGTCCCGATCGATCAGGATGGCTTTGAAGGTTTCGGCCATTGGGGGATCTCCCTGTTGTCGCGGTCACGTTGCGCAGATGAGGCCGCCGCGCAAGGGGACAAGAGGGAGGCAGGTTTTCGCTGTCCGATCAGCTTGCCGTCACGAGGCAAAACGCGGCTCGGCCGCCTGCTCGCGGATCGGCCAGTGCACGACGGCCGCAAACAGGCCGAGCGCCACGCCGAGCCACCAGACTTCGTCGTAGGAGCCGGTCTTGTCATAGAGATAGCCTCCGAGCCAGACGCCGAGGAAGGAGCCGATCTGGTGGGAGAGGAAGACGATCCCGCCCAACAGGCCGAGATGGCGCGTGCCGAACATGATGGCGACGAGCGCATTGGTGGGCGGCACCGTCGACAGCCACAAGAGTCCGATCACCACGGAGAAGATCACCACCGAAGCGGGGCTGGGCGGCGCCAAGAGGAAGATCGTTATGGCGAGTGAGCGCGCGAGATAGATCAGCGCGAGGAAGATCGGTTTCGAGTGCCGCTCGCCGATGGCGCCCGAGGCGATCGAGCCGATGATGTTGAAGAAGCCGATCAGGCTGATCGCGATCACCGCCCAGCGCGGCGACAGGCCGAGATCGGCGATATAGGCCGGAAAATGCGCGGTGATGAAGGCGACCTGGAAGCCGCAGACGAAGAAGCCACAGAACAGAAGCACGAAGCTGCGGTGGCGGAGCGCCTGGGTGAGGGCTTCGGCGACGCTCTGCTCGGTCTCTCCCGGCTTGAGCTGATGGCGCGGCTGGCCGCGCAGGGGGATCGCGGCCCGAAGGTGAGAAGCGCCACCGCGCAACCGCCTACGATGATCGCCCATGGCAGGGCGGCATGTCCGGTGCCGGACACCAGATTGCCTGAGCCGGCAGATTGACCGCGCATCGTCATGAGGCCTATCCCGCAAAGAAAGCGAGGATAACCTGAGACTTTCCGAGGCGGAAAACGAAAAGACCTTATCTTGCTTTTGAGAGATTCTGAATTGGAGCTGGGATGAACAAAGAGGATATCGCCAAGTCGCTGGCTGCGGCGCGGGTGTCGGGAGAATATGCAGCCGTTGATATTACGGCCATCGATCAGGCCGAGGCTGCGGAAGATATCCTGGCTGCCGCCGGTGTGTTCTATGGCGGGCGCCGGATCGGCTACAAGGTCGGGTCGACGAGCGAGGCGGCGCAGAAGGCGACCGGTGCGCCAGGCCCGTGGTTTGCGCCCATGGTCGAGAGCGATCTCAGCCGCGACGGCACCACGCTCGTTTGGAAGAAGCACTACCGCGGCGTCGAATGCGAATTCGCCTTCCGCATCGGCGAGACCTATCCGGTGTTTGATACCAAGCCCAATCCGGCGAGCCTGCGTCAGGCGGTTGCGGCCTGTCATCTCGCTCTGGAAGTTGCGGGCCGCCGCACCGAAGGCGAAGGCCTGACGCGCTATCCGGCGGTTCTTGCCGATTTCGGCGCCCATTGTGCCTTCGTGTTGGGTCCGCAGGTCAAGGACTGGGAAAACCACGATCTCGCCGAGGTGGCCGTCTCGGGGCTTCGCGACGGCGTCGTCACGAACAAAGGCTCGGGAGCGGCCGTCATGGGTGGGCCGCTCAATTCGCTTCTCTGGCTGACCGAAAGGCTCGCTGAGCGGGGTCTGCAGCTTCAGGAAGGGGATTGGGTGCTGACCGGAACGACCATGGGCATCGTGGTGCCGGAACCCGGCTCCACGGTGACCGGCGATTTCGGTGAACTCGGCAAAGTGAGCGTCAATTTCGCCCGCGAGAGCTGAGCGGAAGAACGCGCACGCAAAGAGCCTTTTAGAATCGGGGCTGGCTCTGTCGTCTGTCGGCAGAGCTGCCCAAACGGCTCCCAGAAATCGGGCTCTTAAAAAAATCGGTGGGGCCGGAACGAAGCCGGCGGCACGACGTTGATAGGTTGGATCAGCTCCAGCCGCCGCCATAGGTTCGATAGAAGATGTGGCGGCCGATGCGGTCGGTGCGCTTCATGCTGCTCGCCCACCGGGGCCGGACATAGGTGGCATGGTAGTGGGTGGAATCGCCCACTTCCTCAAGCCAGGCTTTTCCCTCGGTCACGTCGAGCGCGACCTGTTTGGCGCGCTCATAGGCCGAGGGCGATCGGATTCGGTCGCGAATCCCGTCGCAGGCAAATGAGAATTGGCAGCGATTGCGCCAGTTCTTGTTCTGATAGACGACGCCACAGATCGTGTTCGGATAGGCGGGGTTCTTCACCCGATTGAGAATCACCTGAGCGACGGCGATCTGGCCGAGCTTGCTCTCACCGCGGGCCTCGAAATAGACGCCGCGCGACAGGCAGGCCTGTTCTTTTTCGCTTTTGACGCTCTCAGGTAGCGTGTTGAGCATCCACGCATGCTCAGGCTTGGTGCGATGGCGACCGCGCATCCAATCCCAAAGAGAGGGCGTCTCCTCCGGTTTCACGCGTGGCGTGCCGAGATCGCCAAGCTGGCCCGTCGCAGGGGCCGAGCCGATGACGGCGTCGAACGGTGCATCGAGACCGTCGCCGGTGGGAGCATAAGCCACGAGCGCTGCGTCAGCGGGGATGCTGTCCCTGCGCGCGAGCATGATGCCGTTGTCCTGCGTGGTCGTCTCGTGCTTCTGCATGAAATGGGAGTAGGCGACCATCAGTCCCGCCATATCCTGATCGGACGCATTGGCGAACGCGACCTTCGGCAGATCCTGGCCGTCGCGCGAAGAGAAGATGTCGTCCATGTTCCAAAGCTGGCCGGCGGCCGGCAGCTTGTCGGATTTGCGCGCAACCGGCGAGCGCGTCATCAAGAGATCGCCCTTGCGGTCGCGATTGACGGTTTCGGTGGTGAGCGGCCCTTCCGGGCTCGGAACGGCGACTTCCGCACCCTTTCCGAGCGCCGGCACGGGGATGGTGCGGGCGTCGCCCATGCCTGATCCCGGAGTGAGGGATGCGTTCTGGATATTGCCGACGGACATCGCCTCAAGACGGGTCTGCCAGCGCTGGTCGGGCAGATCGCCCGAAATCATGGCCGCAGCATCCTGATAGGCGATTGGCGACGTCGCGGCGACCAGGGCGCCCAGACCGAGCAGTCCCGCTGTCGATGCGGAACGCCAAGTCCTTCGTACGCCGCGCCATACTGCCATGAAGAAACCTCTTTGTCGGGCACAAGCGTTTTCGCCGCGCGAATCGCTCGCGTTCCGCTCTCGCCCTCACGAACGAGAAAAACAAATCGCGGTTTACAACCGGTTAATCGGGTCGCTCCACTTGGCGTCCGACCCGTCTGCCCGACGATCCCCCCTTTGCCCAGAGGTCCATCCGACCAGGGCTGCCGTATCGCGGCGGAATGGGGCAAGAAGTTGACAATTCCTTGCCCCAGCCTTGCATGCGGAAAGAAGATTCAGCTTGTTGCTTTTTTGCCAAGGGCCGCCTGGGCGGCGGCGAGCCGTGCAACCGGGACGCGATACGGAGAGCATGAGACGTAGTCGAGACCGGCTTCTTCGCAGAAGCGGATCGAGGCGGGATCGCCGCCATGCTCGCCACAAATGCCGAGTTTGAGATCCGGCTTCGTCACGCGCCCTTCCTTGACGGCGAGCGCAATCAGCGCCCCCACGCCCTCGGTGTCGAGAGTGATGAACGGATCCTTCTCGATCAGTCCGATCTCCTGATAATGGCCGAGGAAGGAGGCCGCATCGTCACGCGAAATGCCGTAGGTCGTCTGCGTCAGATCGTTGGTGCCGAAGGAGAAGAACTGAGCGCTTTGGGCGATCTCCCGCGCTCGAAGAGCGGCGCGCGGCAGCTCGATCATAGTGCCCACCGTATAGGTGATCTTGATCTCGCTTGAGGCGTTCACCTCTTCGGCTGTGCGGTCGATGACCTCTTTCACCTTGTCGAGTTCCGGCAGCATGCCGACGAGCGGCACCATGATCTCCGGGATCACAGGTTCGCCGGTCTGATGGGCGGCATCACGCGCCGCCTCCAGAATGGCGCGGGTCTGCATTTCCGTGATCTCCGGATGCAGGAGCAGGAGCCGGCAACCGCGGCTGCCGAGCATCGGATTGGCTTCCGTCAATTCGATGATGCGCTCGCGCAGGCGAGACGGTTCCGTGCCGATCGCCGCTGCAACTTCTTCGATCTCCTTTTCGCCCTTCGGCAGGAATTCATGCAGGGGCGGATCGAGGAGCCGGATGGTCACCGGCAGGCCGCGCATCGTCTTGAAGAGCTCGAAGAAATCGTGGCGCTGTAGCGGCAGAAGCTTGGCGAGCGCGGCCCGCCGCGCCTCCCTGTCTTCCGCGACGATCATCTCGCGCATGGCGACGATGCGGTCGTCCTGGAAGAAGGTATGCTCGGTGCGGCACAGGCCGATGCCCTCGGCCCCGAAATCGCGCGCTGCGCGTGCATCTTCCGGTGTTTCGGCATTCGCCCGCACGCCGAGGCGGCGGGCCTGATCGGCCCATTTCATCAAGGTGGCGAAGTCACCGGAGACTTCCGGCTGCAGCATCGCGACGGCACCCTCCATCACCTCGCCGGTGGAACCGTCGATGGTGATGACGTCGCCTTCCTTATAGACCTTGCCGAGCACCATCATGGTGCCGGCCTTGTGGTCGATCTTGAGCGAGCCGGCGCCGCAGACGCAGGGTTTGCCCATGCCGCGGGCGACGACGGCCGCATGGCTCGTCATGCCGCCGCGCGAGGTCAGGATGCCGCGCGAGGACACCATGCCCTGAATGTCTTCCGGGCTCGTTTCCATGCGCACCAGGATGACCTGATGGCCTTCCTTGGTGAGAAGGTCGGCCTTGTCCGGCGTGAACACGATCTCGCCGCTGGCAGCCCCCGGCGAGGCGGGCAGGCCGCGCGCGATGACGTTGCGTTCCGCCTTGGGGTCGAGCGTGGGATGCAAGAGCTGGTCGAGCGACGTCGGCTCGATGCGCATCACCGCCTCTTCCTGCGTGATCAGGCCTTCCTCGGCCATGCCAGTGGCGATCTTGAGGGCGGCATGGGTGGTGCGCTTGCCGTTGCGGGTCTGCAGCATCCACAACGTCCCGCGTTCGATCGTGAACTCCATGTCCTGCATATCGCGGTAATGGCGTTCCAAGCGGTCCGCGTGCGCACAGAATTCCTTGAAGGATTCCGGCATCAGCGTTTCGAGCGACGGGGCATCGCTGCCGGCCTGAACACGGGCCTTCTCCGTCAGATATTGGGGAGTGCGGATGCCGGCGACGACATCTTCGCCCTGCGCATTGACGAGGAACTCGCCATAGAGCGCTTTCTCACCCGTGGACGGATCGCGCGTGAACGCCACGCCCGTCGCCGAGGTGTCGCCCATATTGCCGAACACCATGGCCTGCACGTTGACGGCGGTGCCCCAGCTCTCCGGAATATCGTGCAGTTTGCGGTAGGTGATGGCGCGGTTATTCATCCAGGAGGAGAAAACGGCGCTGATCGCGCCCCAAAGCTGGTCCTGCGGATCCTGCGGAAACGGGCCTTCGTTGACCTCGATGACGAGCGCCTTGAAGCGCTCGATCACCACCTGCCAGTCTTCCGCGGAAAGCTGCGTGTCGGTTTCGAAGCCGCGTGCCTCGCGCTCCTGCTCGAGGATCGCTTCGAAATCGTGATGTTCGACGCCGAGGACGACGTCCGAGTACATCTGAATGAAGCGGCGATAGGAATCGTAGGCGAAACGCGGATCGGCACTTTCGGCGAGCGCCTGGACGCTCTCGTCGTTGAGGCCGAGATTGAGGACCGTGTCCATCATGCCCGGCATGGAGCTGCGCGCCCCCGAGCGCACCGACAGAAGCAGTGGCATCGGTGCGCCGCCGAGGGTCTTGCCCTGCAGCTTCTCAAGCTTCGCCAGCGCTTCGGCGACCTGTTCGTGCAGGCCTTCCGGCATCTGCCGGCCATTGGCGTAGAACCAGTTGCAGGCTTCGGTGGAGATGGTGAAGCCCGGCGGCACCGGCAGGCCGAGATTGGCCATCTCTGCAAGATTGGCGCCTTTGCCACCGAGAAGATTGCGCATGTCGCGCGAGCCCTCGGCGCTTCCGCCGCCGAAGGAATATACCCACTTCGTCATCGTGCCTCCGGAAACCTGGTCGATTTACACGTTGTCCCACACCGGCTGTAAAACGTTCAGCCGGTCCGCACAACGCAGGCTTCAGGGCATCTGTTGCGCAAAGAACGCTTCATTCCCTTAGGGAAGTAGCCCCGCCAAACGACGATTTCTTCAGGCCAACAAGTGCTTTAGAGCGCAATATCGAGGCCAAGATCCAGTATCGGAGCCGAATGCGTTATAAAACCGGTGGAGATATAGTCGACGCCGGTTTCCGCGATCGCCCCAACCGTGGCGAGCGTGATGCCGCCGGAGGCTTCCAAGGTGGCGCGACCGCGCGTTATCGCCACTGCTTCGCGAAGTGTCGGCGGACCCATATTGTCGAGGAGGATGACGTCGGGCCCTTCTTCCAGGGCCTCTTCAAGCTGTTCGAGCGTGTCGACCTCGACCTCGATCCGGACCAGATGTCCGGCGAATTCCTGAGCGCTGCGAATGGCTTCTCTGACCCCTCCAGCAACTGCGATGTGGTTGTCCTTGATGAGGATTGCGTCGTCGAGACCGTAGCGGTGGTTTGAGCCGCCGCCGCAGCGAACCGCGTATTTCTGGAAAGACCGCAGGCCCGGATGGGTTTTGCGGGTGCAGGTGATCCGTGCCTTGGTGTGGGCGATGGCGGCTGCAAATTCGGCGGTCGCGGTCGCAACGCCAGAGAGGTGGCAGAGGAAATTGAGCGCCGTGCGCTCGGAAGAGAGGAGCGCGCGGGCATCCGCCGAGATCTCTGCGATGACGGCACCGGCTTCAAGCCTGTCGCCGTCGGCCGCACGCGGCCGAAACTCTGCATCCGGGTCCATCAAAAGGACGGCCTTGCGGGCAAGCGCGAGGCCGGCGAGCGTGCCGGCGGCCCGCGCCCCGATGGTGGCCGTCGCCCGGCGGCCGGTGGGAATCGTTGCCTGCGACGTAATGTCACCCGCGCGCCCGAGATCTTCTTCAAGCGCCGCACGCACGGCTTTCTCGACGATCAGGTCCGGCAGCTCAGGCGAGGTTGGCATGACGGGATGTCTCCTGGAAAGCGGCGATGGCGCCCTTGGCGATCGCATCGGCCTTGGCGAGCGTGAGAAAGCGCCGATGCGCCTCTTCGGGTTGCGGATGCGGAAAGTCGGAGCGGAAATGCGCGCCGCGGCTCTCCTCGCGGCGAAGGGCGGCCACGGCGATGAGTTTGGCGGCGGTCAATGAGTTGAGGAGACTCGGCTGCCGGGCGGTCGCCCGGATCGCGTCCATTTCGGCGAGTGCGGCTTCAAGTCCCTGGCGGCTGCGCACCACGCCGACCGCGGCATCCATGAGCCGGCGCAACCGTTCAAGCAGCGCGTCTTCGTTCGGAAGCCCGGCGGCCGTATCGGCCGTCGATTCATCCGACCAGCGCACCATACGGTGATTGGGCAAAAGCCCCTGCACGTCTTCGGCGATGCGGGCGGCAAAGACGACGGCTTCCAAAAGCGAGTTGGAGGCGAGCCGGTTGGCGCCGTGCGCGCCGGTTGAGGAGACCTCGCCACAGGCCCACAAACCATCAAGGGAGCTGCGGCCGAGCCCGTCCACATGGATGCCGCCCATATGGTAGTGGGCGGCCGGCGCGATCGGGATCGGCGTCACGCGTGGATCGATCCCCGCCTCCATGCAGGCGGCAAAGACGGTCGGGAAGCGTTCGGGAAATTCCGCTCCCACGGCCTCGCGGCAATCGAGGAAGGCGCCCCGGCCGGAATGGCGCGCCTGATGCACACCACGGGCCACGATATCGCGCGGCGCAAGCTCGCCCGCCTCGTGGATATCGAACATGAAGCGATGACCGTTGCGGTCGACGATGGCCGCACCTTCGCCGCGAAGCGCTTCCGTGGCGAGCGGGGCCGGATCGCGACCGACATCGACGGCGGTCGGGTGGAACTGCACGAATTCCGCATCCGCCACGAGCGCGCCTGCGCGCGCGGCCATGCCGAGGCCTTCGCCGCGCGCCTCCTGGGGGTTGGTGGTGACGGAGTAGAGATGGCCGATGCCGCCGGAGGCGAGCACGATGGCACGCGTCGGCAACAGCATGCGCGCCGAAAGCCCTCCGCGCCGGTCGCGGGCAATGAGCCCGGTGACGTAGGAGCCTTCCGCCTTCAGGCTTTCGGCGACGAAACCTTCCAGGACGCGGATCGAGGAGGTCTCGCGCACCGCTCTGATGAGCGCCTGCATGATGGCGGCGCCGGCGCTGTCGCCGCCGACCCTGACCACCCGGCGATGCGAATGCGCGGCCTCGCGGGAGAGCGTGAGTTTGCCCTCGAGGTCGCGGTCGAAGGGCACACCATAAGACAGAAGGTCGTGGATGCGGGCGGCCGCCTCTTCCGCCATGCCGCGGGCGATGGCGCCCTCGACGAGGCCGGCACCGGCCGCGATCGTGTCCGCCACGTGGTTTTCGACCGTGTCGCCCGGGTCCATGGCGGCTGCGATGCCGCCCTGCGCCCAGCCGGAGGACGAGCCTTCACCGATCGGGGCGGCCGTGATGATGGTGACGGGCCGCGGCGCGAGTTTCAGGGCGCAGAAAAGACCGGCGAGGCCGCCGCCGACGATGACGACGTCGTCGATGCCGGCCCAGGATTGCGGCGGGAAGGGGTGCGGGGAAAGGCTCACCTCAGGAAAGCCGCTTCGACATCGGCTGCGCCTTGGCGAAGTCGATCGCCTTTCCTTGTTCGCCCTCATCCGTCCAGCCGGCCGAGCGATAGAAACGGTGCGCCGTCGCCGTACTCGTCAGCCGCGCCTCAACGATACCTTGTTTGCGCATTTCCCCCTCCATATGGGCAAGCATGGCTTTGCTCGCGCCGGAAAAGCGTGCCGCGGGTCTCACATAGTTGAGAAGGATCTCGGCACCTCTGAAGGCGCCGACGCAGACGATCTCGCCATCCTCCTCGGCCACGAGGAAGGTCGATGCGGGATCTTTGATCCATCCCGCCACGATGCCGGGCGCCTTGTTGGCCGTCCATCGTTTGATATTGGCAGGGTTGCCGCCGTGATCGGCTTCGCAGAGGCCGGTGATGGATGCGATCAAGACGTCGCTCACTGCCTCTGCATCGCCGGGCTTTGCCCTTCTGATGCGCATGCCGAAGCCCCCACGGCAGAACTCAGCTCTTCAGATTGACCATGCGCTCCACCGAGCGGCGCGCCTTTGCCGCCATCATCGGGTCGAGAACGACCTCCTCGCTCATATAGACGAGGGTATCGAGGATCTTCGGCAGCTGGATGCGCTTCATATGCGGGCAGAGATTGCACGGGCGCACGAATTCCACCCCTGGCGCCTCGCTCGCGACATTGTCGGCCATGGAGCATTCGGTCACCATCAGCACCTTGCCGGGGTTTTCCTTCTGCACCCAGCCTATCATCTTGGCCGTCGAGCCGGTGAAATCGGCTTCGGCGAGAACGTCGGGCGGACATTCCGGATGCGCGATGATGCGGATCGACGGATCGGCCTCGCGGTAGGCGCGCAGCTCGTCGCCGGTGAAGCGCTCATGCACCTCGCAGGCCCCGTTCCAGGTGATGATCTTCACATCCGTCTGTGAGGCGACCCAAGCGGCGAGATACTGGTCGGGCAGCATGATCACCTCTTTGGCGCCGAGGCTTTCCACCACTTCGAGCGCGTTGGAGGAGGTGCAGCAGATGTCGACCTCCGCCTTCACGTCGGCGGTCGTGTTGACGTAGGCGACGACCGGCACGCCCGGATGCGCCTCGCGCAGAAGCCGCACATCTTCGCCGGTGATGGAGGCGGCGAGCGAGCAGCCGGCGTGGCTGTCGGGAATGAGCACCGTCTTTTCCGGGCAGAGGATCTTCGAGGTTTCCGCCATGAAATGCACGCCGCACTGGACGATGATCTCCGCCTGGGATTTCGCCGCTTCCTGCGCGAGCTGCAGGGAATCGCCGACGATATCCGCAACGCCGTGATAGATCTCTGGCGTCTGGTAATTGTGGGCGAGGATGATGGCCCCGCGCTCCGCCTTCAGGCGGTTGATGTGGTAGACGTAAGGCGCGTGCACCGGCCATTCGATCGCCGGGATGACATGGCGCACCTTCTCGTAAATCGGCGCCGTCGCTTCGGCGATCTCCGGCGTGTAGGCGAGATCCGGGTAAGGCTTCACGCCGTAACGATCGGCCGCCGTGTCGGCCGAAACATTCCCGCCCGTGCCGATTGCGGTCGCTGCGCTGGAACCCTGAACCATACTCGCCCCTCCCGTTTATATGTTTATGCTCAGTTTGAGCATAAGATGGGCCAAACAAAAACCGGCAGTGCCGGATGCGACTCAGATAGGGGCGAAATCAACGCCGTGCAAGACGGTTGACGCAACGTCGTCATGCACAAAGTGCGCGGCTCGGCGGCCGCGATCCCTCGAAAGGCGCGAGAAACCGCCGTTTCCTGCCCATTGAGACGCGGCCATTTCCAAGGCCGCCATTCTTATCCCCGCCTCTCAAACCTCCCTCACACTTCGCGCCGTCGATGAAGTGCGGTGAGGGATTATGCTTCAGGTTGAGCGAGCGCTGCCTGATTCAAGGCGAACCACTACGCAGCCCGGCTGCAGCTCCAGGCGCTCAAGACTGCGCACTCCGTCCGTCGGGAGTATCTCACCAAGAGCTTTGCCGAACCGGCTGCCGCACGGCAGCGCTTTGCGGCGCGCCTCAATGCCGAGATTCACCGCAACGCCGCCATGCTGCGGGCCGCCTTCGCGCGTGCCTACGCCGAGATGCGGCCCGGCGCCCGTCGCACGCCAGGCCGCATCGACCTGCCGGATGTCAGCTGGCTCAAGGACGAGACGCTCGCCGAATGGGATCGCCGTCAGAAGGCCGCCGAGCGCCGGCTGGGCGGCGCGCCAGCGCGGCGTCAGGCCGTTCTTGCGCGCGTCGAAGACACGTTGTTTCGCCGCTTTGCCGGCCGCCTCAACGAGGTGCAGCAGCATGGCCTGGGCATCGATCGCTATGTCTGGCGCTCGCGCGACGATGCCCGCGTCCGGCCCGCACATGCCGAGAACGACGACAAGGTCTTCTTCTGGCCAAACCGTCTTCTGAAATGGGCCGCCGGAGGAGGGGCCTCCGGGCGAGGCCTACAATTGCCGCTGCTGGGCCGAACCGGTCATCGAGCCGATTGCCGCAGAAGCCGCGCCGCCCGACACCGGCCTGCGCTACCGCCTCAGCCTTGCCGCCGCTGCGGTCGCCGGCGTCGTCGAAGCCGTCCTCGACAGCGTTCGCTCGGTCGGCGAAGCCGTCGAAGAGGTGCCGGCGGCGCGCCGGCTGGTCTTTCTGCTACGCCGTGAGGCACGGGGCGAGCTTTCCGATGCTGAGCGTGCCGAGCTCGAAGGCGTGCGCGACGCCGCCCGTGCCAGGGCAGAGACCTTCTTTCGTGACGCTCTGGAGCTCGCAAAGGCGCTCGGCGCCTATCTGATTGCTCTGCAGAAACGCCCGGGGCTTCTCGAAGACGCCTACCGCCAGGGGCTTGCCACCCGCGAGGAGGTCGAGGCGGCCTATCGCGAGCGCGCCTATGTCGACACGCTCGTCCTTCTCAACGTGCCGCCGCCGTTCCTCGCGCTGCGTGCCGGCAAGCTCCTGGGCCTGCCCAATCTGGCTGGCGATGCGACGGCGCTGGCTGAGGCGATCACGCGGGAAGCCGCTCGCCTTCGCCGCCGCCTTGGCCATGTCGGTCACAACGTCATCGACAATCCGGGCATCGTCTGGGGACGCGGCATCAAGGGGCAGGGAATTCCCTGGGAGGACGCGCTGGAAGCGACCGGCCAGTTCGGCCAGCGTTTGCCGCAAAACTTCAAGACGATCGATTTTTACGACCCCGTCACTAAGACAGCTACGAGCGCGAAAACCCTTGACACAAGGGCAGCGGGATATTCGCAGAATCCAAGTAAAATTTTCACCGCCATCAAGAGATATGTCGATAAAATGCAGTCTTTCGATGGAAAGGAGGATTTACGACGAGGCTTCGAGGTTACGGAGATCCAGAAGAAGAAAATCGAGCTCGCAGTTCCCGAAGGCACGTCCAGAGAGCAGATCGTTCAGCTTCGACGTGCCGTGAGGTATGCTGAGGGTCAGGGGGCTGAACTCAAGGTGACTTTCATAAAATGAACCGTGAACGCGCTATCGAGCAGCTCAGAGCCAGGATTCTCCGAGAACGACGGTTCGAACCTAAGCCATCCCCTCCGAAAGAGCGGAAGAGGGCGAAAATCCACGCATTCCTGACTCATACTCTGATTTTCTCCCAGGCCGTCTACAGCTCAGTCCACGCGGACCCGGACGGATATGACAAGCGATTCCCGCCCGAAATGCCCGCAGCTGAGATCGGACGAGAAGCGCGGGAGGCGCTTCAAGCGAGCCGGTTCATTACGCCGGACCACCCGGAATGGGAGCGGCTCATTCGATTTGGCTCGGATGAAGAGACTCGAGCAGATGTTGCACGGGAGATGGCTCATGCGCGCGTCAGGACGCAAAAGGCGCTTTTTGAAGGCTCAGGCTCGGTCAGTCTGACGTTGCAGGACGGCCGGATATCCGTCGATCCGTGGCGCTATGCGGGCCGTGGCACTTGGGAACCCGTCCCCGGGATCAAGCCGACCATCCTCCCCGAAAGTGTCTCCGACGAGGACCTCGGCGCGGCAATCAACGCGGCGCTGGAGGTGAGCCGCAATGCGTGAGGGGGCCGGGGGGCGGCCTGAGCGGCCGCTCGCAGTGGTGTTGAAGCTTTCCTGCGGCGGGCGAGGGCGCTTCTGGTGATGTACCGAGCGGTTCGCGGCGGCGCTGCGGCCGCCGCCATGTCTTTCGTTCTGCCTGGTGCCCTCAGCCGCCGATCTTGGAAAAATCGGCGACGCCGTGCATCGCCTCGCGGATGCGGTTGAGGAGCTTCAGCCGGTTTTCGCGCAGCTGCGCATCATCCGCATTGACCGTCACATGGTCGAAGAAGGCGTCGACGGCCGGGCGGAGCTCGGCGAGCGAACCCATCGCGCCTGAAAAATCCTCAAGCTTCAGATGCTTTTCGACATGCACCTCGACGCTCTCGATGACGGCGAGAAGCTCGCGCTCGGCCGCTTCGCCCTTCTCGTGAATGAGGGCGTGGTCGGGCTCGCCCGTGTAGCTCTTGCCGTCCTTCTTCTCCTCCGCGCGCAGAATGTTGGCGGCGCGGCGATAGGAGGTGAGGAGGTTCTGGCCGTCGTCGGAGGCGAGAAGCCCGGCAAGCGCCTCCACGCGGCGCACGACCATGAGGAGATCGTCCTGCCCGGGCAGCGCGAAGACGGCATCGATCAGATCGTGGCGGGCGCCCTGATCGCGCAGATGCACTTTGAGGCGGTCCGCGAAGAAGGCGAGGAGATCGGCAGATGTCGTCTCGTCCAGGCGCTTGGAGAAGAGCGGCAGAAGCGGCAGCCTGAGCCCGTTTTCAAGCACGATGCGGATGACGCCGAGGGCGGCACGACGGAGCGCGAACGGATCTTTCGAGCCGGTCGGCTTTTCGTCGATCGCCCAGAAGCCGGTCAGCGTGTCGAGCTTGTCGGCGAGCGCCACCGCCATGGCGACAGGTTCTGTGGGAACGGCGTCGCCTGGGCCCTGCGGCTTGTAATGGTCGCGGATCGCATCGGCGACATTGGCAGCCTCGCCCTGCGCCTTGGCGTAATAGCGGCCCATGACGCCTTGAAGCTCCGGGAATTCGCCGACCATGCCGGTCGGCAGATCCGCTTTGGCAAGCTTTGCAGCGCGTTCGGCTTCCTCGGCCTTGGCGTCGACCACCGGGGCGAGCGCGCCGGCGAGCGTCGCGATCCGGGCGACGCGCTCCGCCTGAGTGCCGAGCTTGTCGTGGAAGGTGACGGCCTCGAGTTTCGCCCCCCATTCGCCGAGCGGCGTGGCGAGATCCTGCTCGTAGAAGAAGCGGGCGTCGGACAGGCGGGCCGCGATGACGCGCTCGTTGCCGGCGATAATCTCCTTGCCGCCGTCGCGCGCCTCGATGTTGGAGACGAGGAGGAAGCGGTTGGTGAGCGCGCCGTCCGCTCCGCGCAGCACGAAACACTTCTGGTTCTGGCGGATGGTAAGGCGGATGACCTCTTCGGGGATCTCCAGAAAGGCCTCGTCGAAGCGACCCATCAAAACGACGGGCCATTCGACAAGCCCCGCCGTCTCGTCGATGAGCCCGGCATCTTCCACCACCTCGAAGCCCTGCGCGAAGGCGAGGTTCTTGGCTTCCGTGGCGATGATGTTGCGGCGCCGTTCCGGGTCGAGGACGACTTTGGCGGCCTCAAGCTTCGGCACGTAATCGTCGAAGCGACGTACGCGGATTGCATCCGGCGCCATGAAGCGGTGGCCATAGGTGACGTTGCCGGCTTCGATATCGCCGACCTTGAAGGAGACGATTTCGGGGTCTTCCGTCTCCGGGCCGAACATGCACAGGATCGAGCGCAAGGGCCTCACCCAGCGCAGCGAGCCGGTGCCGAGCGCGTCGGCGTCCGCAAAGCGGGAATCTTTCGGGGCGGAAGCCGCTCCCCAGCGCATCGACTTCGGCCAGGGGAAGTTGCGGATCACCTGCGGCAGGAGCTCCGCCACGATCTCTTCGGCGGCCCGGCCGGGCTTTTCGATGACGGCGACATAGAAATCGCCTTTCTTGGGATCGCTTTCGATCTTCGCGTCGTCGATCGAGGCGAGGCCGGCAGAGCGCAGGAAGCCTTCGAGCGCCTTTTCCGGTGCGCCCACGCGCGGACCTTTGCGCTCTTCCTTCACGTCGGCGGAACGCGCCGTCACACCGTGAACGGTGAGCGCCAGACGGCGCGGCGTGGCGAAACCCTTGGCGCCCTCATAGGTGAGGCCGGCCTCGACGAGACCGTCGGTCACGAGGCGTTTCAGATCCTCGGCGGCACGCGCCTGCATGCGCGCGGGAATTTCTTCAGAAAAGAGTTCGATGAGAAGGTCGGGCATGGGATCGGATCAATGGTCATCGCCCGCCGCCGGGGTCGCCGGGGCGGGCTCAGCGGCGTCGTGCGGCCGCGAGGAGAAACTGAAGTCGACGGCTTCGAGATATTGCGGCAGATCCGTGTCGGTCGCCTGGAAGACGACACGCATGATCATGTTGTAGCCGCTGACGTATTCCTTCATCCGCTCCAGCATGCGCTGCATGGCGAAATCGTCGAGCGGCACGACGAGACGGCTCATCTTGTCGCGCAGCCGCAGCTCCAGACGCTGGTTCGCGTCGCGCTTGACGATGGCGAGACGCGCCGATCGCTTGACGAGCGGTTCGTCGCCGATGCGGTAGGCGATCTCGCCCAGCGCGTAAGCCGCCTCGCTCTCCATGCGACCGGAGCGGTTGAATCGAAAGGTCGCCGTCCAGCTGTCGCAGGAGAAGATCATCGGCACGCGCGTCGGCGAGGTCACTCCCGCCTCTTGCGGCTCGGTCTCGGTGTCAGCCATCTCAGGCGCCTCCGGCCTCGGTCATCAGCCAGGCCTCGCCGCAGGCGATGGCGAGGGAGCGGACCCTCAGGATGTAGTTCTGCCGCTCCGTGGGCGAGATCACGCCGCGGGCATCGAGAAGATTGAAGACGTGGCTCGCCTTGATGCACTGGTCATAGGCGGGAAGCACCATCCGGTGCGGACCGCCGTTGCGCGCCGCCTCGTCCCGCCCGGCCGCGAGCAGCGCTTCGCATTCGCCCTCGGCGTCCTGGAAATGGCGCAGAAGCTTGCCGGTGTCGGCATGCTCGAAATTGTGCCGCGAATATTCCTGCTCCGCCTGCAGAAAGACGTCGCCATAGGAGACCCGCTCCGCGCCTTCGCGGCCGTTGAAGTTGAGGTCGTAGACGTTGTCGACGCCCTGCACATACATGGCGAGACGCTCAAGCCCGTAGGTGAGCTCACCGGAGACGGGGGCGCAATCGACGCCGCAGACCTGCTGAAAATAGGTGAACTGCGAGACTTCCATGCCGTCGCACCAGCATTCCCAGCCGAGCCCCCAGGCGCCGAGCGTCGGGCTTTCCCAATCGTCTTCCACAAAACGGATGTCGTGCACGGAGGCGTCGATGCCGATCGCCTCGAGTGAGCCGAGGTAAAGCGCCTGCAGATCGGGCGGCGACGGCTTCAGGATCACCTGGTACTGGTAATAATGCTGCAGCCGGTTCGGGTTTTTGCCGTAGCGTCCGTCAGTCGGGCGACGCGAGGGCTGCACATAGGCAGCCTTCCACGGCCGCGGACCGAGCGATCGCAGGGTCGTGGCCGGGTGGAAGGTGCCTGCCCCCACCTCCATGTCGTATGGCTGCAGAATGACACAGCCTTTGTCGGCCCAGTAACGCTGCAAGGTCAGGATCAAGCCCTGAAAGGAGCGCGTCGGGCTCATATGCGCGGGAACCGCTTCGTTCATCACCGGTAGCTCTTGGAAATAGTGGCCGTTGCCTGCCACGCGGAGGGCGAGGGGTCAAGCTAACCAAACGCCCGGGTGCACTCGAGCGCATCCTTTCGGCGAGGGAGGGTGTTGGTGCTGCTCTCAGCGAGCGAGGGTTGCGCGGACCCACCATTGCGGATGCGCGCGGGCAAGTGTCTCGGCCGCGGTGCCGGCCGCATCGAGCGTCTCGTAAATCGCAAAGCAGGCCGAACCGGAGCCCGACATGCGGGCAAGGTGGCAATGCGTTTTCGACAGGGTCTCTAGGACCTCTCCGATCGCCGGCTCGAGCGCAATCGCCGGGGCTTCGAGGTCGTTTGTCGTGGTCTTCAGGAAATCTGCGACCGCGCGCGCATCGCCCAGGTTGGCCGGCACTTCTGGGAGAGTGCGTCCGGGCGGCTGACCGAGCGTCTGAAACACCTTGCCGGTCGAAACCACCCGCGCCGGCCAGACGAGCACGAGCGGCAGAGCGGGCAGGGAAGGCAGAAGCGTAATTTCTTCGCCGATTCCGCGCGCCCGCAGAGCTCTGCCGAAAAGCCCCATCGGGACATCGGCACCAAGCGTCGCCCCGAGCGCCACGAGTTCGTCCATCGACATCCCGACACCCCAAAGCTCCGCGAGAGCCAGAAGCGTGGTCGAGGCATCGGAGGAGCCGCCTCCGAGCCCGGCGCCCGCGGGGATCTCTTTGGTGATGGCAATCTGCGCGCCCGCCCTGGCGCCTGAGGCCTGCCTCAGCGCTTCGGCGGCGCGCAAGATGAGATTGTCCGCTCCATCAGGGACGATCTCCGCAAACCTGCCGCTCACCTTGAGCGTGAAGTCTTCGGCCGGGGCGAAGCTCAACGCGTCGCCAAGATCGGCAAAGACGGCGAGCGTATCGAGGAGATGATAGCCGTCGTCCCGCTTTCCGGTCACATGGAGAGCAAGATTGATCTTGGCAGGTGCCGTGCGCACGAGGGCGGGAGGGAGGTTTTCGTTCAAAGCTTCTCAGATGTAGCAGCCGGTTGGGGACTGCTCCAGCACCGCTCGTGAGGCAGAAGAGCGCGACCCTTCACCGTCCGAACCGATGAAAGAGGCAGGGCTCTCGCCTTACGGCAAAACGTCGGCAAGAGAGAACCCTCCGGTCCAGACGAAACTCTCAGCGCGCTCCCGACGCCTGATCGGCAGGACCGCTGAAGGAGATAGGCTTCGCTGCTTTTGTCCGGCTCGAATCCTGTTCAGCCTCGGGTGTCGGCGTGATGCGCGGGGCGCTTTCCACCAGGCGCTCGGCAGCGATCTTGCGGTTGATCACCTCAAGCTCGGGGAGTTTGGCGCCAAGGTCGCGCGCATGGCGCCACTGAAACTGCGCTTCGAGCTTGCGACCGACCTTCCAGTAGGCGTCGCCCAGATGGTCGTTGATCACGGGATCCGCGGTCTCCAGGGAAACGGCGCGTTCCAATTCTTCGACGGCGTCTTCGTAGCGCCCGAGCCTGTAATAGGCCCAGCCGAGACTATCGACGATGAAACCGTCATTGGGCCGGAGATCGACGGCTTTCTGGATCATGCCGAGGGCTTCGTCGAGATGCACGCCCTGATCGACCCAGGAATAGCCGAGGTAATTGAGAACAAGCGGCTGGTCCGGAAACAGTTCGAGGGCTTCCTTGAAGTCCGCTTCCGCCTTCGCCCATTGCTTCGCCCGCTCATAGGCGACGCCCCGGAAATAAAACAGGGTCCAGTTGCCCCGAGCCGGCTCGTCCAGATGCTCGATCGCGCGGCTGTAGATGTCGGCGGCTTCTTCGTACTTTTCTTTCGCGCGCTGCATGTTGCCGTAGGCGATGTAGGCGGCGAGATCGTCCGGATTTTTCCGGATCGCTTCCTCAAACGCCTTCTTCGCTTCGTCGATCCGATCCTGCTGCGCGAGAACGACTGCGGCTCGCAGAATGCCGACCGGGCGGAAAGGCGATTGCGCCGGGATCTGCTCCAGCACTTGGATTGCCTGATCGCCGAGACCATTGCTATCCAGGATATCGCCGAGAGACAGGGCTGCGAGACCGCCGCCGCTGTCGGGATCGATGTAGAGGGCGAGACGCAGATAGACGGCTGAAAGTTCGAAGCCGCCCTCCTGGCCGAGAGCGGTCCCAAGGCCGGAGAAAGCTTCAGCCGCACCCTCGACGGGCGTGTTCACCGCCTGCGTGACGGGCTTGCCGGATTCGATGTCGGCCATCGTGTCGATGGCGAGCGGGTTGCGCGGGGCGCGGTCGAGATACTCTTGCAGGATCTCTTTGGCTTTGTCCTTATCGCCGGCGCGCGCCAGTTCGCGTGCATAGGCTTCCACGACGCGAACGGAATTGCCGTCCTGCTCGTAGGCCTTCGCAAAACGGGCAAGGGCATCTTCGGTGTTGCCGGCGACGTCGGCCATCAGGCCGGCATGGATGAGCTTGAACGGCTCGTACCAGCTTTCGCCTTCCAGACTGTCGACGAGGGCGATCGCCTCATCCGTTTTGCCTTGGCCCGTCAATGCCCAGGCTTTCAGGAGCGTCGCCGTCAATGCAGCGAGCGCGCCCTGATCGTTGCCCTGAAGCGTCTTGATCGAGGCTGCGAACTTTTTCTGCTTGAGAAGATCCGCGGTGACGATGAAGCTCGCGATCTGACTGTCGGGCGCTTTCTTGACGAGGATTTTCGCCATAGGCAGTGCCGTCTTCAGATCGCCCCCCGCGGTGGTCAGGACGACGGCGCGCTCCAGCCAGGCCGCGTTGTTCGGATCCGCTTCATAGGCCTGCTGGTAGAACTCCGCGCCATGCGTGACGTCCTTGGTTTCGTCAGCCACCCGCGCGGCGAGAAATATCCCGGCAAGGCTCGTGAGCTCGACCGGATCGTCGTCGCTCTTGGCCGCTGCCATGGCGGGGGTCGCGAAGGCCGCGGCCAGCAGACAGGCCGCAACGAAAGGCCGCAAAGCTGGCACGGTCCGGAAAGATGTCATGCGGGATCTCCAGTTGGGGTCCACGGTCAAACAATTGGCTATCGCCGGCCCCATTAAATAGGCACCGGCAGGCTTGCCGGTACCCTGCCTTGCCCCCGCACTCGCAGAATTCCCAGTCCAGGACTCAATGAACGCGCGCCACGCAAAATTCAACTGCTTCCAGGAGAGCCGCCTTTTCCGGGCTCTCCGGGGCCGGGGCGAGAGCGTCGCGGGCCATGGCGCCGTAATGTTTGGCGCGATCGACCGTGTCGGCGAGCGCCGAGGTCTCGGCGAGACGCGACATGGCGCCTGCCAAAGCTTCGTCGTCGGTCTGGCCTTCCACGAGGGTGCGGCGCCAGAATTCGCGATCCTCCGGCGAGCCACGGCGATAGGCGAGCACGACCGGGAGAGTGAGCTTACCCTCACGGAAATCGTCGCCGACATTTTTGCCGAGCGCCGGTGTGGCGCCGCCGTAATCGAGCGCGTCGTCGATGAGCTGGAAGGCGATGCCGAGATTGGCGCCGAACGAACGGAAGGCAGCGCGGGTGGCGCGGTCGGCGCCGGCGACGATCGGGCCGACTTCGGCCGCAGCCTGGAAGAGGGCCGCCGTCTTGCCGCGGATCACCTCAAGATACTCGTCTTCCGTCGTTTCCGTGTTCTTGGCCGTGCCGAGCTGCATCACTTCGCCTTCGGCGATCGTGGCGGAAGCCTCCGAGAGGACGCGCAACGCGTCGAGCGAGCCGACGTCGACCATCATCTTGAAGGCCTGGCCGAGCAAGAAATCGCCGACGAGAACGGTTTCCTTGTTGCCCCACAGAAGACGCGCCGTGCGCTTGCCGCGGCGGGTGTTGCTTTCGTCGACGACGTCGTCGTGGAAAAGCGTCGCCGTGTGCATGAATTCGACGGCGGCGGCGAGGCGGACATGGCCCTCGCCCTCATAGCCGAGCGCCCGCGCGCAGGCGACGGTCAGCATCGGCCGCATGCGCTTGCCGCCCGAATCGACCAGATAGCGCGCCACCTCCGGTATCAGCGTGACTTGCGATCCGGTCCGCTCTAGGATCAGGCGATTGACCGCATCCATGCCGTCTTGCGTGCATTCCACAAGCGGTTCAAGCGAAGCCGTGCCTGCTTTCCGCTCTCCGAGCGAGAGGATAACGCCCAATTGACAACTCCTTGCTGTTTCAAAGGGTAGAACGGATAAGCCGCCGCGCAAAGGGACAGATTGCACGCGCCCTACAAGGCTGACGGAATCCAGGCAACTGCCCCCTTTTACACATGCCCCCTTATGACCCGCCCCTATATGACCGGAGCGTGACTGGATGGAAGAGCTTATCCGCACCAACGACCTCGCGCTGATCTCTTTTGTGGAGGCGCTTTTGCGTGATGCCGACATACGTTACTCCGTCGTCGACGCCAATATGAGCATCATGGAAGGCTCGCTCGGCATATTGCCGCGACGCGTTCTGGTCGATGCCTCGCGCCGCGACGAAGCGAAGGCGATCCTGCGCGATGCCGGGCTCGACAAGGAGTTTTCCCTGGGCCTCGGCAGCGATTGAGCGATGAGCGCAGACGAGAGGACGGTCGAGACGCACGGCTTTCTGGGGGCGCGGATCGCGCTCGTCAAACCGGCGAGCGGCCACCGGCCGGGATTGGACGCAGCCTTGTTGCAGGCGGCGGTTTCGCCGCAGCGAAAAGGTGTCTGCGTCGAGTTCGGCTGTGGCACCGGCGCCGTGGCGCTCTCGGTTGCAGCTCGCGCTGCGGAGCTTGAGGTCGTCGGCGTCGATATCGACGAGGTCGCGGCCCACCAGGCCGAGGAGGCGCGTCGGCTTCCGCCAAATCGGGCCTTCGCCGAGCGCGTGAGGTTTGTGGCGGCCGATGTGACGGAGCCGCAACTGGGTGAGCGACTTCTTTCAGCTCGCGTCGATCTCGTCCTCATGAACCCGCCGTTTTATGCTGCTTGTGAAGTGAGCGCCTCGCCCGACCAGCGCCGCCGGGTGGCGCATCAGGCCGAGGTGGATCCTCTGCCGCGCTGGATTGCCGCGGCTTCGTCTCTGCTCGTTCGGAAGGGCGATATCGCCATCGTCCATCGGGCCGACCGGCTCGCCGCCATCTTGAAGGCACTCGCGGCTCATCGCTTCGGCAGCATGAAAATCCTGCCGTTTCATGCCCATGCAGGCGAGGCGGCGGGACGTGTGTTGGTTTCGGCCCGTCTTGAGGGGAAGGCACCGCTGGTGCTCGGCGCCGGCATCGTCCTCCATGAAGCCGATGGGGCATGGACGCAGGCGGCCGGTGCGATCCTGCGCGGGGAGGCGGATTTCGGTCTTCTTTAAAGCGCCGAAGCGTCACGGCATCTGGCAAATTCTCGCGGCATGACCATCTTGCCGAGACGATCTTTGATGAATTTGAGAGTTTGGAAGACAGATGGCGAATTGGTTGCACAGTCTCCTGCCGGGCGTATTCAAGGCTGAGCCCGTGGTTCCGGTCATCAGAATGTCGGGCACGATCGGCCGGGGCAGCCGCTTCCGGCCGGGTCTCACGCTCGCCTCTGTGGCGGGACCGTTGAAAAAGGCCTTCGACAACAAGAAGGCCGAGGCCGTGGCGATCATCATCGATTCGCCAGGCGGCTCGCCGGTTCAGTCGCACATGATCTACAAGCGCATCCGCGCCCTCGCCGAGGAAAAGCAGAAGCGGGTGTTCATCTTCGTGGAGGATGTGTGCGCCTCCGGCGGCTATATGATCGCCTGTGCCGGCGACGAGATCATCGTCGACCCGGCCTCGATCGTCGGCTCGATCGGCGTGGTCTCGGCCGGGTTCGGCTTCGTCGATGCGATCCACAAGCTCGGCGTCGAGCGCCGCGTTTATACGTCGGGGGAATCGAAGGTGATCCTCGATCCGTTCCAGCCGGAAAAGCCGGAAGACGTGCGCCGCCTCAAAGTCATTCAGGAAGAGGTGCACGAGCTCTTCATCGATCTCGTCAAGAAGCGTCGCGGCAGCGTGCTCGCCGACGATCCCGAGATCTTTTCGGGGCTTTTCTGGTCCGGCAAGACGGCCGTCTCGCTGGGGCTTGCGGATCGTCTCGGTGATATGCGTCACGTGCTGCGCGAGAAGTACGGAGACAAGGTGCGCCTGAAACTCATCGGCGCGGAGAAGAGTTTCTTCGGCATGCGCCCCGGCCGCGTCGGTGCAGGTCTGGCCGCTGCGGCGGGCGAGGGCTTCCTCGATACGCTCGAAGAGCGTAGTCTCAGGCAGCGTTTCGGAGGTTAGAACGATGCCCCAGTTCATCGCTCTCGGATTGATCGCCGCCGGCGGCTATTACGCGTTCAAGGTTCTGAAGCGGGAGATGGCGCGCGTCGATCGTGAGGTGCGCGCCGCCGAGAAGGTGCGGGCCGACGACCGTGGCGAGCTTCTCGTGCGGGATCCGGAAACCGGCCATTATCGTCCGCGCGAGGAACGGTGAGGGCGTCATGAACGCGCCGGCAAAGGCGGCAAAACCGGTCGGCTCGGGCCTCTGGACGGCCGATCAGTTTCTGGAATTCTACATGACGCGGCCGGACGAAGAGCGCTGGCAGCTCGTGGATGGCCTCGCCATGATGATGGTTCCCCCTGATGTCGAGCATCATAAGATCGGCAAACGCCTGACGCGACTTCTGGATGATGCCCTGGCCATGAGCCATCCCGAGTGGGAAGCCTTCGAGGAAATGGGAGTGCGGATTGCCGGCGTTGCCGATTTCAATCCTGAGCCCGATGTCGTGGTCGTGCCCACAGCCGAAATTTCGGGGAATTATGCGACAATCTTCTTCCTGGCCGCGGAAGTGATTTCCCCGTCCAACACTGCAGAGATGATCGCCCGCAAGATCGAGCTCTATCAGCGCCATCGCGACAATCTCTATTGCCTCACCGTCGCGCAGGACGAGGTGAGGGTGCGGCTGTGGTCACGCGAAACGGAATGGGAGATGACGGAGTTCACCTCCCTGGACGACAGGCTCTGTCTGCCGGCTTTCGGCTTCGATGCGACACTCGCCGAGATCTACCGTGGTACGAAGCTGGTCGGCTGAGGCTCAAAGGCGTTTCACGAGGAGGACCCAATTCGTACCTGCGTTCTCCCAGTCCTCCTTCACCATCTGCCGGGATGCCGTTTCGAGATAGCGGCAGCTTTCATAGAGTTTGCGTGCGCGGACGTTGGCATCTGAGACGATAATGGAGAGGCCACTTGTCCTGGCTTCGGCGGCAAGACGATCTGCGACCTGGAGAAGTTCGCGGGCGAAACCTTTGCCGCGATGCTCTGGATAGGTCGCAAGCACGTTCACGTACCAGGTTCCCGGAGCGAGGTTTTCGAGTTCTTGCAGAGGCACGAACATCGCTGGCATATCGGCGGGATCGAATGCTTCCGGTGTCTCGGGGAGAGGATAGCCGATGAGCGCAGCCGCCACTTTCTCGTCGGTCTCGCGCACGATCGTATTGCGATAGGAAAAGCTGCCTTCCTCACGCTGCGCGCGCTGGCGCCCGATCTCCCAGACATCCTCGCCCGCCTTTGCCATGCGGCGCCAGAGATAGACGGGCAGTCCCTCTCCGGCCATGTTGACGAGTTCGGCCATTGCCGTGGCATCGTCCTTGGTCGCCGCTCTGATCGGAGATGTTTTTTGAGCTGGCTTCATTCGCATTGCACCCTTTGCTGCCAAAGCGTGACGCCCCGCCGACCGGCGCATCCGTGATTATTCCATGCGCCAGGCCATGCTTAGGCTTCGGCTCAAAAGGCGCGCTTACATTCCGACATAGATCGGACCCTCGCCCCCCTGCGGCGGAACCCAGGTGATGTTGCGGTTCGGATCTTTGATGTCGCAGGTTTTGCAGTGGACGCAGTTCTGCGCGTTGATGACGAAGCGCGGTTCAGCCCCGTCTTCCTGCACCCATTCGTAGACCCCGGCCGGGCAGTAGCGGGCCGAAGGGCCGGCGAAGACTGCCCATTCGCTCTCCTTCTGCATCATCGGATCGGTGAGCCGCAGGTGCACCGGCTGGTCCTCTTCATGGTTGGTGTTCGACAAAAACACCGACGAGGGCTTGTCGAAGGTGATGACGCCGTCGGGTTTCGGATAGTCGATCTTTGGGCATTCGGAGGCAGGCTTCAGGCAGGCATAATCGGGCTTCTCGTGGCCCATCGTGCCGAAGAAAGAGAAGCCGAAGAGCGAGTTGGTCCACATATCGAGGCCGCCGAGCATCACGCCAAGGCGCGTGCCGAACCGTGACCAGAGCGGCTTCACATTGCGCACCTTTTTGAGGTCGTGACCGATTTCAGATTCGCGCCAGCTCGCCTCGAAGCTCTCCACCGTGTCGTGACTGCGCCCTTCACCCAGAGCGCCGGCCACATGTTCCGCCGCCAGCATGCCCGACAGCATGGCGTTGTGCGTGCCCTTGATGCGCGGAACGTTGACGAAGCCCGCCGAGCATCCGATCAGTGCGCCGCCGGGGAAGACGAGCTTCGGCACGGATTGGATGCCGCCCTCGGTGATCGCGCGTGCGCCGTAGCTGATACGCTGACCGCCCTCCAGGAGGCTCTTGATCGCCGGATGCGTCTTGAAGCGCTGGAACTCCTGAAACGGCTCCAGATGCGGGTTCTCGTAGTTCAGATGCACGACGAAGCCGATCGCCACCTGGTTTTCCCCGAAATGGTACAGGAAAGAGCCGCCGCCCGTTTTGTTGTCGAGCGGCCAGCCGAAGGAATGCTGGATGAGGCCCGGCTTGTGCTTGTCCGGTTCGACTTCCCAGAGCTCCTTGAGTCCGATGCCGAATTTCGCCGGCTGGCGACCCTCGTCGAGCGCGAAGCGGGCAATGAGCTCCTTGGCAAGGGAGCCGCGGGCGCCTTCGCCGATCAGCGTGTAGCGGCCGAGAAGCGCCATGCCAGGCTGATAGGCGGGGCCCGGCTTACCGTCGCGCCCGATGCCCATGTCGCCGGTCGCGACGCCAATGACGGCGCCCTTGTCGTCGGTCAGAATTTCGGCGGCGGCAAATCCAGGATAAATCTCCACACCGAGCCCTTCGGCGCGCGCCGCGAGCCATTGGGTCAGCCGTCCGAGTGAGCCGATGTAGCTGCCATGGTTGTTCATGAGCTTCGGCATCAAAATGTTCGGCAGCTTCGTGGCGCCTTTCTCAGTCAGATAGAGAAAGCGGTCCTCGGTGACATGCGTCGTCAGCGGGCGGTCCGGATCGTCGCGCCAGTCGGGGATGAGTTTGTCGAGGCCGATCGGGTCGATGACCGCGCCGGAAAGAATATGGGCGCCCACCTCGGAGCCCTTTTCCAAGACCACGACGGAGATTTTCTCGTCGAGTTCCTTCAGGCGGATGGCCGCTGCAAGTCCTGCCGGTCCAGCTCCGACGATGACAACGTCGTATTTCATGCTCTCACGTTCGGGCGTCTCGGCGGCTTCCATTCTTTTCTCCAGATGAGAGTGGGGGCCCAAGGGATAAAACGTCGTCCCGCTCAAATTCAATGCAAACCCGCTTCGTCTCGTCTGTCCATGGCGCAAGCGGCACTTCTGCGAGCTTTGAGCGTGGCGGGTTGACGCGTTGCGGGCAAGCCTCCTCTTCCGCCCCGGCGCGCATGATGGCAGAAAGGTCTGGTGAGCCCGCTTTCGCCAGATATCCCTCTCGCCCCCCTCAAGGAGCTTTTGCGCTTCTATCTTGAGAACGGCGTCGATTGTGCCGTGGAAGAGGCGGGCGTCGACCGTTTCGAAGAAACCCGCGAGAGGATGGCTGCCCGCGAGATGGCGGCCCGCCAGGCGCCCGCGCAGCAACAGGGCAGACCCGCCGGGGCGCAACACCGTGATGACGGGGCGCGGGCCCCTGCCGAGAGGCCGCGCCGGAGCGAAGCGCGCTCGCAGCCGCCGGCAGCGCCGCCGCCCGTCGCCCCAGCGGCCCTTCCTTCGGAAGAGGCGGTGATGGCCGCCCGTGAAGCCGCCCGCAGTGCGGCATCACTCGAGGAACTGCGCGAAATTCTGGCGGGCTTCGATGGGTGCAATCTGAAGCGGACGGCAACGCAGCTCGTATTCGCCGATGGCAACCCCGAAGGTCGGGTGATGCTGGTCGGCGAAGCGCCTGGCCGCGACGAGGATCTGCAGGGCCTGCCCTTCGTCGGGCGTTCAGGACGCCTCCTCGACCGAATGCTGGCGGCAATCGGGCTCGATCGCAGCGGCGTCTATATCGCCAACACAATTCCGTGGCGGCCGCCCGGCAACCGCGATCCCTCGCCGATGGAGAGGGCGATCTGCCGGCCCTTCATTCAGCAGCAGATCCGTCTCGCCGATCCCGATTTCTTGATCCTTCTCGGCAATGCCGCCGCCAAGGAAATGCTCGACACCACGATGGGCATCACGCGGCTGCGCGGTCGTTGGATCGATTTCGACACAGGGGCCCGCCAAGTCCGTGCCATGGCGACGTTTCACCCGGCCTATCTCTTGCGCAATCCGCTGCAGAAAAAGCTCGTCTGGCGCGATTTGTTGACTTTGAAAGCCGCCCTCGAAGAGTCTCAAAACTGATCAGCTGACAAGCTGTCGCAAAGCGTGAACACGGGAGGGCTTGACCGTTGGCGACGCACAGGGTTACCGGCGGCTCGCGGCAATTCGGCGTCCATCATGGCCAGGCAACTTCTTCCTATCGCTGCGCTCTTATTGAGCGTGGCCTTCTTGCTCACTGCGAACGGTTTGCACTCCATCCTGCTGCCGATCCGCGGCGGCTTGGAGCATTTTTCGACATTCTCGCTGGGCCTCGTCGGGACGGGCTGGGCAGTCGGCTTCGTCGCCAGCTGTTTCATGGCGCCGCGCATCGTCCACCAGGTTGGCCATATCCGCGCATTTGCCGCCTCCGCAGCGGCCGCGGCGGTCATCGTTCTCTTGAATGCGATGATCGTGACGCCGCTGTCGTGGATCCTTCTGCGCATCTTCTCCGGCTTCGTGCTCGCGGCCTGCTTCATGATCATCGAAAGCTGGCTGAACGAACGGGCGACCAACGAAAATCGCGGTATGATTTTCGGCATCTACATGACGATCACCTATGTGGCGATCGTCGTCGGGCAGATGCTGGTGGCGATCGGTGATCCCGCCCGCGACACGTCCTTCATGGTCGGGGCGATTTTCTTCTGCCTGGCGCTTTTGCCTTTGTCGCTGTCGCGCGCGGCCGTTCCCCAACCGCTGGCCGGCGTCACGCTCGATTTGAAGCGGCTTTTCCAGAATTCGCCGGTCGGCTTCGTGGCGACGCTTCTCGTCGGCGTGGCGAACGGTGCTTTCGGCACGCTTGGGCCTTTGTTCGGTTTTCAGATCGGCCTTGGTACGGCGCACATCGCCACCTTGATGAGCATCGCCATCATTGCCGGCGCGCTCATCCAGATGCCGGCAGGCAGGCTCTCCGACCGCATCGACAGACGTTTCATGATCGGCGGGGCCGCACTTCTTGCCTCGATCATCGGCATGGGGATAGCCGTCTTCGCGCCACACAATCCGATCGTGCTCAGCCTCGCTTTCGCGCTTTATGGCGGCACCTCCTATGCGCTCTATTCTCTCGCCGTCGCCCACGCGAACGATTTTGCAAGCGACCTGTCCTTCGTGCAGGTGTCCTCGGGCCTCCTGCTTCTTTACGGCATCGGCACGATGGCCGGCCCGCTCGTCGCCTCCGGCACGATGGAAACCTTCGGGCCGGAAGGGCTCTTCGTCACCACGGCCGTCGCTCATTTCGCCATGGCGGTCTTCTCGGTCTACCGCACGACCCGCCGCGCCCCGCCGCCGCAACATGAGCGCGAGACCTTCTCCGCCGTGCCGAGCCCGCGCATGCTGACGCCGCAGACGGCCGTCCTGCAGCCCGATCCAGAAGAGCTGCCGCCGGCGCCCGAACCCGAGGAGGCGTCTGAAGCGGACGTGGCACAGGAAGGTGGCTCCGACGACGCGCCCGGGGAGACGACGAGCGAGGCGAGCGGGGAAAAGACGAAAGAGACGGACGCGACCTCCTGACGAGGCCGCGCCTCGCGCTCGGGGCGTGAGGCGTGCCCGCAGGATCTCAAAGCGCCGCCCCCTCTTGACGGGGAGGCGTTGCGCCTTCTCTGGACTCACTCTGTGTTTCGAGCGCGGGAGATGGAATGACGCAAAGCGGTGACGAGCGGGCCTTCATTCCCGTCAAGATCGCGGTGCTGACGGTGTCGGATACCCGCGCGCTTGCCGATGATCGTTCCGGTGACACGCTCGAAGAGCGTATTTGCGACGCCGGCCACGTTCTCGCCGGGCGCGACATCGTTCGCGACGATATTGAGGACATCCGCAAGCGTGTTCAGGGCTGGATCGCCGATGATGCGATCGATGTGATCATCACCACGGGCGGCACCGGCTTTACGGGCCGCGACGTCACGCCGGAGGCGCTCGAGCCCCTGTTTGAAAAGCGCATGGACGGCTTTTCAGCGGTCTTCCACCGCATTTCCTATGACAAGATCGGCGTCTCAACGATTCAATCTCGCGCCACCGCAGGCGTGGCGAATGCGACCTACATCTTCGTTCTTCCGGGCTCGCCCGGGGCGTGCCGCGATGCCTGGGATGGCATCTTGAAGAGCCAGTTCGATTACCGTCACAGGCCGTGCAATTTCGTCGAGATCATGCCGCGGCTCGACGAGCATCTGAAACGCGGCTGAGGCCTCTCAGGCCGGCGGCGCCATCCGCGCGGAAAGGCGTTTGGTGGACTGGCCGCGGGCAAGAGCTTTGAGGTCGTCCGCGCCGGCCGCCGCCATATCGGCCTTGCGCATGAGCACGCCGCGGCGAAGCGGTTCCTCCCGCTCCAGAAAACCGAAGAGCGTCTTGCGCTTACCGGCGAGGGTGAAGCTTGCGGCCCCGCGGCCTGGCTCTTCCATCCACTCGCGAACCGCCGTCATCCAGCCGTCGAGCGGGCGGGCGCCCCCTTCCATCAGGAGAAGCCACTCGCCGCGCGACGCGGTGATCGCCTCTGTGAGAGCTTCGCGACCTATGAGTTCCGCGCCGGCAGCATCCGCCACCGCTTCGATCTCTTCATCGTTGGGCGCGCCGACGACGTAGGCGTCGCGCACCAGACCCTCGACCGCCGCCGGGACGAGGGCGGTGAGGCTGCGCGCCAGATGCTGCGCATCGTTGGGCGCGGAAAGAAGCACGGTGATCATGCTGGTTTGCTAGCGAAATCCGGCTCTTAACCCAACAGAAAGGTAACTGTTTCGTTAAGGCGGATCGTCCAATCCCCGGCTTCCTCGTTTCGCCTAGGAATAAAGTCACCTTTGTTCTTGTAATGTTCCTATGTTCGCGCTATATTCTCACCATGCCTGAGCCGAGCCCCACCTTCACCCCGCCCACACCCCACACCCCAAGGGGCGGTTCCGCAGCAGCCGCAAAGCGGAACGCCGCGTCCTCTGCGTCGTCACGGTTTCGCGCAGAACGCGATGCGGCCTGGGTGGCGCTCGGCCAGGCAAACTCGGCCTCCGAAGATGGGTGGGAAGTCGGGGGGACCGAACAGATCTCCACCGCGCTGCGGCCGCTTGTGCGGCGCGGCCGCGGGGCCGTCTCCAACGAGACGGGCCGTTACGAGAAACAGACGCGGCAGATCGTCGACGATGGCTGGGACAGCCTCGACGAGCTGCCCCGTCTGCGCACAGAGGTGACGATCGAGCGGCCGCGCAAGATCATCACGCGCAATGCCTCGCCCGACATTTCCTTCGACCGGTCCATCAATCCCTATCGCGGCTGCGAGCACGGCTGCGCCTATTGTTTCGCCCGGCCAACGCACGCGTATATGGGCCTGTCGCCGGGGCTCGACTTCGAGACGCGGCTCTTCGCCAAACCGGATGCGGCGAAGCTTCTGGAGAAAGAGCTCGCCGCGCCGGGCTACGAGGTGCGTCCGATCGCGATCGGCACCAACACCGACCCTTACCAGCCGGTCGAGCGCCAGTATCGGATCATGCGCGATGTGCTGGAGGTCCTTTCTGCCGCCAATCATCCGGTCGGCATCGTCACCAAATCGGCGCTCGTCCTGCGCGATCTCGATATCCTCGCGCCGATGGCGGAGAAGGGGCTCGTCAAAGTGGGCCTCTCCGTGACGAGCCTTGACCATAAGCTGTCGCGCCTGATGGAGCCCCGGGCTTCGACGCCGGCGAAACGGCTTGAAGCGATTTCAGGCCTGAGCGAAGCCGGCATTCCTGTCTCGATCATGACGGCGCCGATCGTGCCTGCCATCAACGACAATGAGATCGAGCGCCTTCTCGAAGCGGGCGCGGCGGCAGGCGCCACCTCAGCCGGATATGTGTTGTTGCGGCTGCCGCTCGAAGTGGCGCCGATCTTCAAGGAATGGCTCAAAGAGAATTTCCCGGACCGAGCCGAACATGTTCTGTCGCTGATGCGCTCCATGCGGGGCGGCAAGGATTATGATTCGGCCTGGCATGAGCGCCAGCGGGGTAGGGGGCCTTACGCCTGGCAGATCGGTCGCCGCTTCGAACTGGCGGCGAAGCGCCTGCGGTTGAACGAGCGGCGCTACGATATGCGCACGGATCTGTTCTCTCCGCCGGTGCCGGTCGGCGGTCAGTTGAAGCTCTTCTAGGCGTCACCGCTGCCGAGGGCTCAAAGAAGCCTGTGTCCGAAGGTGGAAAGCGCGGCGTCGTGGGCAAGCGCCCGGCTTGCATCGGGAGTAGCCGCGGCCTATCGGCGGTCCATGTCGGCGACAAAGACGATTCGTAAACCGAAAGCTCCGAAGCAGGGCGCTGCAAAATCAGCCAAGGCCTCCGGGGCTGCCGGCCCGCATCTCCAGGCCGAGACGCGGCTGCTGCTTGCTGGCTACCGTCGCATCGCGGGCGTCGATGAGGTCGGCCGGGGCCCGCTCGCCGGCCCGGTCGTGGCTGCCGCCGTGATTCTCGATCAGGAAAACATCCCGGTCGGCATCGACGATTCCAAAGCGCTCACCGCATTGCGCCGCCAGGAACTCTACGAAGAGATCCTCGGCTGTGCCGATGTCGCCGTCGCCTATTGCTCGACGGCCACCGTCGACCGCATCAACATCCGCAATGCGGCGCTTCTTGCGATGGCGCGTGCCCTCAGAAGTCTGCCGCAACCCGCCGACGCGGTTCTCGTCGACGGCCGCGACAAGGTGCCGAACATCGATCTGCCGTGCGAGGCGCTGATCGGTGGAGACGCCTCCTCGCTGTCGATTGCTGCAGCCTCGATCGTGGCCAAGGTGTCACGCGATCGGATGATGGCGCATTGCGACGGGGTGTTTGCAGGCTACGAGCTCGGCTCCCATAAGGGGTACGCGACGCCGGCCCACAGAGCCGCCCTGACGCGGCTCGGGCCGTGCCGACTCCACCGGGCGAGCTTTGCGCCCATCGCGGCGCTCCTCGCCGGCAAATAGGCCCGGCAATATTGTAGAGAGCAGAGCCGCGAAGAGGGCGGGCCACCGCGCTCAACCACGCGCTGCCCGGCGAGGTCCCGCCTGTCTGTCGGATAAACTGTCGGCCGAAAAAGAAAAAGGCGGGCCGAGGCCCGCCTTTTGTCGTCTCTTTGTCGAAGCTGCTCAGTGCCGCTTCAAGCCCTCGATGGAGCTGTTGATCAACCGCTGACCGACCGCGCCCTCGTTCTGTTCAGCGAGGATCTTTGCGGAGGCTGCGACGGCCACATCGACCGCCCGTGCCTTCACGTCGCTGACTGCCTGGGCCTCGGCCTGAGCGATGCGCTGTTCCACACCGCGCGTGCGCCGCTCGATATATTCCTCGAGCCGCTGTTTGGCTTCGGCGGCGTGGGCTGCCGCTTCGTTTTCGGCGAGCGCCACGATCCCGGCCGCCTCTTCCTCGGCCTCCTGGCGGCGGCGCTGATATTCGGCCAGAAGCGCCTGCGCCTCTTCCCGCAGGCGCCGAGCCTCGTCGAGCTCGTGCTGGATCTTCTCCGAGCGCTTGTCGAGCGCGGCCGTCATCATCTTCGGCACGCCGAGATAGATCATGATGCCGAGGAAGGTGAGAAGGCCGATGAAGACCCACAGCGAAGCTAGGCTGGTTGCGTCCATCGTTATCTCCGCTCGTTCATGGCTGCGGAGACGGCTGACCCGACATCCGCATCTGCCGGAGCTTCACCGGACAGGGTCTCAACGAGCGCCTCGGTCGTCTCCTTGGCGATCGCGTCGACTTCGGCGAGAGCCTTGTCGCGCACCTCGCCGATACGTGCTTCGGCGGCCTGCAGCTTCTCTTCGAGCTCCGCCTCGGCCTTGGCCCGTTCGTCCTCGACCTCGGCTTTCGCCTTGTCTCGGGCGTCCTGGGCAATGCCGTGAGCGCGCTGCCGGGCTTCGGCGAGCGCCTGCTCGTAGGCCGCGATCGCCTCGTCGCTCTCCCGCTTCAGCTTTTCGGCCTCTGCGAGATCGTCGGCGATGCGGTCGTGCCGCTCCTCAAGGATGGTGGCAATGCGTGGCAGCACCATCTTGCTGAGCAGGTAATAGAGCAGGCCAAAGAAGACCGCGAGCCAGATGAGCTGCGAGAGATACGTCGACGGATCGAAAGGCGGAAACGCGCCATGGGCCGAATCCGCGATTTCGGTATGTTCCGCCGCCGTTTCCGCGGCCGTCTGAGCGAGTGCCGTTGTTACCACGTGCTCTTCTCCTCAAGCCGTTCGGCCGCCGGTGGCGTGTGCCTCCGGCGCGCCGTCTTCGCTGTCTGGCTTAGACGGCGAAGATGAGGAGAAGGGCGATCAGGAGCGAAAAGATGCCCAGCGCTTCCGTGACCGCGAAGCCGAAGATGAGGCGGCCGAACTGGCCGTCCGCAGCCGCGGGATTGCGCAATGCGCCTTCGAGGAAGTGGCCGAAGAGCGAACCCAGGCCAACGCCGGCCCCGCCCATGCCGATGCAGGCGATGCCCGCGCCAATCAGCTTTGCAGCATCTGCTTCCATGTTCATGCTCCTTGCGTGTTGGAAGAGGATGGAGAAAAAACCGCGCCGTCAGTGCGAAGGATGCAGCGCGTCGTTGAGGTACATGCAGGTCAGAATTGCGAAGACATAGGCCTGCAGGACAGCCACAAGAATTTCAAGGGCCGTGAGCGCCACCACCATCAGGAAAGGCAGGACCGCACCGGCCCAGCCGATCACGCCGAACGTCGACAGCGAGATGATGAAGCCGGCAAACACCTTGAGGGTGATGTGACCGGCCAGCATGTTGGCGAAAAGACGAATGGAGAGGCTGACGGGGCGCGAGATGAACGAGAGGATCTCGATCGCCACGATCATCGGCAGGATGACGCCAGGCACCTCGTCGGGCACAAAGAGCTTCAGAAAGCCGAAGCCGTGCTTGGAAAAGCCGTAGCCGATCACGATCGCCATGACGAGAAGGGCAAGCGCCCCCGTGATCACGATATGCGCCGTCACGGTGAAGAAATACGGCACCATGCCGATCAGGTTCGCCACCAGGATGAACGAGAACAGCGTGAAGACGAACGGGAAGAAGCGCATGCCTTCCGATCCGGCGGCTTCGCGCAGCATGTTGGCCGTGAACTCGTAGAACATCTCAGTGACGTTCTGCATGCGGCCCGGCACGAGGCCACGGCCGCGCGTCGACAGCATCATAAAGCCGACGATCAGGATCACCGTAATGGCCATGAACAGCGCCGAATTGGTGAAAGCGAACGTGCTGTGGCCGATCTGGCCGAAATCGACCAGATTGTTGATGTGAAACTGGTGGATCGGATCCACGGTGTCGGAATGCGTCGCCGCTTCGCTCGCCACAGCCTACCCCTTGCTTCCCCGGGCCTTAATCGGCCTCGCCTCAATCGTGACGGGCAGGCCCGCCGTCCTTGTCCTTGTCGAGCCTGTCGTAAGGCCCGGCTATTTTACCCGCGGCGCGCATCACATTGAGCACGCCGGCGGCAAATCCCAGCATCAGAAAGCCGATAAGCCCCCATGGGGAGGTCCCTGCGACCTCGTCCAATCCCCATCCCAGGGCCGCTCCGACCAGAACACCTGCGATAAACTCGCTGGCGATGCGTAACGCAAGCGCATATCCCGACGAATCGGTGCGCTCGGGCGCTTCTGCGGCCTGCCTGACCCGTCTCCCCTTGTCCAGGGTGCGCGAAAGGTCGGCAAAGCGACGTTCCAGGTCGGTATCGGCCATAGGACCCTGTCCGCCGTCCGCCTTCTCCCGGCGCTCCTCGCCGGAGCGTTTGTCAGCCATTCACCGGCTCCTTCCTGGAAGCCTTGATGCGGCGCCATCGTGAAGACGGGGCGGGTCCGGGCCCCTGCGAAACCGGGCGCACCATAATTTTGCCGTCAGGCCAAGTCAAGAACATCAAAATTAGGGATATGCCGTTGAAAAGAAAAGAGAAATAGATCGCGGCAGGTTTTCTTGGCCCGTCCTTGCTCGCCCTTTAACCGGCTTCGCGAAAACGTTCAGCCGTTTCGAGGTCTACAGAGACGAGTTGTGACACGCCGCGTTCGGCCATGGTGATGCCGAAGAGCCGGTCCATTCGGGCCATGGTGAGCGGATTGTGGGTGACGACGAGAAAGCGGGTTTCCGTCTTTTGACGCATATCGCCGAGAAGATCGCAGAAACGCTCCGTATTGGCGTCGTCGAGCGGCGCATCGACCTCGTCGAGAACGCAAATCGGCGAGGGATTGGTGAGAAAGACGGCGAAGATCAGGGCCATCGTCGTGAGTGCCTGTTCGCCGCCCGAGAGGAGCGTCATGATCTGCGGCTTCTTGCCGGGAGGCCGTGCCATGATCTCTAGCCCGGCATCGAGGGGATCGTCGGATTCGGTCAGCATGAGCTCCGCCGATCCTCCGCCGAAAAGGGTGTGGAAAAGCTCCTGAAAATGCCGGTTGACGGTGTCGAAGGCGCCGAGCAGCCGTTCGCGGCCTTCCCGGTTGAGGGAATGCACGGCCTGACGCAGGCGCTTGATAGCGGCCGTGAGATCGTCGCGCTCAGCCGTCAGCGTGGTAAGACGCTCTTCGACCTCCTTGGCTTCTTCCTCCGCCCGGAGATTGACGCCACCGAGGCGCTCGCGCTCGCGCAACAGCCGCTCCAGCCTCTGGTCGACGGCGGCGAGCTCCGGCAGCGGGGCGCCCGGCTTCAGTTCGGCGGTTTCCCGCAGCCCCTCGGGACGGGTGCGGAAATGCGCGGTGATTTCAGCAACGAGATCTTCCCGTTTCTGGCGGATGGCGGAGGCGCGCTCGTCCTCTCGCGCTTTTGCCTCGCGGGCCTTGGATAGCCCATCGAGAGCGCGCCTCGCGGCATCGGCGAAGCTGCGATGCGCCGTTTCCGCTTCGGCCAGGCGGTCGGCTTCTGCCTTCGAATGGGTGTCCGCCTTGTCGATCTCGAAGGCGAATTCGCGCTGGCGCACGGCATAGGTTTCCGGCTCTTCGGCAAGCTTTTCGATTTCTGCGTCGAGCTCGGCCTGTCGGGCCTGCAATTCTTCGATGCGCCGCGCCGCACGTTCGATCCGGCCCTGCCAGGCAGTGATCTCCCGGCCAAGCGCCGAAAGACGCTCGTCGCGCGCCGCGCTTGCATGGCGCAAGGAATCCGCGGCCGCTCGCGCATCGGAGGCTTCGCGGCGAGCGGCCTCCACGTGCTTGGCAAGTTGTTGTGCCTTCGCTTCGGCCTCTTCGTTCGCCTTTGTCTGGCCAAGCGCGGCGCGTGCTTCTTCAAGCCGTGTCGCCTGCGCCTCGGCATCGCTTTCCACGCGGGCGAGGTTCGTTGCGATCGAAGCGAGGCGCTCCGACTGGCGTGCAAGAACCCGCTCTGCCTCGGACAGAGCGGACGCCTGACGGTCGCGCTGACTGCGCGCCTCCTTGAGCGCCTGGCGCGCCTGCCGTTCGGCATCTTCGCCTTGCCGACGCTTTTCGGTTGCCTTCTCGAGCGCCGTCGTCGCCTTCTCGGCGTCTTTTTCCGCCTTCGCGACCTCACCCGAAAGGGCTTCCAGCCGGTTCTTCTGTTCCAGGCGAACGGCCGCCGCCGTCTTGGCGCCGCCCTTGATCGTCAGTCCGTCCCATCGCCAGAGAGCGCCGTTGCGGCTGACGAGGCGCTGTCCGACGGCGAGTTTTTGAAAGAGTGCGTGGCCATCCTCTTCCTCAACGACACCGATCTGCGATAGCCGCGGCACGAGACGCGGCTCTCCGGAGACGAATTGCGCCAGGGGAGGGACCTTTGAAGGAAGTTCTGGTGCCCGCTCGATCTCCCCCCGCTCCTGCCAGGAGAACGGCGCTTGCGGATCGGCCGATGCGTCGAGATCTTCGCCGAGCGCTGCTGCAAGTGCCGCTTCGTAGCCGGGATCGACCTTCAGCCCCTCGACGACCGGGACGAAATGGCTGTCGGTTGCGGGCCGAAGGAGCTGGGCGAGCGTCTTTTCTTCGGCCTGCAGAGCGGTGAGGGCGCGCAATCCTTCCGCTCTCTTTTCGCGGGCTTTCGCCTCGCCCTCACGGGCGCGCTGGATCTCCTGCTCTTTCTTCTGGGCGGTCTCTTCGGCCGTTTTCAGCGCCTTTTCCGCAGCTTCGAGCGCGGATCTGGCGGCCTCGACGGTGCCTTCGGACCCGGCTTTCTGGGCAAGCTCGGCCTGTTCCGCCTTCAACTTCCGGGCCTCGCCGAGAAGGCGTTCGCGCGCTGCCTCCGCTTCGCGCACCCGCATCTCCTGCTGGCGGCGTTCGGCGGCTTGCGCCGCAAGCTCGGCCCGGGCTTCTGATAGTTCCGCCTCGGCCTTGGCAAGCGCCTCGGCCCGATCCTTCGCTGTCGCCGTCGCTTCGGCGAGCCGCTTGACCGCGCCCTCCTTGTCCCGGGTGAGCGTCTTCGCCTCGGCGGAGAACGTGGCGAGCGCGGAGCGCGCTTCGCGCCCGTGCTCCTCCTCGCGGGCGACGTCCTCGGCCGTTTCCTTGCGCCGGCTCTCAAGCTCGCGCTGCCGGGTTTCCCGTCGCGCCGCTTCGCGTTTCAGCTCTTCGGATTTGAGCCGCAAATGCTGCACGGCTGCCGCCGCTGCGGCAGCCTTCTCACGCAGCTTCGGCAAGGATGAGCTTGATACCGCTTCTTCTCTGGCGGCCTTCGACTGCTCTTCCGCAGCTTTGGCGAGGGCAAGTCCGGCCTGGTTGAGGGCCGCTTCCGCCTTGGCGAGGCGTTCATCGGTTTCGCTCAGCCGGATCAGCGCCTGCTGCGCCTCCATCTTGCGGATGTCGAAGGAGAGGTTGCGGTAGCGGGCGGCCTGCCGCGCCTGCCGCTTCAATGTTTCGAGCTGGCCCGTGATCTCGCCGAGGACGTCTTCCAGGCGCTCGAGGTTTTGCTCCGCGCCCTTGAGCTTCAGCTCCGCCTCGTGGCGGCGCGAATGCAGCCCCGAAATGCCGGCGGCATCTTCCAGGATCGAGCGCCGGTCTTTGGGTTTGGCGGCAATCAGCTCGCCGATCTGGCCCTGGCGCACGAGAGCCGAAGAGCGCGCGCCGGTCGCCGCATCGGCAAACAGGATATTCACGTCGCGGGCGCGCACCTCGCGACCGTTGACGCGGTAGGTGGAGCCCGCCTCCCGCTCGATCCTGCGGCTGATCTCAAGTTCGGCGCTGGTCGCCGGTGTCTGGCCGGGCTTCATGACGTGAGCCGCCGCCGCACCGTCGACGATCGCCTGCAGGCTTACTTCGGCGGCGTTGCGCGCCGGCCGGTTGGTTGAACCGGCAAAGATCACATCGTCCATGCCCGAGCCGCGCATGGCCTTGAACGAGCTCTCGCCCATGACGAAGCGCAGGGCTTCCACGAGGTTCGACTTGCCGCAACCGTTTGGGCCGACGACGCCGGAAAGCCCGGGCTCGATGGCCACATCCGTGGTGTCGACGAATGATTTGAAGCCGGCGATCCGCAGCCGCGTGATTTTCATCCGCGGCCGCCGTTAATGTCACAAGACCTGGTGAGGCCGGAATCGGACGCAGCCCTCTCGCAGGAGGGCTTAAAGCGCCGCCTCGATCTTGGCCTTGATCTCATCAAATGATCGCGCTCCGACCAGCTTCTCGCCGTTGATGAAGAAAGTCGGGGTACCGTGAACGCCGAATTCCTTCGAAGCCTTGTCTCGTCTGGCGCTTAGTCCATCGAACAATTCCTGTTTTTGCAAGCATGCCTCGAAGCTTTCCTCAGAAAAGCCGGCCTGCTTGGCGAGATCGAGAATGGCTCCGTAATGATCCTCGGCGCGGATCCAGTCGAGCTGATGCTCGAAGAACAGGTCGATGATATCGAAATAGCGATCTTCCGGTGCGCAGCGCGCCGTCATGGCGATGGCGAAGGCCGCGGCATCGATCGGGAATTCGCGGAAGACGAAGCGAACCTTTCCGGTGTCGATATACTGCTCTTTCAGCTTCGGATAGGTCTCGTTGTGGAAGTCCGCGCAATGCGAACAGGACATGGACGCGTATTCGACGATCGTGACGGGTGCGTCCTCTGAGCCGAGAGCGCGGTCGGGGATCGGTCCCGATGCCATCAACTGGTCCATCGGCACTTCTGACGGGCCTTCGTCCTGCGCAAAGGCCGGGGCTGCGGCGAAAAGCCCGGCAATGAGGGCGGTGGCGGCGAATTGTCGGCGGGTGAACAACGGCAAAGGGAAACCTCCTGAGGGAGCCGCCATTCTCCCGGAAGGGCATGAAGGCGGCATGAACAATTTAACAGCGCTCAGGCGCGTGTTTAGGGCGGATGAATGTGGCCGCAAAGAGCCGCGTCTGTCTCACGGGGTCACGAGACCGCGAGAATGAGGGTCATGAGCGTGCCAGGATGGCACGTCCGAGCGCCCGCAGAGAATCGCGAAGTGGTCCGTCGACGGTCGCGAGCTTCGTCTCAAGACGTTCGTTGGTCTGCGGCCTCACGGGCCGCGGTACGGCCTTGGGTTCGCTCGCAAAAGGGCGTTGCACCAGTTTGACGAGGCCGACGGCGCGAAAGCCGAGAAAGGTGTTGAGCCGGTCGCGCACGCCTTCAAGGTCATAAGAGAGCGGCAGCGCCACGCTCGGATCGGCATGGACGATCAAGGTCGCGGCCCGTTCGCCGTCATTGCGCGGCCAGCGGATCCGTTCAGGCGCCGTCAGCCCCGCATAGCGGCTGCCGACGATCTCGGGCCACCAGCGCAGAATATCTGCCTTGGCGAGACCGCGCTTGCGCATCAACGGGTCGAGCGTGCCGCCAATGAGTTCGGCGATCGGTTTTGCTTTCGTCGGAACGGGTCCCGCCAACTTTTGCCTCCTCGACTACGACCTGTCGCGACAGAAAATCTCACCGGCCCACTTGCAATAGCCATTTTCTCAAGCTCCATGGCCGGAATGACTCAGTCTAGACCCGTCGGCTTCCCCTCGGAAGAGGGGCTTTCCTTGGAAAATGGGGAAGACGCGTCCATGAAGGACGTGCTCGCCCAGCCTTTGCTGGCCTGGTACGAGCGCCATGCGCGCACCTTGCCCTGGCGCATCGGGCCGAAATGGCGACGCGCCGGCGTCAGACCCGACCCTTATCGCGTCTGGCTCTCCGAAGTCATGCTGCAGCAAACCACCGTGAAGGCCGTCGGCGAGTACTTTGCCGCTTTCACGGCCCGCTGGCCGGACATGATGGCGTTCGCCGCCGCCCCGGAAGAGGAGGTGATGGCCGCCTGGGCGGGGCTCGGCTATTATTCGCGGGCTCGCAATCTCGTCGCCTGCGCCCGCCGCGTCGCCGAGGATTACGGAGGCATGATGCCGCGCAAGGCGGAGGAACTCGCCAAATTGCCGGGCATCGGCCCCTATACCTCCGCCTCTATCGCCGCGATCGCCTTCGACGAGCCGGTGCCGGTCGTCGACGGAAATGTCGAGCGTGTCGTGTCCCGGCTTTTCGCCATCGACCGGCCGCTGCCGCAGGCAAAGTCGGAGATCCGAGAGACGCTGCGCCCGCTCGTGCCGCAGGACCGTCCGGGCGAGTTCGCCGAAGCCATGATGGATCTCGGCGCCACGATCTGCTCGCCGAAACGTCCCGCCTGCGCACTCTGCCCGCTCAATATGATGTGCCGTGCGCATGGCGAGCAGCGCGAGGAGGCCTATCCCGTCAAGGCGCCGAAGCGGGCGAAGGCAAAGAAGTTCGCCGGTGCCTTCGTGGCTTTGCGCGATGACGGCAAGATCCTGTTGTCGCGGCGCCCTCCGAAGGGGCTCCTCGGGGGGATGAGCGAAGTGCCGACGGGGCCGTGGCAGGAAACGCCCGTCATGCGGATGCCGACCCCGCCGCTTGCCGGACCCTGGCGCAAGATCGCGCCGCAGGTCTCCCATATCTTCACCCATATCGATTTGAAGGTGACGATCTGGCAGGCCGCTTTGCCGTCGGACACGCCGGCGCCCGAAGGCTTCTGGTGGCACGGCCTTGAAAACCTGAAGGAAGCCGGCCTGCCGACCGTCATGGCGAAAATCGTCGAGGCGGCGATCCCGGGGGCAACGAAGGCGCGGGCGACAAGGTGAGGGCGTGCGATCGTGCCGGCGCACCTGCCGGCCGCGTCTCGCGTATTCGCCGCATCGAACTCCGCGTCATGGATTTGCGATCATGCGCCGGCTATGGGGGAAGCCATGCAACCGATCCGTCACATCGTCTTCGACATCGGTAAGGTGCTTCTGCATTACGATCCGCACCTTGCCTATCAAGAGCTCATTCCCGCCGAGGCCGAGCGCCGCGCCTTCCTGGAGGAGGTGTGCTCCAATGCCTGGAACCTGGAACAGGATCGCGGCCGGTCCTGGGCCGACGCGGAGGCGGAAGCGATCGCCCGCCATCCTGACAAGGCGGAGCTGATCCGAGCGTTTCGCCAGCGCTGGTCGATGATGGTGCCTTACGCTTATGAGGACAGCGTCGCCGTGCTTCAGGATACTCTGGCGGCCGGCTACGACGTCACGCTCTTGACGAATTTCGCCCCGGACACGTTCGTGGAGGCCCGAAGCCGTTTTCCGTTTCTGAACGCAACCCGCGGCGTGACGGTGTCGGGCGAGCTCGGCCTGGTGAAGCCGGACCTGGCGATCTATCGCCACCACGCGGCGGCTTTCGATCTCGATCCGGCCGCGACCCTCTTCATCGACGACAGCGAGCCGAACGTCGAAGGCGCACGCCAGGCCGGCTGGCGAGCGCTGCATTTCACCGGCGCGGATAAGCTTCGCGCCGATCTCACTTCAGAGGGCGTGAAGCTCGATCGCGCGAAGCAGCGGCTTGCAAGGGCCTGAGATCGCTCAGGCAGCCAGAGCGCCGCGAACCGTATCGCGCAGGCAATCGATGGGCTTCAGCCCCTCTTTGGTGCGCATGTGCCAGAAGACCCAGCCATTGCAGGCTTCGAGGCCCTGAACCGCGGCGCCGACGCGGTGGATCGAGCCTTCGTGGCGCCGGCCGTCTTTTTCGTAGATGAGCGACGCGTCGGCCCGCACGAGCGCGCTCAAGCGGCCCTTCGGATCGTAAAGGCGCTCGCCCGGCTTCACGAGACCGGCTTCAAGCAGCGTGCCGAAGGGAATGCGCGGCTGGGCGCGTTTGCCCTGGACGACGCTGAGCGCCGGAGCATCTGAGGGACGCACCGCCTCGATGCGAGCTTCCGCAGCATCGATATAGGATTGTTCGCGCTCAATGCCGATGAAATGGCGGCCGAGCTTTTTGGCGACCGCACCCGTCGTCCCCGTTCCAAAGAAGGGATCGAGAACCGTCTCGCCCGGCTTCGTCGTGGACAGGAGAACGCGGTAGAGAAGCGATTCCGGCTTCTGTGTCGGGTGCACCTTGCGCCCGGTCTCGTCCTTGAGCCGCTCCTCGCCGGTGCAGATCGGCAAGGTCCAGTCGGACCGCATCTGCAGGTCGTCGTTGAAGGCTTTGAGCGCGTCGTAATTGAAGGTGTAGCGCTTGGCCTTCGGCGAGGGCGCCGCCCAGATCAGCGTCTCATGCGCATTGGCGAAACGCCGGCCGCGGAAATTCGGCATCGGGTTGGTCTTGCGCCAGACGATGTCGTTCAGGATCCAGAAGCCCAGATCCTGCAGGATCGTGCCGAGGCGGAAGATATTGTGATAGGAGCCGATCACCCACAGCCCGCCATCGGGTTTCAGAACGCGGCGCGCCGACAAAAGCCAGGCACGCGTGAACGCATCATAGGCGGCGAAATCGGAAAACTGGTCCCAGGCATCGTCGACCGCATCGACCCGCGATTGGTCCGGGCGATGCAGGTCGCCCTGGAGCTGCAGGTTGTAAGGCGGATCGGCGAAGATGAGATCGACGCTTTTGGCCGGCAATTTTTCCATCATCGGGATGCAATCGCCCTTCAAAATCACGTCCTGCGGCAGGCTCGGCAGAACGCTTGCGAAGCCGGCACCTGGCCGCTTGGAAGCAGTACGCATCGACAAAACTCTCCCCTTCCGGTCGTTAACTACGCTCGCAGAACAGGGTGAATGTCGGGTTGACAAACAGGGTTAACGTTTCCTGAAGCCTTAATTTCTGACGCGGGGACTGCTATAGAGCCGGCCGCTCTTGAGCCAATTCATAGGTTTGCCGTGCGTCCCTCCTTTCCGATCCCTGCCGTCTCGCTCCTTGCCGCACTCTCCCTGTCGTTCCTGCTTGCCGGCTGTCTCGGCGGGCTGGGCTTCGGTGGCGGAGCCGAGGAAACCGTGCCTGTCGAGCCCGGTACCGCCCAGAAAGGCTCCAACGAGATCGACATCCGCCGCTATCTCGGGCCGAGCTATTGTCCGGATCTGCGCATTAAGGCCGATACGCAGACCCTGCGGCGCTACAAGCGGGGTGCCGAAGAAAGCGACGAAAACCTCGTCTGGCAGGGCAGTCTCGGAGAGACCGCGCGCGAATGCCTTTACGATGCGTCCGGCAATCTGACCCTCAGGATCGGTGTGTCCGGGCGGGTTCTCGCGGGCCCGCAGGGTGGGCAGGCGACGGTCGATCTGCCGATTCGCATCGTGGTCGTGAAACACGACGAGGCGGTGCTCACCTCCGAGCTGAAGAAGGTCTCCGTCACCATTGGACCGGAGCTTTCGAGCGTGTTTTCACAGGTTTACGAGGTGACCGTGCCGTCGCCCGGCAACGACCGCGATTACATCATCTATGTCGGCTTCGACGAGGACTCCAAGCGCTGAGCCAAGCGCATTTTGTTGCGTGTGGCGGCAAAAGGGTGCTGACAAACGGGTTCGACGCGCGTTGTGCGTTGACTCCGTCGCAGCGATGCCGATGATAAGCGGGGCAGGTCCAGTCGCGGCCTGCCCTGACGATACGCCGCTCGGGAGAGTTTCATTGCAGGTTTGAAGCCTGTTTTGAAACGCCGAAGGAGCAACCGCCCCGGAAACTCTCAGGCCACGGGACCGTGACGGCGAGCGACACTCTGGAAAGCAGCACCGGCTCTCTATTTGTAGCGAGAGTCGGCGGCTCACCGACGGAGTAACCGGCGGAGGCGTATGGCCTCAGGCCGGGAATCTCTCAGGTCCTGCGACAGAGGGGGCGTGGAAGGGTCGAAGGTCCGACTGCGTTCGAAATCTGTTGCGGGAGGTCGTGTGGCGACTGATATCAGTGATTTGAAGCGCACCCCTTTGTTCGAGCTCCATCAGGAGCTGGGCGGGCGTATGGTGCCTTTCGCCGGCTATGCCATGCCGGTTCAGTATGATGGCATCATCGGCGAGCACCATTGGACGCGCGACCGTGCGGGGCTCTTCGATGTCTCCCATATGGGCCAGCGAATTCTCTCGGCTCCGGATCACGAGACGGTCGCCAAAGCGCTGGAGCGTCTGGCGCCCGGCGACTTCCAGGGGCTGAAACCCGGCCGGCAGCGCTACACGTTTCTTCTTCTCGACAACGGCGGCATCGTCGACGATTTCATGGTCGCGCGCCTTGCCGGCGAGGAGGACGAGGGCCGTCTCTTCATGGTCTTCAATGCCGCGCGCAAGGAGATCGACGACGATTATGTGCGCGAGCGTCTGCCGGACGGGGTCACGCTCGAGGCGGTCGAAGATCGCGCGCTTCTGGCCCTTCAGGGGCCTGCCGCCGCAGAGGTCCTGAGTGGCCTCTGTCCCGAGGTGGCGGATCTCACCTTCATGCAGGCCGCGCGTGCCGAAATCCGGCTCGGTGATGGCCATTCCGCAAAAGTGCATCTCTCGCGCTCCGGTTATACCGGCGAGGACGGGTTTGAGATTTCTGTCTCCGCGGATGAAGCCGAGGCTTTAGCGAGAGTGCTTCTCGCGCATGAAGAAGTGAAGCCCATTGGTCTTGGCGCGCGCGATTCGCTCCGGCTCGAGGCCGGGCTGCCGCTCTACGGTCATGATATCGACGAAACCACGTCTCCGGTCGAGGCGGGGCTGCGCTTTGCCATCGCCAAGGCGCGCCGCGAGCGTGGCGACTTTCCGGGTGCCGGCCGCATCCTGGCCGAACTTTCCGATGGTCCCTCGCGCCGTCTCGTGGGCCTGAAGCCTTCCGGTCGCGCCCCGGTGCGCGAAGGCGCTCAGATCCTGGGTGCAAGCGATTCCGTCATCGGCGAAGTGACCTCGGGAGGCTTCGGTCCGACCGTCGGGGGCCCTGTCGCGATGGGTTATGTCGACCGCGCCTATGCCGATCCCGGCACCGAATTGCATCTCGCCGGCCGGCGTGGCGCGGAGCCCGCCGAGGTCGCGCCTCTTCCCTTTGTCCCGCACTGCTACCACCGCCCGAAATCAGGAGCCAAACAATGACGACCCGTTACAGCAAGGAGCACGAATGGGTGCGCCTGGATGGCGACACGGCCACAATCGGCATCACTCCCTTTGCCGCCGAGCAATTGGGAGACGTCGTTTTCGTGGAGCTTCCTGAGAAGGGCAAGGCGATCGCCAAGGGTGACGAGGTGGCGGTCGTGGAATCGGTGAAGGCCGCGAGCGAGGTCTATGCGCCGGTTTCCGGCGAGGTGACGGACTCCAATGCCGCATTGGAGGACGCGCCGCAGACGGTCAATGAGGCGCCGGAGGGTGATGGCTGGTTCTTCCGCGTCAAGCTCTCCGACAAAAGCGAACTCGACGGTCTCATGGACGAGGCCGCCTACAAGGCTTTCTGCGAGGAATTATGAGCAGCTACTACGCAACGATCGAATGGAAGGGCGACGCCGAAGCGGTGCGCGCCAACAAGCATAGCCGCGTTCATGAATGGCATCTCGATGCGGGCCTCGTCGTTCCGGCCTCGCCGGGACCTGCCGTGTTGCCGGCGGCCGTGATCAAGGAAGATGCCGTGGATCCAGAAGAGGGGCTCGTCGCCTCTCTGTCGAGCTGCCACATGCTCTTCTTCATCGACTTGATCCGCAAGCACGGCTTCACGCCTGTCGCCTACGAGGACAAGGCCGAAGGCATCCTCGGCGTTTTCGAGCCGCGCAAGAAGGGGCTGACGAAGATCATCCTGCGTCCGAAGGTGACCTTCGATGGCGATCAGCCGGATCACGCAATGCTCGAAAAAGTGCACGAGCAGGCACACGAGCTCTGCTTCATCGGCAATTCTCTGAAGTCGGAAATCGTTGTCGATTTCCGCGAGTGATGCGTCCTTGACGCCGCGCTTTCACGCCTCGCCCCGCCCCCTTAGGGGCGGGCTCTCTGGCTCTCCCCGCCACTAAGTTTCGGGTTCCATATGCGCTATCTCCCCCATACCGATCAGGACCGCGCCGATATGCTGCGCGTGATCGGCGTCGAAACCATCGACGAATTGTTTCGCGACGTTCCGGCCGACAAGCTTCTGAAAGAGGCGGTCGATCTGCCGCGACACAAGAGCGAGATGGAAGTCGCCCGGCTGATGCGCCGGCTCGCCGCCAAAAATCGTGCGGCCGGCGACGGACCGTTTTTCCTGGGCGCAGGCGCCTACCATCATCACGTGCCGGCGAGCGTCGATCACATCATCCAGCGCTCGGAATATCTGACCTCCTACACGCCCTATCAGCCGGAGATCAGCCAGGGCACGCTGCAGACCCTGTTCGAATTCCAGACCCAGGTTGCCGAATTGACCGGCACCGAGGTCGCCAACGCCTCCATGTATGACGGCTCCACGGCGACGGCCGAGGCCGTGCTGATGGCCTGCCGCGTGACGAAGCGCTCCAAGGCGGTTCTTTCCGGCGGTTTGCATCCGCAATATCGCGAGGTCGTCGAGACGCTCGCCAATATGGAAGACGACGAATGCATCTCGCTGCCGCCTGACCCGAAGGGTGGAGAGGATCTCCTTGCCGAGATCAGCGAAGACGTTGCCTGCGTCGTCGTCCAGTCGCCGTCTTTCTACGGTCAGCTCATCGACCTGAAGCCGCTTGCTGCGCGCTGCCGGGAAAAGGGCGTGCTTCTCGTCGCCGTCTTTACCGAGGTCGTGTCTCTCGGTCTGATCGAGCCGCCGGGCGCGCAGGGCGCCGATATCGTCGTCGGAGAGGGCCAGTCGATCGGCAATGCGCTCTCCTTCGGAGGGCCTTATGTCGGTCTCTTCGCGACGAAGCAGAAATACATCCGCCAGATGCCGGGCCGACTTTGCGGCGAGACCCGCGACCGGGAAGGCAAGCGCGGTTATGTTCTGACGCTCAACACCCGTGAGCAGCATATCCGCCGCGACAAGGCGACCTCCAACATCTGCACCAATTCCGGCCTCTGTGCGCTCGCCTTCACGGCGCATATGACGCTGCTCGGCGGCGATGGCTTGAAGAAGCTCGCTCTTCGCAACCATGAGCGCGCCTGCCGTCTCGCCGATGCGCTCGGCGCGATTTCGGGCGTCGAGGTCGTCAACGACAGCTTCTTCAACGAGTTTACCATCCGCGTGCCGGGCGATGCGGCCGCTCTCGTGGAAAAGCTCGCCGATGCCGGCATCGTCGCGGGCCTGCCCGTGTCGCGGCTGGAACCCGATTGCGGTCTCGACGATCTCATCGTCGTCGCCGCGACCGAGACAGCCACGGACGACGATATCGCCGCCTACGCCTCGGCCATCGAGGCGGCGCTTTGAACCCCATGCGCTGCCCGCTCAGCCGTTGTTTTTCATCGCCGCGCGCGATTTTGGAGACACCTTCATGGTGAATGACGAACATCTTGCCCCGAGCCTCGCCACTCTGAAGCCGAAGCGGCCGACCTTTTCCGGCAACAAGGCGCTCGATATTTCCGAGCCGCTCTTGTTCGAGCTCGGCCGCGACGGCGTCTCAGGCGTCGATATCGAAGAGCCCGCGGCCTTTACGCCGCGTCTCGGTGGCCAGGAGCGGCAGGCGGCGCTCGATCTGCCGGCCCTCTCGGAGCCGGAAGCGATGCGCCATTACGTGCGCCTGTCGCAGAAGAATTACGCCATCGACATGGGGATCTACCCCCTCGGCTCGTGCACGATGAAGCACAATCCGCGCCTCAACGAGCAGATGGCGCGGCTGCCGGGCTTTGCCGACCTTCATCCGCTGCAGCCCGTCGACACCGTGCAGGGAGCGCTCGAACTCATCCACGAATGCGGCCGCTATCTCTGCACATTGACCGGAATGGCCTCCGTCGCCATGAGCCCGAAAGCGGGCGCCCATGGCGAGCTTTGCGGCATGATGTCGGTGAAGGCAGCGCTTGCCGCCCGCGGCGAGGATCGTCGCACGGTCCTGGTGCCGGCCTCCGCGCACGGTACCAATCCGGCGACGGCCGCGCTCCTCGGCTTCAAGGTCGTCACCGTGCCGGCCGGCGAGGACGGCACCGTGGCTGCCGAGATGGTGCGCGAGATCTGCGCCAAGCATGAAGGCGATGTCGCTGCCTTGATGCTGACCAACCCCAACACCTGCGGGCTGTTCGAGCCGCAGATCGTGGCGATCGCCGAAGCGATCCACGAGGCGGGGGGCTATTTCTACTGCGACGGCGCCAATCTGAATGCGATTTTGGGCAAGGTGCGGCCGGGCGATCTCGGCGTCGACGCCATGCATATCAATCTCCACAAGACCTTCTCCACCCCGCATGGCGGTGGTGGCCCCGGCGCCGGCCCCACGGTTTTGTCGGAGGCGCTTGCGCCCTTCGCGCCGCTGCCGCTGATTGCGAAGACCGAGGAAGGCTATCGTCTCATCGAGACGGCGGAAGACTGCGAAGAGAAGCCGTTCGGGCGCATGACCGCCTTCCACGGCCAGATGGGTATGTTCGTGCGAGCGTTCGCCTGGATGCTGTCGCACGGCGCCGACGGCATGCGGCAGGTGGCCGAGGACGCGGTGCTGAACGCCAATTACGTGCGTGCCCGCCTGCAGGATCTGATGTCGCTGCCTTTCCCGGATCATCCCTCCATGCACGAAGTTCTCTTTGATGAGAGCTTCCTGGAGGAGACGGAGGTCACGACGCTCGATTTCGCCAAGGCGATGATCGACGAGGGCTTCCATCCTATGACCATGTATTTCCCGCTGGTCGTCAAAGGCGCGATGCTGATCGAGCCGACGGAATCGGAAAGCCGCGCGTCGCTCGATGTCTTCACGGCGACTTTGCGCGATCTCGTGATGTCCGCGAAGGCGGGGGATACGGCCCGCTTCGTCGACGCGCCGCGCTTCGCACCGCGCCGCCGGCTCGACGAGACCGGTGCGGCCCGCAAGCCAGTGCTGCGCTGGACGCCGCCTGCGAGCGAGGCAGAGGCCGAGGCGGCCGAATAAGGCCGCCTTCAGGCGAGGAGGAGCACGACGCCGCGGCGCAGAAGATCGAGCGCCAGAAGCGAAACGACCAGGCGAAAGCCCAGGCGGAAGTTCTCCTCCTTGAGCCCCTTGAGGATGCGCGTGCCGAGCGCCGTGCCGATGAAGCCCGCGACCACCATGGCGACGAGGAACGGCAGCCATTCGGCAAAGGCGAAGCCGACGGCGACGAACGCCACCACCTTGAAGAGGTGCTGGGCGGTCATCATCACGGCATGCGTGCCGATCACCTGCATGCGGTTTGAAAGAGCCGGACCGACGAAGGCGGCGACGAAGGGGCCCGTCGCGCCGAAGAACATGGTGAGGAACGTCGAGAAGAGCCCGACGAAGCCGAACAGCAGCCGCTGCGCCCCGAGCTTCATCGCCGGCAGCTTCGTCCAGATCATCACCAGGATGAAAAGCCCAAGCCCCGTCTTCAAAAGGGCTTCCGGCAGGGCGACGACGAAACGCGCGCCGAGAGTCGCGCCGATGACGCTGCCCACCAGGAACGGCCAGATCAGGCGCCATTCGGCGTGCCGCCTTTGCAACAACGCCCGCCCGGCATTGGAGCCGAGCTGGACAACGCCGTGAACAGGGATAAGTGCAGGCACCGGCAGAGCAAGCCCGAGGGCAGCAAGCATGGCTATGCCGCCGCCGAGCCCGAGGGCTGCTGTCAAAGCCGAGGTGACGACGCTCGCTGCGATGAGCAGGAGAGCGGCAAGAATGCCGAGGCTGTCAGGAAGAAGGACGGAGAGAAAGGTTTGCATTCGGCGGGTGATCGATATCCTGTCAGCCTGCTCTCATCTGGATGGCCGATGATGGCAAGACGAGCCGGTGGGCAAATATGCGGCATCGTCCGGCGCAAAGCGAGGCGAGCCGGATGCCATCCTCTTTCGGACTCCCGGTTCCGCCGCCTCCTCCTTGGCGCCGAATTTGCATGGCGGCGACACAGCTGCTTCAAGGTTGCGTGATAAGGCGGCTCGCCGAATCGCGCGCTCTCATGTTGGGGAATTCATGCCTTCAATCGTTACGCTAACCGTCAACCCGACCATCGATGACACGAGCGAAGCCGAGCTGGTTCGCCCGGTGCACAAAATCCGCACGCACCGCGGACGGATCGATCCGGGCGGTGGCGGTGTCAATGTGGCGCGTGTCGTCCATCGCCTGGGCGGCGATGTCGAAGCGATCGTCTGTCTCGGCGGCGCGACGGGTGCTCTTCTCGATGAGCTTTTGGAGCGCGAAGGCGTCAAGCGGTCCGTGGTCTCCATCGCCGGGGCGACGCGCATGGCCCATGTGGTTTTCGAGACCGCGACCGGACAGGAATATCGCTTCGTGCCCGAGGGCCCGACCCTGTCGGAAGAGGAGCAGAACGCCTGCTTCAAGCGGGTCGAAGAGACCGAATGCGACTATTTCGTTGCAAGCGGGAGCCTGGCGCCCGGCGTCTCTGAGGATTTCTACCCGCGCATCGCCGAGATGGTGACGAAGAAGGGCGCGAAATTCGTGCTCGACACGTCCGGCCTGCATCTCAGTCGCACGCTCGCCGGCAACAACGTGCTTCTCGCCAAGCCAAGCATCGGGGAGCTCGGCAGCATCGTCGGCCAGGATCTGCATGGACCGAAGGCGGCGGCCGTTGCCGCCCGCGATTATGTTCAGCACGACGGGGTCGGCATGCTCGCCGTCACGCTCGGGCGCCATGGTGCTCTTCTCGTGACACCCGAAGAGACGCATTTCTGTCGGCCTCCGGAGGTGAAGACGCGCTCCGCATCCGGCGCCGGGGACAGCTTCCTGGCCGCGATGGTGCTTGCCATTTCCCAGGGCAGAACGCCGGATGACGCCTTGCGTCTGGCAACCGCATCCGGTGCGGCGACCGCTCTGACGCCAGGCACGGCACTCTGCTACCCGGAGGATGTGGAGGGTCTCTATGAAGAAATCTCGACCCAGCGCATCTGGCCGGCCGACGCCCAGAAAGCCGGGCGTCGGCGTTCCATCGCCTGATTAAAGGCCCGAAAGCGAACACAAAAAGGAACCAATTGCCTCTTTCCGGACTTGTGCTGAGGAATGCGGCGCTGCGCCTGTCGATCGGGCAGATCGCCGCCCCCCGAGGTCCAAATTCATCTGAGGAGAGAGGTACATGTCGCAGGATAGGCTCGTTTCGAAAGCGTTTGTTTCGGCAGCCTGCATTGGGCTCGCCGCTTTCATGACGATCGCTTATTCTACGATGGGTGAGGCGACCATGGGCGAGGCAGCCGTTGACCGGACGTCGGCGGCATCCGTCGCCGAATTGTCGCCGAAGACGCGCGTCGCTCGCGCTCTGGACACGGCCTGCGCCCACGATACCTGGCCCAACATCACGCCTGGCTGCGAAGCTGGCACGACGCGCATCAAGGCCGATCGGACGGTTCCTCTCACGCATCCGAGCGATGTACATCTCGCTACCTCGTTGCAGTGAGGCCTTGTGGCGAGTGTTGGACTGAGACCATGCCGCGGGAGAGCCCGCGGCATTATCGTTTTTACGCTGCGAATTTCCGGGCAAAAATCGAGATCCTAAGGCTTTGTTTACCGCTTTCTGGACAATGCGACCCTTGAGGCGGCTCGTCGCCGCCCACCGGGTCGCGAATGTTTGTATCTCGTCGTCTTCGCCTGATTTCCTCGTTTCTGTCCCTCGGCGCCGTGCTGGCCCTGGCCGGCTGCGGTCACTCGCCGCAACGCATGAGCGATTTCGAATGCATGCAGCGCGTCATGTATTTCGAATCCAACCGCTCCAGCCCTGACGGCATGCTGGCCGTCGGTACCGTCGTGATGAACCGGGTGAAATCGAAGGATTTTCCGAATTCGGTCTGTGCCGTCGTCGGTCAGAAGAAGCAGTTCGCGCCGGGCGTTCTGTCGAAGCCCATGACCGACAGCGGAAAGCCGCTCGCTGCCAAGATGGCGAAGAAGGTCCTGCGCGGCGCGCGTCATTCCGGCGTCGGCAAGGCGCGCTTTTTCCATACCGCGGGCTACAATTTTCCCTACACCAACATGAACTATGTCGTGTTGGCGGGGGGCAATTCTTTCTACGAGAAGCGCAAGGCTTTGCCGGGGCGCCCGAACCGTCCGCAGTCGGAAGTGATTCTGGCAGCAAAGTTCAACAAGCCTGTTCGCCCCGTGCGCGAAGAATCCCCGACGCTTCCGGAGGTGCGGCCCGATCGTCCGATCATGGTCGCCTCGGCGCGGCCTGTCGTGGCGCCGCGTATGCCGGTGCCGAGCCAGTCGACGCTGTTTGCACCTGCTGGTGGCCCGACGATGGCGCCCGGTGCCCCAGCACCGCGCGCACCGGCGTCGATCGAAGAGCTGATCGCCTTCAACTGACGGCCGTCGACGAACACGGGTCGTGCCGCCTTCCGCGTGGCGGTGTTCCCGAGCCGATCGAAGCTTGCACCTGTGAAGCCGGTTTCCGGTTCGCCGGAGCACCTGGCTGTGCTTTTCCTCCGCGACACTCTGTCTGAAAGGCCGGAAACGCCCCAGAGGTCAGCTCTGATTGTCTGCCCGGCCTTCGTCGAAGGTTGTCGATTAGAACGGATGCAAGCTTCACGCGAGCCTCTTTTCCTAGCCGATGGCCCAGACCTCAGGCAGGAGCCTTTCGTGAACGTCCACTCCGTCAAGTTCAGAATCACCGCGTTATCCGCTGCATGCGTCATCGTTTTGACGGCCGTGCTTCTGGGCTTCGGGATTTACGCCGCGCGCGACACGTCGCGCTACGTCAATGAAAACGTGGATGAACTCCTGGATCGGACAAGCAAGCAGTCGCTGCAGCGGCTGGCGAATGCTCAGGCCGGAACGATCCGCGCGGAAGTCGAAACGGCCTTCGATGCCGCCCGTAACATGGCTCGTACCTTCGAGGTGATGGCGAGCAGTGGCGGGACCGCAACCCCGATCTATCAGCGTCGCGATCAGGTGAATGCGGTTCTTCTGAGCGTGTTGAAGGACAATCCTCGCTTCAACGGCACGTACAGCGCCTGGTTGCCGAATGCACTCGATGGCCGGGATGAGATGTACGGCGATCGCAAGGACATGGGATCGGATGCCACCGGACGCGTCCTGCCATACTGGACGCGCGATGCGGACGGAAATATCGCGCTTCAGCCGCTGGTCGAATACGACAGCGAGGCCCTGCACCCGAACGGCGTCATGAAGGGCGGCTGGTTCCTTGGCCCCCAGAAGACGGGCAAGGAGAGCATTCTCGCCCCGCTTCCCTACATCGTTCAGGGCAAGTCGGTTTATCTCGCCACCATGTCGGTTCCGATCATGGTCGACGGCAAATTTGCGGGTGTGGCCGGTGCCGATTTCGATCTCGCCTTCCTCCAGGAATTGGCGGAGCAGGTGAATGCCGACACGTACGAGGGGAAGGGTGCTGTCACGATCGTCTCTGGCGCCGGCCTCGTCGTTGCGGCGAGTGACGATCCTCAGGCGATCGGCGGCTCGTACGAGGCGATTGCTGCCAATGCTTCCGATGATTTGGAGACCCTGAAAGAGGGGCGCGCGGCGGTGAAGACCGACGAGGCGAGCGACACCCTCAAGGTCTTCGCGCCTGTGGAGCTTGGTCGTACGGACCAGGTCTGGTCCGTCGTGATCACAGTGCCGCGCCAGGTCGTTCTCGCCGAGGCCGACAAACTCGCCGATTCGCTCGCAGAACGGGGTCGTGACGATCTCATGTCACAGGTGCTCGTCGGCCTTGCCGTGGTTTTTGCTGCGCTCGTTGCCATGGCCGTCGTCGCATCCGGCATATCCCGCCCGATCACGCAGCTCACGGGTGCTCTTCGCCGCCTGGCCTCTGGCGAGGCAGTGGATGAAATCGCGGGCGCTGAGCGTCGCGACGAGATCGGCGACATCTCCCGTGCCGTCGATCAGATCCGCGTGCGTATTGAAGAAGAGGCGCGCCAGAAGGCGGCCGAAGACGAACAGAACCGCATCAAGCAGGAAGAAGAACGTCGCCGCACCATGCACGCACTGGCCGACGAGTTCGAAGAGGCGATGGGCGGTGTCGTTCGCGGCGTCGTCGCGGCAACCGGGCAGTTGCAGGACGCGTCGGCGACGATGAGTTCGGCGACCGAAAAGGTCGCGCGGCAGTCGCAGACGGCGGCCGGCGCGTCGGCCGATGCGTCCTCCAATGTCCAGACGGTGGCCTCCGCCGCCGAAGAGCTTGCCTCCTCGATTGCCGAGATCAAGCGCCAGGTCGACGAATCGGCCCGGATCGCAGACGCGGCCGTCGGTGATGCGAATGGCACGGCCGGCAAGGTGCGCGAGCTTTCAGCTTCCGCAAGCCGCATCGGACAGGTGGTCGACCTCATCAAGGACATCGCCGAGCAGACCAACCTTCTCGCCCTCAACGCCACCATCGAAGCGGCGCGTGCGGGCGAGGCGGGCAAAGGCTTCGCCGTCGTGGCGGCGGAGGTCAAGCAACTCGCCGATCAGACATCTCGGGCCACTTCGGAGATCGCGGCTCAGATCTCGGAGATTCAGAATTCCACCTCCGACTCGGCCACGGCGATCGTCGGCATCACCGAGGTCATCGAGCAGATCAACCAGATCGCGACGGCCATCGCCACGTCGGTCGACGAGCAGGGGGAAGCGACCCGCGAGATCGCCGGCAGCGTCTCTCAGGCGTCCATGGGCGCGAAGACGGTCGCCGACAACATCGAGGGCATCAACGAGGCGGCCGCCGACACGACGGCAGTCGCTGGTCAGGTGGAAGGTGCTGCAACGACGCTCGGACAGCAATCGGAGACGCTGAAGGCGGTCATGGATCGCTTCCTCAGCACGGTGCGGGCCGCATGACCTGCCGGACTTTATCTCTCTCCGGCGCAGCCTCCGAGCGCCATCTTCGCCGCGCCCACGCCTTTCGCCCCTCTTCGTCCGCGCGGACGGGCAGGCCGTCTTGCCCAGGCTTCCCGAGCCACGAGCATCTCGTCCGTTCGGGATTCACCTCGCATTTCAGAGACAATCGCCTCGGATGTTGCCGAGGGTCGTACAACTTTTAGTAGTGCTTCGCATGCCGTTAGCGTAAGCTTTCCCCGTGCACAATTGGGGAGGCCATTATGCGCACAGCATCGATAGCATTGTTTGCATGCGGCCTGGTTTTCGCCGCAAGCGAAGCCTGGGGTGCCTGCGGCTGCACCGGCATGAGTGTCGCCCGCGCAACCGGCAGCACGCAGATCATCTGCAGTTCGCGCGACTTCGGTGACTTTAAAGAATGCACCAAACGGTCCGGCGGAACGCGCACCGTTTGCACGAGCACTTACGAATATGCATGCCCGGTCGGGGTCAACAGTAAGAAATGGGGCGCAAGCAAGCCCGAGCAGAAAACCGGTTTCGGCGTTACGGCGACGCTGACGGGCACCTCCTCGCAATGCACGTCCGGGCAGCTCTTGGCGCTGACGATCACGGGTGATGGGAAGACCGAGCAGAATCCACATATCAATCCGACGAACTCGACCGGCGGGACGGGCGCGCTCGTCGCGGGCGTGACCTTCGATGTCGATAACGACCCGACGCACGCCTTTCCCGCTTATCCGATCGGCGGCGGCACGGCGACGAATCCAAAGTTTGGCGGTGACAATTACCGTTGGGCCGACAACGCGAAGGTTCTGATCGAGCGTGAGGATGGTCTCTTCCGCTGGTGGGACAATACCGATCAGGGCAAAGCCAAGAAATCCGAAGACGCCTCCTGGCGCTACAAATTCGTTTCTTGGGTGAAGGGGAGTAGCGGTCAGCCGAGCTGCGCTTGCAGTTTCGATATTTCGGTGGATTGGGGACCGGGTGCCGATCCCAACACGACTTACACGCAGGACGCCGCCTACAGCTCGAACTGCAATTGGTAAAACTAAACGCCTGATAACAGCGCGCGCCGTCTTCGGGCGGCTGCGCATACCGTGAGAGGCGAACAGGTCCAGATGGCTTGTCTCATACGCCACGGGAGGCGCTGTGTCCGATTTGCCTCTCGGTGCAGCAAGTGCGATCGGCCGCATTGCACTTTCGCGGAGCTTATGGCAGAGGCCATGTCATGATCTGCTCTGCCCGACCACAGACTTTTGGTTACTGGCGCTTCCGTTAGGAAGCGGCAGGGCGCAATCATTGTGTGACCATGCCGCCGTGTCTGGGCGGAAAGGTCATTTCAAGCGACACCAATCCCTGTCACGGCGGCCCTTCGAAGGGGAAGGCCCGTGAATGTGATCAACAAGGTCGATTGGACGATCCGTGCCGAGCGATCGGCGCTTCTAATCCACGACATGCAGCCGCATTACTGCGAGGCTCTCGACGAGACGGTACGCACCGACCTCGCCGATCAGATCTCGCGGCTTGCCAGGCTCTGTGCGGCGCGTGCGATGCCGATCTTCGTCTCGCAGGTGCCGCCGGCCCGGCTTGATTGCGAGCGCGGCCTGATGCGCGACATGTGGGGAAGGGGACCGGCTGACGGCGTCTCTGCCGAGAACGCGGGGCGGATGACGAATGCACCCGCCCTCGACCCCGCGCTCGATCTTGATGGCCTGTCGCTGATCCCTGTGACGAAGCGCAGCTATTCGGCCTTCTACGGCAACGATTTCGAGGTCATGCTTCGCCGGCTCGGCCGCGACAACGTGATCATCACCGGCCTCTATACGTCGATCGGCTGTCTTTCGACGGCGATGGACGCCTTCATGCGCGATATCCGCCCGTTCATGGTGGCCGATGCGCTCGCCGACTTCTCCAAATCCGAACACGAGGCCGGCCTCAAGAAGGCGGCGCAGACCTGCGCGCGTATCGTGGAGACGACGGAAGCGGTCGAACATCTGCAGGCACGTCGCCGGCAGCGGCCGTCCACTTGGGCGTTTGATGTTTGCTGAAGGGAGGGCGCGTCTTGATGCGGATGGACGCATCGCTGCAAGACGCGCCGCCGTCCCGAGGGCCTACGACGAGCCGAGACGCTCCGCGAGTGCGTCGATCTCGTGATCGGCAAAGACCTCGATACCGTTTGCCCGCAACAATGCGCTCGTCACGCCCATGGCGGCGTGTTTTCGGCCGCCGAAGCTGCCGTCGTAGATGAGGTGGCTGCCGCAGGAGGGGCTGCCGTCGATGAGGAGCGCGAAGGAGCAGTTTTGCGCGCGCGCGATCTGAAGCGCAGCCCTTGCGCCGGCGAGAAATCCGTCCGTCACGTCGGCTCCGGAAGTGTCGACGACCCGGCCGCATCCGGCAAGAACGTCGTCGCCACTCCGCCCGTCTGCGATCTCGGCCGGCCTTCTCGGTACGGAAAAACCGCCGATGAGTTCGGGGCAGATGCCGACGACACGGCCTTCGGCTCGCCACCTGGCAAGCGCCGGATGGTGAAGCGGGCGCGTATCGCCGTCATAACGAACGGTTTCGCCCAGAAGACAGGCACTGACGAGAATCCGCGATGGCATGGGGAGGAACAGCTCACTCGCCGCGCGGAAAGCGCTGCGCGTCTTCCAGAATGTTCAAATCCATATGGTTGCGCATATAGCGCTCCGAGGCCCGCTGCAGCGGCTGATAATCCCACGGGAAATAGGCGCCGTTCCGGAGCGCCTCGTAGACCACCCAGCGCCGCGCCTGGCTCTCGCGCACCTCTGCGTCAAAGGCCTTGAGGTTCCACTTCTCGCGCACAAGCGCCATGAAGCGGTCGATCTCGTCCTGGCAGGCCGGATCGTCCGCGAGGTTCGTCATCTCGTCCGGGTCGCTCTCAAGATTGAAGAGAAGCGGCGGGTCGACCTCGCAAAAGACGAACTTCCATTTGCCCTCGCGGATGGCGACGAGCGGGGCGATCGACCCCTCGGCTGCATATTCCATGAGGATCGGACCATGCTGGGCTCCGCTCGATGCGAGTGGCAACAAGCTGCGCCCGTCCGTCCAGGGCATGATTTCCGACAGATCGATGCCGGCAAGATCGGCGAGCGTCGGCACGACATCGAGGGTGGAGACGGGCGTCTCGATGAGGCCCGGTGCGAGGCCGGGCGCCGCGACCATCAAGGGGACCCGGGCCGAGCCTTCGAAGAAGCTCATTTTGAACCACAGGCCGCGCTCGCCCAGCATGTCGCCATGGTCGGAGAGGAAGAGGATGATGGTGTTTTCCGCCATGCGACAGCGCTCGAGCGTGTCGAGGATCTCGCCGACCTTGTCGTCGAGATAGGAGATGTTGGCGAAATAGGCGCGCCTCGAGCGGCGGATGTCCTCGTGGCTGATGTCGAAGTTGAGATAGTCGCAGGCTTCCAGGAGGCGTTTGGAATGCGCATCCTGCGCGCCGAAGGGGATCTCTCCGATTCTTGGCGAAAGCTCTTCGCAATCCGCATAGCGATCCCAGTATTTCCGCCGCGCCACATAGGGGTCGTGCGGATGGGTGAAGGAAACGGTGAGGCACCAGGGCTTTGAGACATGCCCCCGCGCCAGATCGTAGAGCTTGCGGTTGGCGTGGTAGGCGACCTCGTCGTCATATTCGAGCTGGTTGGTGATCTCTGCTACGCCCGCGCCGGTGACGGAGCCGAGATTGTGGTACCACCAATCGATGCGCTCGCCGGGTTTGCGATAATCCGGTGTCCAGCCGAAATCCGCCGGATAGACGTCGGTCGTCAGCCGCTCTTCGAAGCCGTGCAGCTGGTCTGGTCCGACGAAATGCATTTTTCCCGAGAGGGCCGTCTGGTAGCCGGACCGGCGCAGATGATGGGCGTAGGTCGGGATCGAGGAGACGAATTCGGCTGCGTTGTCGTAGACGCCGGTGCGCCGCGGCAATTGCCCGCTCATGAAGGAGGCGCGCGCCGGCGCGCACAGCGGGCTCGCCGTATAGCAGTTCTGAAAACGCAGCGATCGCTCGGCGAGCTTGCTCAATGCCGGCGTCTTCAGGAAGCCAGTCGGCCCGTCCGGAAACAGCGTCCCGTTGAGCTGGTCGACCATGAAGATCAGGATGTTGGGTCGGCTCATGCGGGCAATTCCTCAAGGGTCGGCGTGACGAGACGGCGGGTGGAAACGGGGTGCACTCTGCGCAGACACTGCGTCAGCCGGCAGCCGCAACACAAGAGCTCGTCAAACAAGGGTTTCGGACGTCGTGCGTGGCCGCAGCGCCACACGGCTCGCCCGCAATTGTCCGAAACACCGTCGACGGCTTGTCAAAGTGGCAGAAGAGGAGCATAAGCCGCGCCGTTATGACCAGATTCGCTCTCTATCTCAGCATGATCCCGGTCCGTTCGTAACGGATCGCGTCCGTCAGACGGACGCCTGAAGGGGCTGATAGCCCCGGGGTTAATGCCGGTCCCGCCGCAGCGGGACGATCGGTTCACCGATTTTCTTGAGAGCTTTCCATGTCCACCGCAGGCGCTTTGAGGCGCGGGCTTCGTGCCCTTCATTTCCGCAATTTCGTTCCGCTTCGGCATGCCGGCCGCACGCGGCCCGTGTGGCGCGCAGCCAACGGGCGGGTGGGGTTGGCCGGCATCGGGCGGGTGAAGTTCAATCTTCGCGGCGATGTGTTCTCCGCGGTTCTGGGCTTTGCCTTCGCGCGCTGGCGCGAGCAGCCGGGGCGTGTCGCGCTGATTGCCGGTATGGTGATCCTCGCCACCTTGGCGGAAGTCTTCACGCCGCTTTTCGCCGGCCGCATCGTTGATGCGATCGCCGCAGGCGCGGCCGATCCGGACGCCAGGCATTCGGCGATCGTGGCGTTTCTCGCGGTGACCAGCCTCGGCCTTGCCGCGGTCGGGCTCCGCCAGCTCGTCTTCTTCCAGATCATCACTCTGACCTTGAAGATGATCCGAGAGGTGGCCGAGGACGCGTTCCATCGCATCCAGCGCTTTTCGACCGACTGGCATGCCAATGCCTTCGCCGGTTCGACCGTGCGCAAGATCACGCGCGGCATGTGGGCGCTCGATCTGTTGAACGATACGCTCCTGATCGCGCTTCTGCCGTCCTTCGTGGTGCTTGTCGGCGCAACCGCGCTTCTCGGCGCCTTCTGGCCGGTGATGGGGCTCGTCATCGGGCTGGGCGCGCTCGCCTATATCGCCGTCACCGTCACCCTGTCGGTGGGCTGGGTCGCACCCGCGGCGACGCTCGCCAATGCCTGGGACACGCGGCTCGGCGGCGCGCTCGCCGATGCGGTGAGCTGCAATGCCGTCGTCAAGGCGTTCGGGGCCGAGGATCGCGAGGAGGCGGGTCTCACGCGCATCCTGGCGAAATGGCAGCACCGCACGCGGCGCACCTGGCGGCGTGGCACGGTCGGCGCGGGCGCGCAGGGGCTGATGATGGTCGTCATCCAGGCGGGCATTCTCGGTGTCGCACTCGTTCTGTGGCAGCGGGGCGCGGCAAGCGCCGGCGATGTCGCCTTCGTCCTCACCATGTTCTTCGTGGTGCAGGGGCATCTGCGCGATATCGGCATGCACATCCGCAACCTGCAGCGGTCCGTCAACGATCTCGAAGAGCTCGTCGCGCTGAACCGCGTGCCGATCGCGATTGCGGACCGGCCGGGCGCGGGGGAGGCGAAGATCGCCGCGGGCCAAATCGTCTTCGACCATGTCGATTTCCACTACGGCAATCATACGACGCCGCTTTACCGGGATTTCTCGGTGAAGATTGCTGCGGGCGAGCGGGTCGGTCTCGTCGGCCATTCCGGTTCAGGCAAGACGACCTTCGTCAAGCTGATCCAGCGGCTCTACGACGTGACCGGCGGCCAGATCCTGATCGACGGCGAGGACATTGCCGCCGTGAGGCAGGCCTCGCTGCGCCGGAAGATCGCCATCGTGCAGCAGGAGCCGGTGCTCTTTCACCGCTCGCTCGCCGACAACATCGCCTATGGGCGCCCCGGCGCGTCGCAGGCGGAGATCGAGCAGGCGGCGCGGCTCGCCCATGCCGACGAGTTCATCTCACGGCTGCCGGAGGGCTACCGCACCATGGTGGGCGAGCGCGGCATCAAGCTGTCGGGCGGCGAACGCCAGAGGGTGGCGCTGGCACGCGCCTTCCTGGTCGACGCGCCGATCCTGATCCTGGACGAGGCGACCTCGGCGCTCGATTCCGAGAGCGAGGTGCTGATCCAGGATGCGATGGAGCATCTGATGGTCGGGCGCACGACGCTCGTCATCGCCCATCGTTTGTCGACGGTGCGTGCGCTCGATCGCATCCTCGTCTTCGACCGCGGGCAGATCGTGGAGGAGGGCGACCATGCCGCCCTCATCGGCCGCGAGGGCGGCATCTATCGCCGCCTCTTCGAGCGTCAGGCGCTGGAGCTGACGAAGGGTCTCGTCATGTAATCAGCGAGGGGGGCGCCATCGCCCTCCTCGCACCGCTGGTTGCCCTTTCATGGCGCCGTCACTTCACTCCGTTGCGCCGCCACGCCTTCCCTCGGTGGCCGGTTTGTGGTCGATGGAGCAATGAGTGCTCTTTTTGCCGAACTCGACTACCGCCCGACACCGATCGGCCCCGTCAGCCTGCGCCGGCGGCGCGAGTTGCGGCTGGGCGTCGACATCTTCGAAATCAAGCTCGGCGAGGAATTCCTCATGTCGAGCCTTTTCACAGCTTCCGAGATTGCGCTTGCGCGTCTCGGCATTGCGGCGCTTGCCGGCAATGACCACGACATCCTCGTGGGCGGGCTCGGCCTTGGCTACACCGCCTGCGAAGTGCTGCGCCACGATGCTGTCGGCTCGCTCCTCGTCGTCGAATTCCTGGATCCCGTCATCGAATGGCATCGCACGGGGCTCCTGCCGAACGGAGCGATGATGGAAGCGGATCCGCGCTGTCGGATCGTCAACGGCGATTTCTTCGCCGGCGCTGCCAGCGCGGCGGGGTTCGACCCTGAGACGGAGGCCCGCCGCTTCGATGCCATCCTCCTCGATATCGACCATTCGCCGGAAGCGCTGCTCGATGCGCGCAGCACGAGCTTTTACCGTCAGGAAGGTCTTGCCGCGCTCGCGGCCCATGTGAAGCCCGGCGGCATTTTCGCGCTCTGGTCCGACGCCTTGCCGGATGACACGTTCACCGAGCGCCTCAGAGCCGTCTTCGACGAGGCCTGGGTGGAACCGGTCACGTTTCACAATCCCCTTCAGGATCGCCCTTTCACGCAGAGCGTCTATCTGGCGCGCAAAGCAGTCGGCTCTTCGGCCGGCGCGTGAGGACGGCGATGGCGGGTAGGAGCGGTCAACTCTGTCCGGTTTGTCGGGGAGAGGATGTCGAGCTTTTTCTCACCGTCGAGGGCAAAGACTATTGGCGGTGTACGACCTGCGCCGCCCGCTATCTCGATCCTGCCCAGCGCCCGTCCCCGGCCGAAGAGCGCGCGCATTATCTGACGCATGAGAACGACCCGGACGATCCGGGCTACCGCCGCTGGCTGTCGCGGCTGACGCGCCCGCTCCTGGAACGCCTTTCCCCCGGCGCGAACGGCCTCGATTACGGCTGCGGTCCCGGGCCTGCGCTGGCGAAGATGTTCGGCGAGGCCGGGCATCATATGGCGGTCTATGACCCGATCTTCGCGCCCGATCCTGCCCCGCTTGATGACCGCTACGATGTCGTCACCTGCACGGAGACGGCCGAACATTTTCACGATCCGGCCGCGGAATTCGACCGTCTCGCGAGCCTCCTGAAGCCCGGCGGTCTTCTCGGCGTGATGACCATCTTCCAAACCGACGATGCCCGCTTTGCGAACTGGCGCTATCGCCGCGACCCGACCCATGTCGTCTTCTACCGTGCCGACACCTTCCGCCTGATCGCCGCCCGCCGCGGCCTCACCTGCGAGATCGTCGAAAAAGACGTCGTGCTGATGCAAAAGGGCGGGTGAGTGAGTCAGAACTCGACAACTATCAATTAGATGTATAAATACACACCATGGATAGCGGGACTGTCCTCAAACTTCTGAAGCTGGACGGCTGGTACGAAGTTACCCGCCGTGGAAGCCATCTTCAGATGAAACATTCTGAGAAGGCTGGCCGGGTGACACTCCCGCATCCGAAGCGCGACATCCCGCTCGGAACGCTAAAAAGCATCGAAAAACAGTCGTGGCTGAAGCTGAAATGACCATGCATCAATATATCGGCCTGATCCACAAGGAAGAGGGGAGCGATTACGGCGTCTCCTTCCCGGATTTCCCGGGCGTGGCGACGGCTGGCACCTCCCTTGATGACGCACGTGCCATGGCCGAGGAAGCGCTGGCGTTGCATGTCGACGGGCTTCTCGAAGACGGCGAGCCGATCCCGCTGCCTTCGAGCCTTGAGGAGGTGATGGCTGCTCCTGAGCATCGTGATGGCGTGGCCATTCTCGTCGCGCTGAAGGCTGAACCGAAGAAGGCGGTGCGCGTCAACGTCACGCTGCCAGAGGATGTCCTGGCTGAGATCGATGCCTTCGCCGCGTCCCACGGTTTCACGCGCTCCGGTTTCCTCGCCGCGGCGGCTAAGAAGATCATGGCCGCGGGATAGGGGTTAGCATCGCCTGTTCTCTCCGCGTCGCGCGAAGGGGCGAGGGAGCGCATCTCTTCTGGATGCTGGGTAACTGCAGGGACGGAGGTGCAGATACCAATACGCGGCACAGCCCTTTCTTCTCCCCTCTGGGGAGAAGGTGGCGGGCGAAGCCCGCCGGATGAGGGGTGGCTTCACATCCCACGCTGATGCTCGTTTGTCCTCCACCCCTCACCGCCCGCTTCGCGGGCACCTCTCCCCAGAAGGGGAGAGGAACGGAGCGTGCAGCAATCGCTCCGAGAAGAATGGCGATGATGTGGTCCCGAGCGGCTTTTCGTCGACGCCATAGTCCAGAGCGAACGCCAGGGGTGCGGGGCCGCAAAGAAGGCGAAAGGGGCTCGAAGCGGCGCGGGGGCGCGATATGTTGCGTTGCGACGATGCGCATTGCGGATCGTCCTCCGACCCACCGAAAGGACAGTGAGTGACACAACGAGGCCATGGCAGCCTGGCGGTTTATTTCGGCGCCGTCTTCGCCTTTGCCGTCACCATGGTGGGCACCACCATGCCGACGCCGCTTTATCCTCTCTATCGCGGTCTTTTCGGATTTTCCGAGCTGACGATCACGGTGATCTTTGCCGTCTATGCGCTCGGCGTCATGGCGGCGCTCATCATCACCGGGCGCTGGTCCGACCAGTTCGGCCGCCGGCCGCTGCTGTTTGCGGGCCTCGCTGCCTCGGCGCTGAGCGATCTCGTCTTCTGGAATGCCGGCGGGCTCGGCATGATCCTTTTCGGGCGCGTTCTCTCAGGGATTTCGGCCGGCATCTTCACCGGCACCGCGACCGTGGCGCTCATCGAACTCGCGCCGGAGCGTATCAAGCGCTGGGGCACGTTTTTTGCGACCTCCGCCAATATGGGCGGTCTCGGGCTCGGGCCGATGTTTGCCGGCGGCCTGGCGGAGTATCTGCCGGCGCCCCTCGTTTTGCCCTATGCGCTGCATTTCCTGCTGGCGCTTCTGGCATGCCTCTGCGTCTGGCGTGCGCCCGAAACCGTGACGCGGCCGGACAAGGTGCGGCTGAAGCTTCAGCGCCTTGCCGTCCCGCGCGAGGTGCGGGCCGCCTTTGTGCCGGCCGGCATCGCCGCCTTTGCGGGCTTCATGGTTTGCGGCTTCTTTACCGCCGTGGCGCCGGCTTTTCTGGGGGAAGAGCTCGGCTACGACAACCATCTCGTCATCGGCTTCGTTTCGGGCATCTTGTTCATCGCCTCGACCGTCGGCCAGCTTCTGCAAAGCAATTTTCCGAGCGGAAGGCGGCTGCCGATCGGTTGCGCCATTCTCCTGACGGGCGTCGTCGTTATCGCGGTGGGCCTCGGCAGCGAGATGCTGTCGGCCATCATTGCGGGCGTTTTGATCGCCGGCTTCGGTCACGGCGTCGCGTTTCGGGCGGGGCTCGGCGCCGTGGCGGATGCGAGCCCACCCGACGAGCGGGCGAGCGTCGTGTCGACCTTCTTCATCGTCGCCTATGTGGCGATCTCGTTTCCCGTCATCGGCATCGGGCTCGCCGGGGCCTCGCTCGGCCTCAAGACGGCAAGCCTCGCATTCTCCGCGATCGCGGCCGTCCTCTGCTGCCTCGCCCTCGTTCTCCTGTTGCGGGGCGGCGGCGCACGACCTCAGAACGCCTTCCCAGCCCGCGAATGAGCGGGGAGGGACGGCGACAAGATTGCACGGATTGCGCTCAAGAAGACGCCCGGCGGCGCGGCAGATGCCGGCCGGGTGCGGCTCAGCTTTCCGCCTCTCCCGAGGCCGAGGCGAGGCCGTATTCCTGCAGCTTGTAGAGAAGCGTGCGCCGGCTGATGCCGAGCTCGACGGCGGTATGGCTGCGATTGCCCGAGTTGCGCGTCAGCGCGTTGCGGATCACCTGGCTTTCGAACTCGTTGACGAGCTCGCGCAAGGAGCCTTTGCGCATCGTCGCATCGAGGTTGCCGGTGTCGGCAAGTCCCTCGCTCGCCCCGGTGATGGAGGCGGGAAGGTCCTCGACCGTGATGACATTGGTCGTGCACATGACGACGGCATGTTCGATGGCATTGGCGAGCTCGCGCACATTGCCGGGCCACGGCCAGGCGAGCAGGCAGTCCATCGCCGAGGTGTCGAATCCGCGGATGACAAAATTGTTTTCCGCGCAGAAGCGCTCCAGAAAATGCTCCGAGAGCAGCCGCACATCCTCCGGCCGGTCGCGCAGCGGAATGGTCTCGAGCGTGACGACGTTGAGGCGGAAATAGAGATCCTGCCGGAACGTCCCCTCCCGCACCATCTCCTGAAGATTGCGGTTGGTCGCCGCCACGATGCGCACATCGGCCTTGATCGGCGTGCCACCGCCGACGCGCTCGAATTCGTGCTCCTGCAGAACCCGCAACAGCTTCGCCTGCAGGCCCGGAGAAATCTCGCCGATCTCATCGAGGAAGAGGGTGCCGTGTTCGGCCTGCTCGAAGCGGCCGCGATGCCGGCTTGCGGCGCCGGTAAAGGAGCCCTTTTCGTGGCCGAAGAACTCGCTTTCGTGCAGCCCTTCCGGGATCGCGGCGCAATTCACCTTGACGAAGGGATGTGCCGCGCGGGCGCTGCCGTAATGGATGGCGGCGGCGACGAGCTCCTTGCCGGTGCCGCTCTCGCCCTGGATGAGCACGGTCGCATTGCTGCGTGCGACCTTGGCGATCGTCTGCCGCTGCTCGATCATGCGCGGATTGTTGGTCAAAATGCCTTCCGCGCCGTAGCGCTCGGACAATTCGCGCCGCAGTGAGGCGATGTCGTGGCGCATCGCCCGGATCTCCAGGATCCGGCGCACCAGCATGCGGATCTCGTCGAGATCGAAGGGTTTCAGGACGTAATCGAAGGCGCCGTCCTTCATCGCCTGCACGGCGGTGCCGACCTCGGCGAAGGCCGTCATCAGCACGATCTGCGCGGTGCGGTCGATCTCCACGATGGCTTTCAGCGCATCGAGCCCGTTCATGCGCGGCATGCGGATGTCGAGCAGCACCACATCCGCATGCTGGCGCCGGAAGGTCTCCACCCCCTCCAGCCCGTCTTTGGCCACGACGACCTCAAGGCCTTCCTTCTGGAGGACCGCCTTGAGCATGTGGCAGATGGCCTGGTCGTCATCGACGACGAGAGCGACGGGTGTGGAATTGGTCATTCTGTTTTTTCTGATACCGGAGCGACAATCGGAATGCGAATCCGAACAACGGTTCCGTGGCCGGGCCGGCTGTCGAAACTGATGACGCCGTGATGCGCATCGATGATGCGGTGGACCATGGCGAGTCCGAGCCCCGTGCCGGTGGGTTTGGTGGAGAAGAAGGGATCGAAGACTTTGCCGACGTGATGCGGCTCCACGCCGACGCCGTCGTCGCGCACTTCGATGGCAATGTCGTCCGGTCCTTCCCTGGCCGCCGTGACGATGACGCTGCCGTCGTTGGTGATCGCCTGCAGCGCGTTGATGAGGAGATTGAGGAGCGCCTGTTTCAGCGCTTCGGCATCGGCGTCGATGTCCGGCAGATCCTTCTCGAACTGGAGGTCGATCTGCACGTTCCCCTGGCCCTTGGCGAGGAAGCTCACGTCTTCGATGAGATGGGCGACGTCGATCCTGCTGATCTTCGGCGGCCTGAGCCGGCCGAAGGCGAGAAGCTTGCCGATGGTGTCGTTGAGGACGTCGACCTCATGGATGATGATCGCCGAATAGCGCCGCCATTCCTCCGGATCGTCGCAATCGGCGAGATATTGCACGAAGCCGCGGATCGAGGTGAGGGGGTTGCGGATCTCGTGCGCGATGCTGGCTGTCAGCTCGCCGAGCGCGGCCAGACGGTCGGCGCGCATCACCTGCACCATGAGCCGGTCGCGTTCGCTGACGTCCTTGAGCACGACGACGGCCCCGATGCGTCGGTTCTCCGCATCGTGCAGGACGCTCGACGTGGCCGTCAGGCGCCAGACGGACTCCTTGCGCGGGATCTCGAGCGTCACCCCGATATGCGGGCGACCGGTGTCGAGCGTGTCGAGAAGGGCGCTCGCCACATGCATGTGATCGGCAAAGAGCGACCGGTAGGACTGGCCGATGACCTCCGTCGCCGGCACGTCGTACATCTGTTCCGCAGCGGGGTTGAACGCGGTGATCCGGCCGTCGACGTCGACCGCCACGACCCCGTCGGCGATGCTGGTGAGGATGTTTTCCGTGAGCGTGCGCGCATCGAGAAGTGCCATCGCCATGTTGTTGACGGCATCGACGATTTCGCCGAGCTCGCCGCGCAAGGGCGCGATCGGCTGTCTGAGATCATCCTTGAGGCGTGCGAGCCCGCCGACGATCATGTCGACTTCGTGCGACAGCCGCTTCGACATCAAATGAATGACGATGCCGGCGATCAGGATACCGCCGAGTGTGATGGCGAGAACGGTGCGGTCCACCGTCTGTTCCTGGCGCTCGATCGCGTCAGTAAATTCGTTGGCCCAGATATAGCCGATGACGTTCCCGTTGCGGCGGATCGGCCACATCGCATTCATCACCGAGCCGCGCACGAGCGAGCCGAACTCCACATCGGGCTGGCCCGCGCGCATCACCGCGCGGCCGGGATGGTCGGGGGCGATCGCCTTGCCGACCGTGTGCCCATAGCTGGCGCTCGGCCCGTACGTGATGATGGCGTCGAGCCGGCGCGAGTAATAGCCGACGCCGACGCCGGGGTCTGACGCAGCGATCTTGTCCGTGATGGGGGCGAGCCTGGCATTGAGATGCTGGATAGCGGCCTGGCGGTCCTGCCAGCCGGACGGCAGATCGGCGAGAAGGGCATCGAAGCCCGTCCCGAGTTCCGCATCGAGGATGCGCGCCAATGAGAACAGCTTGTCCTGCTTTTCCTGCAGGAGCGCCTCACGGCCTTCATATTGCAGGATGACGCCGAGGATGACGATCGGCAGCACGACCATGACGAAGGATGTCAGCATCAGCCGCTGACGCATCTTTTCCGGCAGGACCCGCCGGCTCAGCCACCTCAGCCCCATCGGACGCTCCGTGAGATCGTGCTGGCGAGCGGATCTGCCCGCATCAGGCGGTCGTCTGCTGTGAAGCCCGGACTCGAACATGATTGGCGCCTTCGGCCGTCGGGGGAGGCGAAAGCTCTCCGCGCTGTCTGCTGGAAAGCTCCTGCGACGCTGGCTTTATCTGCGCAGATGGAAGTAAAGTCTATGTGAAAAATTTTGCGCATTGCGCAAATACCTGCACAAAATTGAGGGTGCTATTTTGTCGCAGAACTACATCTAAGCCCGCAAGAAATAAGGGATCATGAAAACTGGCACGGTCTGTGCATTACATCTCCCGCAAGCCATCGCGTCGATGGGAAACGACGTAGATGAGGGAGAATAAATGTCAAAGCTATGCAGTTGTTCATGTGCTGTCGAAAGTATCGCTGACGGGTCGTCGGTGATGATCGGCGGTTTCATGGGTGGCGGGTCTCCACATCGACTGATCGATGAACTGGTCCGTCAGGGCAAGAAGGATCTCACAATCATCGCCAACGACACGGCACGCCCGGGGATCGGGATCGGCAAATTGATCGATGCCGGCGCGGTGAAACGTTTGGTCGCCTCGCACATCGGGCTCAACCCCGAAACGCAAAAGCGGATGATCGCCAACGAAATAGAAGTTGAATTGGTCCCGCAGGGCACGCTCGCGGAGCGTATCCGCGCTGGCGGCACGGGTCTCGGCGGCGTCTTGACGGCGACGGGTGTGGGCACGGTCGTCGCAGAGGGCAAGCAGACGGTCGAGATCGAAGGCGAGGATTATCTGGTCGAAACGCCTCTGAAGGCGGATTTCGCCCTCATCCACGCTCTGCGCTCCGACATGTTCGGCAACCTTCAGTACCTTCTGACCTCGCGGAACTTCAATCCGGCCATGGCGCTCGCGGGCGAGACGGTCATTGCCGAGGCGAGTGAGGTCGTGCCGGTCGGCATGATCCCTCCAGACCACGTCGAAACCGTCGGCGTCCTCGTCGATCACCTCGTTTCCTGGGAGGCATAAATGGAAGCCAAAACGCTCATCGCCAAACGTGTCGCTCAGGAAATGGTCGACGGCGATCTCGTCAATCTCGGCATCGGCCTGCCGACCTTGGTCACGAATTATCTGCCGGAGGGCGTGCGCGTCTTCTTCCAGTCCGAGAATGGTCTGATCGGCATGCAGGCCCTGCCGGAGAAGGCGGCTGCCTTTGAGGATCTGACCGATGCCGGTGGCACCCCGGCGAGCTTCATCCCGGGTGCTGCGGCCTTCGACAGCGTCGCCTCTTTTGGCTTCATCCGCGGCGGACATCTCGACGTCACGGTGCTCGGCGGCCTTCAGGTCGACGAAGGTGGTCAGCTCGCCAACTGGATGGTGCCCGGCAAGATGGTTCCCGGAATGGGCGGTGCGATGGATCTCGTGACCGGCGCCAAGAAGGTGATCGTGGCCATGACCCATACCGCCAAAGGTTCGCCGAAGATCATCAAGAAGTGCAATCTGCCGCTGACCTCGGTGCGTCGGGTCGATCTCATCGTCACGGAAATGGCGGTCATCGAGCCGAGCGATGCCGGTCTGGTGCTCAAGGAACTCGCCCCTGGTGTCTCCCTTGACGAGGTCAAGGCGGCAACCGAGGCCGAGCTGCTCGTGCCTGACGATCTCAAAGAGATGGCGCTCGCGGCCTGACGGCCGCCTCACGCCCTTACCCTCGACCGGCCTCCCTTCCTCGCGTCCAACCCCTTTGCAACCGCTCCTCTGGAGCGGCTGAGAGCGGCCGCGCGCGGGGACGGGCAGGGCCTCCAATCCTCAGAGAGGAAAGTTCATGTCAAGCACCTACGCCAGCGCTCCGGCGCCCGTAGAAGGCGACGCGCCCGGCGGCCGTGGCCTTGCTCGTCTCGCCTACCGCTTCACCGCCATTTCGGAGAAGTGGTTCCCGGACGCCTTCGTCTTCGTGGCGCTGGCTCTTGTCGTCGTCGTCGTCGCCAATCTCGCCACGGGCGCACAGCCGCTCGAGATCGCCGACGCTTTCGGTAAGGGCTTCTGGACGCTCATCCCCTTCACCATGCAGATGGCCCTTGTCGCCATCACCGGTTACGTGGTTGCGACCTCCGGCCCGTGCACGCGTCTCATCGCGCGCCTTGCTTCGGTGCCGACTTCAAGCCGCGGAGCGGTCGCCTGGGTCGCCTTCATCACCATGTCGGCATCCTATCTCAACTGGGCGCTGAGCCTGGTTCTGGGCGGCCTCCTGGTTCGGGCGATCGCGCGCCGCACCGACATCAAAGTGGATTATCGCGCAGCCGGCGCTGCCGCCTATCTCGGCCTTGGGGCCACCTGGGCACTCGGTTTGTCGTCGTCGGCGGCCATGCTGCAGGCGAACCCGGCCTCGCTGCCGAAGTCGATCTCCGACATTAGTGGCGTCATCCCGCTCAGCCAGACGATCTTTCTCTGGCAGTCGATCGTCATGCTTCTGATCATCGCCGCCATGGCCATCACCATCGCCTATTTCTCCGCTCCCCAGGGCGCGCAGATCAAGACGGCGGAGGACATGGGTTGCGACGTCACGGAAGCCAACACCAAGGAGCAGAAGCAGACGCGCCCGGGTGAGTGGCTGGAGTTCAACTTCATCCTGCCGGCGCTCGTCGTGCTCCTCGCAGCTGGCTACGCCTATGTCGAGTTCAGCACCAACGGCGTGCTGGCGACGATCTCCAACCTCAACAACTACAACTTCTTCTTCCTGATGATCGGCCTTTTGCTGCATGGCAACATTCGCAGCTTCCTGACCGCCGTCACGAAGGCCGTGCCGACGACGGCCGGCGTCATCATCCAGTTCCCGTTCTATGCGGCGATCGCCGCCCTGCTCACCCAGGTTCCGGGCTCCGACGGCGTCACCATCTCGCACCACATCTCGCATCTCTTCGTCTCGATCGCCAACACCAGCATCTTCCCGGTGGTGATCGGCGTCTATTCCTCGATCCTCGGCTTCCTCGTCCCCTCGGGCGGCGGCAAGTGGATCATCGAAGCGCCTTATGTGTTGCAGACGGCGGCCGATCTGAACGCCCATATGGGCTGGGCGATCGAGGTCTATAACGCGGCCGAAGCTCTGCCGAACCTCATCAACCCCTTCTGGATGCTGCCTCTTCTGGGCGTCCTCGGGCTGCGCGCCAAGGATCTGGTCGGCTTCTGCTTCACCCAGCTGATCTTCGCCTTCCCGCTCGTGATGTTCCTCCTGTGGGTCCTGGCTCCTGCGGCCAATCCGTGATCCCAGCCTGCCGGCCGTGCCCATCCCGGTACGGCCGGCCCCCAGATCCCTCGCGAAGACGGCGATCGTCTGAATGCCTCAACGGCGCTCCCTCCCGAATTCGCGCAACGCTCAAGTTCAATTAGGAGATTAAAATGATCGACGAGATCGTCATCGCAGGCGCAGCACGCACCCCGGTCGGCACCTTCAACGGCTCCCTGTCGAAGCTTCCCGCCCACGAGCTCGGCGCCGCCGCCATCACCGAAAGCCTCGCACGCGCCAAGGTGAAGCCGGAAGAAGTCGATGAAGTCATTCTCGGCCAGATCCTGACCGCTGCCGGCGGCCAGAACCCCGCCCGACAGGCCGCTCTTGCCGCCGGTCTGCGTGTCGAATCCACCGCCTATGGCATCAACCAGCTTTGCGGTTCCGGGCTGCGCGCCGTCGCCATGGGCTACCGGGCCCTGCAGAACGAAGATGCGAAGATCATCGTTGCGGGCGGCCAGGAGAGCATGAGCCAGGCTCCGCATGCAGCGCGGCTTCGCACCGGCGTCAAAATGGGCTCGGCCGAAATGGTCGACACCATGATCAAGGACGGCTTGTGGGATGCCTTCAACGATTATCACATGGGCGTCACGGCAGAAAACGTCGCCGAAAAGTACGGGATCTCCCGCGAAGAGCAGGACGCTTTTGCTCTCGCTTCGCAGAAGAAGGCGGGTGCCGCCCAGGAGGCTGGCCGTTTCGCCGACGAGATCGTTCCTGTGACGGTCAAGGACCGCAAGGGTGAGGTCGTCGTCGACACCGACGAGCATCCGAAACCTTCGACGACGGCTGAAGCTCTCGCCAAGCTGCGTCCGGCCTTCAAGCGCGACGGCGGCACGGTCACGGCCGGCAATGCATCAGGCATCAATGACGGCGCGGCCGCCGTGGTGTTGATGAGCGGCGCGGAAGCCAAAAAGCGCGGCATCACCCCGCTGGCGCGCATCGTCTCCTGGGCGACCGCCGGCGTCGATCCGGCGGTGATGGGCACGGGCCCGATCGCAGCCTCTCAGAAGGCGCTGGAACGCGCCGGCTGGTCGGTCGCCGATCTCGATCTGATCGAAGCCAACGAGGCCTTTGCCGCGCAGGCGATCGCCGTCAACAAAGAGCTCGGCTTCGATACGGACAAGGTCAATGTCAATGGCGGCGCGATTGCGCTCGGCCATCCGATCGGCGCCTCCGGCGCGCGCATCCTGGTGACGCTTCTCTATGAGATGCAGCGCCGCGACGCCAAGAAAGGCCTCGCCACTTTGTGCATCGGTGGCGGCATGGGCATGGCGCTCTGCGTCGCCCGCGACTGACCTTTCAGTCTGAGCTCTCGCTCCCCCTCTCCAGCCTGACCGCTCACTCCCAATCACGATCAGGTCGGAGCCACGCCTCCCGCCCGTCCACACTTCCGGGCGGGGGGCGCGCGGGGATCTTCTTTTCATTTTAGACGCAGGATCATCCCCCAATGACCGTGTTTTCGCAGATTTCCGAAGCGGGCTCGCAGCTTGCCCATCTGAAAGAGCTGTGCGCGCATCTGCCGCCGCTGCCGACCTCCGTCATCTATCCGTGCGACGAGACCTCGTTGCGCAGCGCCACCGACGGCGCCCGCGAAGGTCTGATCGACCCCGTGCTGGTCGGCCCGAGCGAGATGATCCAAAAGCTCGCGCACACCCATGAGATCGATATCGCCGGCCTGCGCATCGTCGATGCGGCCGATGCCAAGGCCGCCGCCGCCAAAGGTATCGAGCTTGCCCATCTGGGCGAGGTTGGCGCCGTGATGAAAGGTGCGCTCCATTCCGATGAGCTGATGGGCGCCGTCGTCAAACGCGATGTCGGTCTGCGCACGTCGAAGCGCATCAGCCACGTCTTCATGATGCGCGCCCCGACCTATCCGAAATCGCTGATGATCACGGATGCCGTGGTCAACATCGCACCGGCGCTCGAAGACAAGCTGCACATTGCGCAAAACGCCATCGATCTCGCCCGTGCGCTCGGCATCGAGATCCCGCGCCTTGCCGTGCTCTCCGCCGTGGAGACGGTGAACCCCAAGATTCCCTCCACCGTCGATGCGGCGGCTTTGTGCAAGATGGCCGATCGCGGGCAGATCCGCGGCGGCATCATCGACGGGCCGCTCGCCTTCGACAATGCGATCTCGGCCGAGGCGGCGCGCACCAAGGGCATCGTCTCGGAAGTCGCCGGACGCCCTGACATCCTCCTCGTCCCGGATCTCGCGGCCGGCAACATGCTGGTCAAGGAACTGACCTTCCTCGGCCGGGCGGAGGTTGCGGGTATCGTTCTCGGCACCTCGGTCCCGGTCATTTTGACGAGCCGCGCCGACAGCCTGGACTCGCGCATCTCCTCCTGCGCCCTGGCGGCCCTCCTTGCCAACCAGACGGCGGCCCGCGCCTGATTTTCGCCGCTGACCTCTCGCGCGTGCCCTTCCACGCGATCGGCGCGCACGCTCTCGCCCCCTCATAATCGACAAGGATCTTCCACATGGACCCACGCTTGTCGCACGATGGAGCGCTGCTGGTTCTCAACAGCGGCTCCTCCAGCATCAAGTTCACCGTCTTTCAGGTCGCAGACGCCGGGAAAGACATTTCCCCCCTTTTCTCCGGCCAGGTGACCGGCATCGGCACGGCGGCAGAGTTCTCCGTCAAAGACGTGTCGGGAACCTCTCTCGCCCGCGAATCCTGGGCGGCCCGTGATACGGGCGGCGTCGCGCCTCTGTTGCGCGATCTCATCGCCTGGATCCGTGCCCGCCTGCCGGATCTGCCGCTTCTCGCCGCCGGGCATCGCGTGGTGCATGGCGGTGCCGGTTTCCATCATCCGGTCCGCGTGACCAACCGCGTGCTCGATGAGTTGGAATCCCTCATCCCGCTCGCCCCCTTGCATCAGCCGCAGAACGTTTCGGCGATCCGGGTGCTGGCCGAGAGTTTCGACGGTCTGCCGCAGATCGCCTGTTTCGACACGGCGTTTCACCATTCGCAGCCGTTTGTGGCCAAGACCTATGGGCTGCCGCGTCAATTGAGCGAGAAGGGCGTGCAGCGCTACGGCTTCCACGGCCTTTCCTATGAGTTCATCGCGCAAAGACTGCGCGAAACCGTGCCTGAGGTGGCTGAGGGCCGGGTGGTGGTTGCCCATCTCGGCAATGGTTCGAGCCTCTGCGGCCTCAAAGACGGGCGCAGCATCGACACGACCATGGGCTTTTCGGCTTTGGAAGGCGTGCCGATGGGGACGCGTTCGGGCAACCTCGATCCCGGCATTCTGATCTATCTGATGCGCGAGATGGGCATGGATGCCGATGCGCTCGAACATCTCCTCTATCAGGAATCGGGGCTTCTCGGCGTCTCCGGCATTTCCAACGACATGCGGGTGCTTCTGGAGAGTGACCGGCCGGAGGCAAAGGAGGCGGTCGATCTCTTCTGCTATCATGTCGCCAAGGAGATCGGTGGCTTGAGTTGCGCGCTGGGCGGGCTCGACGCGCTCGTCTTCACCGCCGGCATCGGCGAGCATTCCGCGCCGGTGCGCAGCCGCGTCTGCGCCTATCTCCGCTTTCTCGGCATCACCCTCGACGAGGAGGCGAACGAACGCGGCGACACGGCCATTGCCGCGGACGGCTCACTGCCGGTCTACATCATCCCGACGAACGAGGAGTTCATGATCGCGCGCCATGCCGTCGACCTCATGAACCTCAGAAACGCCGCGTAGACGGCCGTGAGACAGGCGCAGGCGTGCCCGCTCCCGCCCGCCTGCGCCGCAACTTTTTTGAGGGAGCGGGACCGTTGGTGGTCGGCTTGCCCGCATGCACGGGATGTCGCGTCATGTCGGAAGATAGCCTGAAAGGGCGTGAACCGAAGCGACCGCTCAGGCGGCCTTGCCGCGTGGATGCGTCTGGTCGCTGCGCCCGGCGAGAAGCCCTTCGAGGGAAATGTCTTCGTCGAGTGCCTCCCAGTGGAGACCGAAGGGTGAGATCTCGACCTCCTGCCGCTCTTCGGCAGAGGATTCAGAAGCCGCGGGAACCAGGCAAGCGGCACGCCGATCGTGCGACCATCGGAAAGGGCCACCCACATTTGCGCGTCGTCGAACCGGACGTCAGTTGCTGAAATGGTCACCGGGTGCCTTCCTCGCCGGCGAGAGCGATCGAAGCGATATTGTCTGGTTCCTAACTCGTTTCTTCAATTTTCTTTTTCTGAGGCGGGTTCTTCAGGCTTGCCTTATTTTCGGCAATCTTTTGAACTTGAGCAAGACGGTCTTTCCGCGTCTTGCGCGCCACATACCATTCTTCAAAAAGCAGCTCAATAAGCTCTATTAGTGCTCGCGCCTCAAGAGGTTCGACATCAATAATTGTATTGATATCTTTTTCCATGTGTGCGCCAATATTGCCGATACTTCGTACATGATCAATCGCGTCAACGCTCTCTGTGGTCACGCCTGAAGGCGCAGTTCCTGTCTCTATATCCGAGCGTAGCGTTCTGATTTCGTCGATCAGGCGTCCTTTCGAGATGCCGGTGAAATCTCGAATAATCCCTTGAATACATCTTCTCGATAATGTTGCTGCAGCTTTAGGGCTGAGTTCGCAAATCCGACACGCCTCAATGTAATCTTGGCGTATTGCTTCAGGGATATATTCTGGCTGTGGTTTTGCTGAGCTCTCTGGCCGTATGAGTGTTCTAGAGGTATAACATTTATATACTTGATCGATACAAAGTATATGTTGAGCCGTTCCAAACTCAAAGGTTATCTGTATTTCTCCGCATTTTGGATTCGAGCAGCCGATAGAAGTAACCCTGAATGCTGTGGATCCGTACCTATTTGTGCCAACATCTATAATACTTTCCTGAACGCACAGTCGCGGTTTGGTGACAGTCTGCAGATGCCCGCAGTACGGACAGGTCCATTCCATCTACGTACTCCTCAACTGCACCCGCTCGTCGACCCGCACGTGTCGCACTTCAGGCAGGTGCCGTTGCGGACCATGGTGAAGTTGCCGCATTCGGTGCAGGCTTCGCCCTCGTAGCCCTTCATGCGGGCCATCGCGACTTGTGTCGCTTTGTCCGGGCTTGCGGCCGTTTCCGCCTGCGGCTCTTCGAGGTCGAGCGGCGCCACATGGGCGTGCTGTTCCGCCTCCGGGGCGAGATCGCGCTTGAAGGCGAGGTTGCCCTTGGCCATCGGCTGGCCGGAGGAGATCGCCGTCACGTTGGAGCTTGCGGGCTTTGCCGGAGCCGTGTCGGCGGAGCCTTTCGGCTCGTTGCCGGCGAACACCCGGAACCGGCTCGTCTGGCCGCGCACCAGCCCGTGCGAGACGGGGGCAGGCGCCGGCCGATCACCTTCCACGCCACGTCCGATGGAGGTGGAGCGGATATCTTCGGGCGCGACATGTGCGAGATCGTGGCGGCCGAGATAGGAGATGGCGAGCTCGCGGAAGACGTAATCGAGGATCGAGGTGGCGTTCTTGATCGCCTCGTTGCCGGTCACCATGCCCGCGGGTTCGAAGCGGGTGAAGGTGAAGGCGTCGACATATTCCTCAAGCGGCACGCCGTATTGCAGGCCGAGCGAAATGGCGATGGCGAAATTGTTCATCATGGCGCGGAAGGCGGCGCCTTCCTTGTGCATGTCGATGAAGATTTCGCCGATGCGCCCGTCGTCGAACTCGCCGGTCCTGAGATAGACCTTGTGGCCGCCGATGATCGCCTTCTGGGTATAGCCCTTGCGGCGGTTCGGCAGTTTTTCGCGCTCGCGCACATGCACTTCGCGCTCCACGATCCGCTCCACGATCTTCTCCGCCGCGATCGCCGCCTTCTGCGGCGTGTTCGCTGCGGCGATCTCTTCCACGAGATCCTCCGCCTCCTCCTCGTCCTCGGAGAGAAGCTGGGAGTTGAGAGGCTGCGAGAGCTTTGAGCCGTCGCGGTAGAGCGCATTGGCTTTGAGGCCGAGCTTCCACGACAGCATATAGGCGTTCTTGCAATCCTCGACGGCCGCATCGTTCGGCATGTTGATCGTCTTGGAGATGGCGCCGGAGATGAAGGGCTGGGCCGCCGCCATCATGCGGATATGGCTTTCCACCGACAGATAGCGCTTGCCGAGCCGTCCGCAGGCATTGGCGCAGTCGAAGACCGGCAGGTGCTCGTCCTTCAAATGCGGCGCGCCTTCAAGCGTCATCGCCCCGCAGCAGAAAGTGTTGGCGGCCTCGATCTCGCTCTTGGAAAAGCCGAGATGGGCGAGAACGTCGAAAGCGGGATCGGCCATCGCTTCGGCGGAGACGCCGAGAGACGCCATCTCTTCGTCGCCGAGCGTCCAGCGGTTGAAGACGAATTTGATGTCGAAGGCGGAGGCAAGAGCTGCCTTCACCTTGGCAATCGCCGCCTCCGACATGCCCTTCTCCTGAAGGGCCGCAATATTCACGCCCGGGGCATCGTCGAGCGAGCCGTGACCGACGGCATAATCGGCGATGTCGGACATCTGTTCGGCCGTATAGCCGAGCCGCTTCAAGGCTTCCGGCACCGCCCGGTTGATGATCTTGAAATAGCCGCCGCCGGCGAGCTTCTTGAATTTCACCAGGGCGAAATCGGGCTCGATGCCGGTCGTGTCGCAATCCATGACGAGGCCGATCGTGCCGGTCGGGGCGAGCACCGTCGCCTGGGCGTTGCGATAGCCGTGCTTCTCGCCGAGATCGAGCGCCCGGTCCCAGGCCGCCTTGGCGTGCTCCGACAAGGCCTTGCCGTCGTCGCCGAGGCGAACGCAGACGTCGTGATCGAGCGGCACCGGATTGGTGTTGAGCCCGTCATAACCCGCGGCCTCGCCATGCGCGGCCTGCCGGTGGTTGCGGATGACGCGCAGCATATGCGCCCGGTTCGGCGGAAAGCCCTGGAAGGCGCCGAGTTCGGCCGCCATTTCCGCCGAGGTGGCATAGGCGGTGCCCGTCATGATGGCGCTGATCGCCCCGCAGATGGCGCGGCCTTCCTCGCTGTTATAGGGGATGCCCGAACTCATCAGGAGCCCGCCGATATTGGCGAAGCCGAGGCCGAGCGTGCGGAACTTGTAGGAAAGCTGCGCGATCTCTTTCGACGGGAACTGCGCCATCAGGACGGAGACCTCAAGCACGATCGTCCACAGGCGGACGGCATGCTCGAAGGCTTCCACGTCGAAGGCGCGGTGGCCGCTCTCGTCGGCCTCCTTCAGGAACTGCAGAAGGTTGAGCGAGGCGAGATTGCAGGCCGTGTCGTCGAGGAACATGTACTCCGAGCACGGATTGGAGGCGTTGATGCGCCCCGAGGCCGGGCAGGTGTGCCAGTCGTTCATCGTCGAGTTGAAGTGGAGGCCGGGATCCGCAGAGGCCCAGGCGGCAAAGCCGATCTGGTCCCACAATTCGCGGGCCCGCACACGCTTGGCGACCTTGCCGTCGATGCGGTTGATGAGGTCCCAGGTGCCGTCGGATTCTACGGCGCGCAGGAAGTCGTCGCGGATCGAGACGGAATTGTTGGAGTTCTGCCCCGAAACGGTGAGGTAGGCCTCCGAATCCCAATCGGTGTTGTAGGTCGGGAATTCGATGTCGGTGTAGCCCTGGCGCGCGAACTGGATGACGCGGCGGATATAGGCCTCCGGCACCTGCGCCTTCTTGGCGGCGCGCACTTCGCGCTTCAGGGCCGGGTTCTTGGCGGGCTCGAAGCAATCGCCGCCCGGGCCTTCGCAATTCACGCAGGCGCGCATCACGGCTTTGAGATGCTGCGAGACGATTTTCGAGCCGGTGACGAGGGCGGCCACCTTCTGCTCTTCGCGCACCTTCCAGTCGATGTACTGCTCGATGTCGGGATGATCGATGTCGACGATCACCATCTTTGCCGCGCGCCGCGTCGTGCCGCCCGACTTGATGGCGCCCGCGGCACGGTCGCCGATCTTGAGGAAACTCATCAGGCCCGACGACTTGCCGCCGCCCGACAGCTTTTCGCCTTCGCCGCGCAAGTTCGAAAAGTTCGAACCGGTGCCCGAGCCGTATTTGAACAGCCGCGCCTCGCGCACCCACAGATCCATGATGCCGCCCTCGTTGACGAGGTCGTCGGCGACCGACTGGATGAAGCAGGCATGCGGCTGCGGATGCTCGTAGGAGCTCTTCGACTTGACGAGTTTTCCGGTCTGGAAATCGACGTAATAATGGCCCTGGCTCGGTCCATCGATGCCATAGGCCCAAAAGAGGCCCGTATTGAACCATTGCGGAGAATTCGGCGCCGCCTTCTGAGTGGCGAGCATGTAGCGCATCTCGTCGAAGAAGGCTTCCGCGTCCTCTTCGCCATCGAAATAGCCGCCCTTCCAGCCCCAATAGGCCCAGGCGCCGGCGAGCCGGTCGAAGACCTGGCGTGCGTCGCTCTCAGAACCGATTCGCTCTTCCTCGGGCAGGTCCGCAAGCGCTTCCGAATCGGCGACCGAGCGCCACAGGAAGGAGGGGACAGAATTCTCTTCGACGCGGGTCAGGCGCGCCGGCACGCCCGCTTTGCGGAAATATTTCTGCGCCAGGATATCGGCCGCCACCTGGCTGAACTGCGCCGGCACCTCGAAATTCTCCAGCCGGAAGACGACGGACCCGTCCGGATTGCGGATCTCGCTGGTGGCTGTGCGAAATTCGATGGACGCGTAGGGCGACTGCCCCGCCTGCGTGTAATGGCGCGAAATCCGCATAATCTCTCCTCATCCCAAGGGCCGGCCATGCTGACCGCCCTTTGCCTGGAGTCCGTTTGAAAGGACTGCCGCATTTGTCCCAGAGAATGGCTCGCCCCGATGTTGGCGGGGTCGCAAACCGATCCTCCATATATAGTGTAAACAAACCCCTAAATCCACCACATATTGCGGTTTTGTGACGGAGGGGCTCGTTTGCTCAGGGCACAGCTAAGGGCCGGGCGCAGGGCCCGGACTCTCACTCGAAAACTGTGATTTTACGCTGACTTATGACGGCGACGCCGTGGGCGCCTGTCATTGTCCGGAAGCTATGTGCTTCGGCGCCGCTTCGTCAATCCCTTGTGGGCATCACAAGCGATGAATCGAGATGTTGTGGAGGAAGCGCAGATATATGGGGAAAAGAGTGCACGCAGCCTCCGTGGCCGACGGAGCGCAGAAAGGCGATTCGCTCAAGACACCAAAGGCTTTGCGGGCAGTTTCTAAGGCTTTCTAGGGGTGCCGCCGAGCCGGCCAGCCAAGCACACGGCCGTGCAGTTCGAGAAGCGGCATTGCCATGCCGAAGAGGCGTCCCTGGCCTTCAGGACAGCCATGCGTTTTGAGCCATTGCGCCTGTTCTGAGGTTTCTACGCCTTCAGCCGTTACCCCGAGGCCGAGGCTCTTGGCGAGCGACAAGATCGCCTCGGCGATCGTCGCATGGGTATCATCAATGCAGACCGAGGTGATGAAGCTCTGCTCGATCTTGAGACGCGTCACCGGATAGCGGGTCAGCATGGAGAGGGAGGCATAGCCGGTGCCGTAATCATCGAAGGCGAGGGAGCAGCCGAGATCGGTGATTCGGTCGAGCCTGGCGAGGGTCGCCTCATCGTTGGACAAAATCACGTGCTCGGTGATCTCGATCTCGAGGAGATGCGCCGGCAGACTGCTTTCCGCGAGACAGCGCTCGATCGTGCGGTCAAGCGCGCCGCTCTGCAGCTGGGCTGAAAACAAATTAACGGCGACGCGCAAAGGCTCGCCCTGGGCCGCCAGTTTTGCCGCGTCGAGACAGGCCCGTCGCAGCACCCAGTCTCCCGTCGGTCGCGCCCAGCGACTTTGGGCGAGAATCGGCAGAAAGTCCTTCGGTTCGAGAAGGCCTCGCTCCGGATGACGCCAGCGCAAGAGCGCCTCGGCGCCGATGATGTTTCCATCCTGCAGCGCGACCTGCGGCTGATAGAAGAGATCGAACTCGTCCTCTTTGAGCGCGCGCTCGAACTCATCGCAAAGCTGCTGCCGTCGGTGCAGGCGCTCACGCAGCGCAGGTGCGAAGAATGCCGTTTCACTATGGCCAGCCCGTTTTGCCTCTGTGACGGCAAGATCGGCTTCGACGAGAAGCGTGCCCATGCCTTCGCTGCGCTCTTTGGCAAAAGCGATGCCGATGCCGGCGGAAAGATGCACGCTGCGTTCGGGGGCCGGGAAGGGGAAGGCGAATGCCTCGTGGATCTGTTGCGCCATGGCGAGTGCCTGGCCGTTGTGATCCAATCCGGGGAGGAGCACGCCGAATTCATCGCTGCCGAGGCGGGCGATGGGCGCCTCGTCCGGGATTACATCCCGCAGCCGCCGTGCCACGGCGCGCAGAACCTCGTCGCCGATCGCATGGCCGAATCGGTCGTTGGTATCTTTGAAATTGTCGATGTCGACGATCAGAAAGCCCATGCGCGTCGCATGCGCCCCATGCTCTGCGAAGAGCTGAGCGAGCCGCCGCCTGTTCGGAAGACCCGTGAGGTGGTCGTAATGCGCCAGTCGGAAGAGCGTCTCCTGCTGCCAGCGCCGCTCCGTGATGTCGCCAAGCGTGCCGATGATGCGCGAGAGTGCGCCGTTCGCACGAAAGACGAGGCGCGCGGAACATGCGGCCCAGATCGTTTCGGCGGGATCCCCGCGGCGGATGCGGAACTCAGCCTCGAAGCGCTCTTCGCTGCGCCGTGCGACCGCATTACGGAAAAGAGCCATCAACGCTGGGCGGTCATCGGGATGGAGAACGGCATGGCGTTCCCTTGGAGTGAGGCGAAGGCCCGGACGCTGCAGGAGTTGAGCTGCGGTTTCCGACAGCCAGGTGACGCCTGTCGCAACGTCATATTCCCAGATGCCGAGGCCGGTGCTCTCCAGGGCGAGCCGCAAGCGTTCCTCGCTCAGACTGAGAGCGGCTTCCATCGTGACGTGGTCATGGATGTCGCCGACCGTGCCGACCCATTCCTGTACACCTCCCTCGTCCGTCATCAGCGGGATGCCGCGCCCGCGTGTCCAGCGATACGAGCCGTCTGACTGACGGAGGCGATAACGCATGTCGAATGGCGACACCTCGGCAAGGCAGCGATGCCACTTTGCGCGCATCGGCTCCTGGTCTTCTGGATGGACCAGAGCGATGCAGGCGAACGGCAAACCCGCCGGAACCTCAATCTGGCGCGTATCCGCGAGTGCTGCCAAAGGCGTTCCGTCCGGCGCTGCGCGCCAGATCAAAAGCGCGCCGGTCTCGGCGATGGCGCGAGCGCTCTCTTCCAGCGAATAGCGCTGCATCTCGCTTCTCGTTGCGGACACCGTGCCTGCCTGCCTTTCCCGTGCTTTGTTCAGCTTGTTTTTGGCAAGATTGACGAGGAGATGGACCGGCGAATGCCTTTGCTGCGATGCACCCATACGGCCCTTATTCGCCGTGGGGTAGAAATCGGTCGGGCCGTTCGCCTGGACGAATCACTTACCCTGGGATTATCGCTTTTTTATGCAGTGTCTGGAATGAGACGAAACGTACAAACTGTCGAAAACCTATGTCTTTTTCGCACTTTGTGTGAAGCCTTCACATCGTCGGAACGGCTTCTCGAACAGGCTCCGGCGAGGGCGTTGGCGGTTGCGAATACGCCTCGATGAAGTCGCCCAGATCGGCGAGGAGAGGCGCTCTGCGCTGCAGCAATGGCAGCAAAGTCCCGATCAGCTCCGCATGGCCGATTTTCGGATAGATGACGTGTGTGACATGTTCGTTGCCGAAGCTGCGTAGCTTTCTGGCGAGGCGTTCCGAATTGGCCGGATCGACGGTCCGGTCCGCGGTCCCGGTGGCGAGAAAGACCGGCGGCGTCGGGCCCTCCACGAAGGCGATCGGTTGGCTTGCCGCGCGCGTCTCCAAGGGAAAGACGCGCTTGTAGCGTTCCTCTTCGAGCGGCAGGAAGTCGTAAGGACCGGCGAGACCGATCGCGCCTTGCACAGCGGTCTCCACCGCGCTGCCGGCTTTTGCGAGATAGCGGCCGTCGAGCGTCAGAAGGAAAGCGATCTGGGCTCCGGCCGAATGTCCGGCGAGAAAGACGGGACGGCGAAGCCCGTCAGCCTTGCCTGAGGCGAGGAAGGCGACGGCCTTCGCCCCGTCTTCGACGAACTGCGGAAAGTGCACGTCCGGATAGAGGCGGTAATCGGGGATTGCGACGTCGCAGCCGAGCGTGGTGAACGCCTGGGCGATGAATCGGTAATCCGCCTTCCTGCCGCTGTCCCATCCGCCGCCATAGAAAAACACCACCAGCGGTGTGTTCTCACGTGGTGATTCGCTCTTGTAGAGATCGAGCTTGTGGCGCGGTCCCACGCCGTACGCGATGTCGGATATCCGCTGATAGCCCCGCTTCGGGGAGGTGAGGTCGGCAAACCGCAAGGCGGCGTCCTGCCAGAGATAGGAAAGTGACAACATGGTGAAGAAGTTGGTGCGAACCTGGCCTCTATTATGGCTGCCGCGGCGAAATGGTTGCGGGAAACCCGCCGCGTTCGTTTGACCCGCTCGTCAAAACGTCTAAAACACGCCCAATTGCCCACCTCCTTAATGGCTGCATGGCGCCCGTCCTCCATATCCTCAACGGTCCAAATCTCAACCGTCTCGGTGTCCGGGAACCGTCGATCTATGGGATGGCTACGCTTGCCGATATCGAAGCGATGTTGCGTGACCGCCTTCAGGAGCGGGGGTACGATTTGATTTTTCGTCAGACCAACCATGAAGGCGAACTCGTCGAGTTCGTCCATGCGGCGGATGGCGCGAAGGGTGTGGTGCTCAATGCGGGCGCCTACACCCACACTTCTGTGGCGCTCGCCGATGCGGTTCGTTCCATCGCTGCGCCCGTCATTGAAGTGCATTTGTCGAACGTCTTCGCTCGCGAAGCGTTCAGACACCATTCTTATATCGCGCCGGTGGCGCAGGGTGTGGTCTGTGGCTTCGGCGCGCAGTCCTACTGGCTGGCAGCCGAGGCGCTGATCGAGATGAACGAGGCCGGGAGGCTTGAGACTTAGGCATGGCTGAAAAGAAGCGTGCGATCGACAAGGAGCTGGTGCGTGAGCTGGCCGAGCTCCTGAAGGAAACCGAGCTTTCCGAGATCGAAATCGAAAACGAAGATTTGCGCATCCGCGTGGCGCGCAATCTGGGGCCGGCGCCGGCGGCGAATTATGCCGTCTCCGTGCCGGCGGAAGCTGCACCCTCCGCACGCGACGCGGCGGATGCACCGGAAGCGATGGACGATCCGAGCCGGCATCCGGGCTGTGTTCCTTCGCCCATGGTGGGCACGGTCTACCGTGCGCCCGCGCCAGGCGCGCGGCCTTTCGTCGAAATCGGCGATACGGTGCGCGAAGGCCAGACGGTCCTCATCGTGGAAGCGATGAAGCACATGAACGAAGTCGCGGCTCCGCATTCCGGACGCGTCAGCGCCGTCCTCGTCGAGGATGGCCAGCCGGTGGAATACGGCGAGCCCCTGTTGATCATCGAATGAGACGAACAGGCGGGCCGATGTTTTCCAAGGTTCTAATCGCCAATCGCGGGGAAATCGCACTCAGGATCCTGCGTGCCTGCAAGGAGCTGGGCGTGCAGACCGTGGCTGTGCACTCGACCGCCGATGCGGACGCCATGCATGTGCGTCTCGCCGACGAGAGCGTGTGTATCGGTCCGCCTTCGGCTTCCCAGAGTTATCTCAACATTCCGACGATCGTCTCCGCCTGCGAGATCACGGGCGCAGACGCCGTGCATCCAGGCTACGGCTTTCTGTCGGAAAACGCGCGCTTTGCCGATATTCTCGCCGCCCACGGCATCACCTTCATCGGCCCGACGGCCGAGCATATCCGCCTGATGGGCGACAAGGTGCAGGCCAAGGAAACGGCGATGGCGCTCGGCATCCCCGTCGTCCCGGGCTCCAAGGGCGCGATCACCGATGCCGCCGAAGCCTCGCGGATCGCCGCCGAAGTCGGCTACCCCGTCCTCTTGAAGGCCGCAGCCGGCGGCGGTGGCCGCGGCATGAAGGTGGCCAACGGGCCCGATGAAGTGGCGTCGGCGCTCGCAACCGCCAAAGCCGAAGCGATGGCGGCCTTCGGTGACGATTCCATGTATGTGGAAAAATACCTCGCCAATCCGCGCCACATCGAAGTTCAGGTCATGGGCGACGGCGAGGGGACAGCGATCCATCTCGGCGAGCGCGATTGTTCGCTGCAGCGTCGCCACCAGAAGGTCTGGGAAGAGGCGCCGTCTCCCGCCCTCAACGAGGAAGAGCGCAGCCGCATCGGCGAGACCGTCGCCAATGCCATGGCCAATCTCGGCTACCGCGGCGCCGGCACCGTCGAATTCCTCTACGAGAACGGCGAGTTCTATTTCATCGAAATGAACACCCGTCTGCAGGTGGAGCATCCGGTGACGGAAGCGGTGACGGGCATCGATCTCGTCGTCGAACAGCTTCGGGTCGCCGCCGGTTCGCCTCTCTCCGTTCGTCAGGAAGACGTGGTCATAAGGGGCCACGCCATCGAATGCCGCATCAACGCGGAGAACCCGGAGACGTTTTCGCCTTCTCCGGGCCGCATCAGCTATTATCACCCGCCGGGCGGCCTCGGCGTGCGCGTCGATTCGGCCGTCTATCAGGGCTATCGGGTGCCGCCGCATTACGACAGCTTGATCGGCAAGCTGATCGTCTATGGGCGCACGCGAGTGGAATGCATGATGCGCCTGCGCCGCGCCCTCGACGAGTTCGTTGTCGATGGCATCGAGACGACGCTGCCGCTCTTCCGTGATCTTGTGGCGAATGCCGATATCGCCAATGGCGCGTATGATATCCGCTGGCTCGAGAAGTTTCTGGCGGAAACGAGCTCGCGCGACAAGCTGATCGCCTGAGCCGATGCGCGGCGAAGACGCATTCGCCATTACGCCCGATATTCTGCTCAAGGCCTATGCCTGCGGCATCTTTCCGATGGCCGATTCGGCCGACGATCCGAACCTGTTCTGGGTCGAGCCGCACGAGCGGGGCATCATCCCGCTCGAGACCTTCCATGTGCCGCGCAGGCTCAGGCGGACCATGCGCTCAGGGCTTTTCGAGATCCGCGTCGACACCGATTTCGACGCGGTGATCGGCGGATGCGCCAGGCGGCGTCCGGGGCGCCGCTCGACATGGATCAACGGCGAGATCCGCCGTCTCTTCGGCGCGCTCTTCCGGCGCGGCTATGTGCATACGGTCGAGGCGTGGCAGGAGGGAAGGCTCGTCGGTGGCCTTTATGGCCTGTCGCTGGGCGGCGCCTTCTTCGGCGAGAGCATGTTCTCTGATGCCCGCGATGCCTCGAAGGTGGCGCTCGTCGCCCTCGTCGAACGTTTGCGCGTGGGCGGCTACGCGCTCCTCGACACGCAATTCACGACCTCGCATCTCGAAACCTTCGGCGCCGTGTCCGTGTCGCGTGCGCGCTATCAGGAGATGCTGGAAGAGGCGCTTCAGGTGGAGGCCGACTTCTTCCGTCTCGACAAGATGGATCAGAGTTCGGCCGAAGAGACGGAAGGTGGGGGCGACCCTGGGGGCCGCGCTTAGTCTTCCGGCGGGGCTTCTTCCTCGGTCCCCTGACTGCTGTCCGGCGCAAGCTCAGGCAGAGCATCGGGCCCGCGCGGCTCTTCGCTCATTTCGTCGACGCTGGCCTTACAATTGACGAGCCACACGTCGTAGACCGGATGCTCGACGGCGTGCAGACCGGGGCTCGAGGCGAACATCCAGCCGGTGAAGATGCGCTGCACTTCGTTGGACAGCGTGATCTCGTCGATCTCGACGAACGCCGTCGTCTGCTCCGGCTCCGTCGGCGGGCGCGTATTGCACACCCGCGGCGTCACCTGCAGCGCACCGAATTGCACCGTTTCGTCGATCCGCACATCGAAGGTGATGATCCGGCCGGTGATCTTGTCGAGGCCGCGAAACACGGCCACGGGATTCTTGATGGGCTCTGCCGCTGCAGCCTGGATCGACATGGCGATCGCAAGAGCGGCGAGAAAAATCCGCGTCATAAAAGATATCCGTTCAAAGGGAACGCGATCCGAAGAGTTCCGCTTGGCGCCTAGGGCGCTGTGCAAAGACACCCTTTGTGAGGCAGGATCAGGGCGTCCACGGCTCGTAATCGCCGGTGACGTTGGGGCGCGTTTCCGGCGTCGTGAGGGAGCCCGGCGGATGATAGGCGCCGGCGGTGCCGGTCATGTTCGGCCGATGCGGTTTCTCCCAGGCTGGCGCAGTGTAGCTCTCGTCCGTCGGCGGGATGTCCGTGCGATAATGCAGCCAGCCGTACCATCCCGGCGGCACGCGTGATGCTTCCGGATCGCCGTTGTAAAGCACCCAGCGAGAATTGGTCTTCCTGTGCCGGTAATAGCGGTTCCCGGCATCGTCCTCGCCGACGAAGATGCCTTTTCGCCAAGTGAAGAAGCGCGTGTTGAGGGTCGCGTCGTGCCACCAGGTGAAAAGATGCAGGAAAAACTTCTTCATACGGCCGCTACCCTTTGTTCAAACTCGCGCTCTGACATCAACGCCTCGTTCCCGTCTGTGCCTCTTGCCCAGCAACTCTCTCAGCAACTGAGCGTGTTGCCACCGCATTTGCGCGCAGCGGAAACCTTCTGCTGCAATTGGTCGAAGCCGACCGCGCCCGGAACGGCCTCGTCGGCGATGATGTAGGACGGCGTGCCCGAAATATCGAGAGCGCGCGCCAGAGACTGCACCTCGGCCAGGTTTTCGTCGACGGAGCTCTCGCCGGCCTTGGCCTCAATCGCTGCGACATCGAGATTGAGATCGCGCACCACATCGAGCGCCTTGGCACGGTCGGCCTGGCCGCCGCGCGTCATCATTTCCCGGTGAAAATCGCTATAGCGGTCCGGAGCGACGACGTCGACGGCAACGGCGATCCTGGCTGCCTGCACCGAGCCTTCGGAAAGGATCGGGAACTCCTTCAACACCATCTTGAGGTCGGGATTGTTGTCGATGAGCGCCATCATGTCGGGATAGGCGCGGCGGCAATAACCGCAATTGTAATCGAAGAACTCCACGAGCGTGACCGCACCGTCCGGATTGCCGAGCACGACCTGGTTCTTGGAATTGAACAGCTGGTCCTGCATGCGCGTGATCGTCTCGCTCTGCTGGCTCCGGGCTTCTTCGACGCGCTTGTTCTGCAGCGCCATGAGCGCCTCTTCGATGACCTCCGGATTGGAGACCAGATAATCGCGCACCAGTTGTTGTGTCGCGCCGGTGCTGTCATCGGAGACGGCACCTTGCTCGGTCGCTGCGGGCGATGTCTCAGATCCGCTCGTCTGGCTGATCACATAACCGACCGAAACGGCAAGGATCAAAGCTGCAGCGACGATCGAGGCGTAGAAGATACGAAGCGCGTTCATACGGAATACCTGGCTGTGTTCTGTTCCATCAGGACTTAGCGTTGGGTGTCAGGCGGCTTATAGGTGAGAATGTCATCGGCCTGCAGCCATTCCGGCGAGCCGCGCTTCACCTTCGCTTGAACCCGTTTGGCGTAGCTCTGCGCTGTCCTGACGTCGCCGTCAATGAGAAGGCCGTTGGCCGTGGCAAGTTCAGCCTGCGGGATATGGCCCTGACGGGCATAGGCCATGGCGAGATAGCGATAACCGAGCGAGGAAAGCGGCTCGCTGGTGACGCCCGCCCGCAAATGACCGATCGCCTCGCCAAGAAGATTGTCACGGCCCGTCTCCAGGATCGCGTGACCGAGCAGGATGCGGATGAGGCCGGCATCCGGCGCCAGCGAATAAGCTTGCCGCAACGGCGCGACGGCGGCATCGGCCTTGCCGGATTCCAGGAGCGCCTGCCCCTTCAATTCGTAGAAATAGGGATTGTTCGGATCGCTCCTGATGAGGGCGTCGATCTGGCCGAGCGCATTGCGCACGCCTCCCGTGCGGTAGGCGAGGATCGCATGGGCATAGGCGGACGGCAGTGTCTTCTGTGAGCGCGGAAAGCGCTGCTCCACCCGCGCAGGCGATTCCGTGTAGCCGGAGAGTTTTGCCCGCATCATATCGTGACGAAGCTGCAGCGAAGGGGGATCCTTGGCATCCCAATACTGGCTCTTGGCTGCAATCGTCTCCAGCTGCGCGATGCGCTCGGCCGGCATCGGGTGCGATTGCACGTAGGGATCGACATATTGCGCCGAAAACAGCGACTGGTCGGCGAATCGGCGGAAGGTCTTGATCATGCCCTTTGCCGATTGATGGGTGGCATTGAGATAGGTGAGCGCCGCACGGTCGGCCGAGATTTCCTGAGCTCGCCGATAGCTGAGGACGGATCGCATGGCCATGCCCGGTCCGGCCGTCATGGCCGCCGCGCCCCCGCGCCCGACGGCGCTGGAGCCGGCGGCTGCTCCGGCCACCATCGCACCGGCGCTCAGGATCGAGGCGATGGCGCCGATCGCCTGGGCGCGGGCCATTTCGTTGCGGAGGTTCTGAAGGTGTCCGCCCGCGAGATGTCCCGTCTCGTGGGCAATGACGCCGATGATCTCGTTGGGCGTCTCCGCCTCCAAGAGCGCCCCCGAATTGATGTACATGCGCCGCCCGCTCGCCACGAAGGCGTTGAAATCGCGGTCGTCGATGATGACGATCTGCGCTCCCGAAGAACCGATGCCGGCCGCCCGAAAGATCGGTCGAGCATAGTCCATCAAGAGTGCCTCGATCTCCGCGTCACGGATGATCTTCATCTGCCGCTGCTGCGCCGAAGCTGTCTCGGGCTGTGCGGCGAAGGCGAGGCTCGCGGCGAGGCCGAGACTGAAGACGGCCTTTGCAGTGTGGCGGAAGCGGCGCAGGAGGATCGAGGTCATGGCGCGGAAAGGGGACGCAGATGGCCGGTGATGCTGTTCACGGATGCAACTTCACGCTAGGAATTGCGGAACGGCCGGTCAATCGTTCTCAGGCTGGGTCCAAGATTAGCATCGACAAAGGGCAAACAATGTGGCGTGCAGATGACGCAGGAGGACGCGTGTTCCCACGTAAGCCGTCCATGCGCAGCGCGGTGGAACCGTTCATCGCAATGGATGTGCTCTCCGCCGCCGCGAAACTTGAGAGCGAAGGCCGCGACATCGTTCACATGGAAGTCGGCCAGCCCGGCGCGCCGGCGCCCGCGGCTGTGCTGGAGGCTGCCCGCCTGGCGCTCAAGGACGGACGTCTCGGCTACACGGAAGCGCTCGGTATTCGCACGCTGCGGCAAAGGATCGCCCGCCACTACGGCGAAACCTACGGCATCGACCTCGATCCGGAACGGGTGGCGGTGACGACAGGCTCATCGGCCGGCTTCATGCTCGCCTTCCTGGGGGCTTTCGATGCCGGCGCGCGCATCGCCATGGCGGCGCCCGGCTATCCAGCCTACCGCAACATCCTCTCCGTGCTCGGGCTCGAGGCTGTCGAAATCCCGGTCGGTCCCGATACGCACTGGATCCTGACGCCCGACCATTTGCGGCGCGCGCATCGTGAAACGCCGCTGTCAGGTCTTTTGATCGCAAGTCCGGCCAACCCGACCGGCACGATGACCCCGCCTGAGGAACTCGAGGCGCTGATCGCCACCTGCAACGAGCTCGGTATCCGATTCATCTCGGACGAGATCTATCACGGTCTCGATTTTGCCGGCCGCGCGGAAACGGCGCTGAGGTTTTCCGACGAAGCGATCGTGATCAATTCGTTCTCGAAATATTATTGCATGACCGGCTGGCGCATCGGCTGGATGGTGCTGCCCGAATATCTCGTGCGGCCCATGGAGTGTCTGGCGCAGTCGCTCTACATTTCCGTGCCGGATCTGTCGCAGCGCGCGGCGATCGCCGCCTTCGACTGCACGCAGGAGCTGGAAGCGATCAAGGCCGGTTACGCGCGCAATCGCACGCTTCTTCTGGAGCGGATGCCGAAACTCGGCTTCCAGGCGATACCGCCGGCCGACGGTGCCTTCTACGTCTACGCGTCTGTCGCCCGCTTCACCAACGATTCGACGAGCTTTGCCCGTCGCATGCTGGAGGAGGCAGGCGTCGCTGCCACGCCCGGCGCCGATTTCGATCCGGCGCGCGGCCACCTGACCATGCGCTTCTCCTTCGCAGGCGCGGAGGAGGCGATGCAGGAAGGGCTGAGCCGCTTGGAGCGGTGGCTGGCCTGATCAGCCCTTCTGCGCGGCCTTGGCCTGAGCGCTTTTCATCGTGGCGGCGGCCCGGACGGCCGGAATGCCGATCTGCTGATAGCGCTGGCGCAGCCGCTCAGCGACTTGTTGATCGTGATGTTGCGACTGGAAAGCCGTCTCTTTTCGGTCGTGCATCTTGAAGGTCCATTCCGCAGTTGCGGTGTTGAAATTGTGGGCCTCGTAGACTTAAAGCGCTCTTAACGGCAATCCGAAATCGACACCTGCGGCGCTTCGCGCAACACTTTGTTTTAGTTCTCGGTTTCGGCGAGGGGCGTCACGATCTGAGCGTCGGATTGCATACGCCGCAAAACGTCAATCGAGGCGTGCGCGAAATCCTTCAATTCCTCGTCGATCGCCGCCTCGGCCTCATAATGGAAGCCGTCATCATCGTGGCTGACGGCGATGAGAACATCCTCCTCCCCATCGGGCAGACGCACCATCGCCTTCTCCGTGGCCTCCCCGTCGCCGGAAAAGCTCGGCAGGACGAAAAGCAGGTCTCCGCCTGACGTCTCGGCCGCGTGGCGCACCAGGTCGATCCAGGAGGCGCTGTCGCCGTCGGCCATGTCGAGAGCCATCTCGAAATCCAACTGCGGCAGAGAGAAACTGTCTTCGCGTTTGTCTTTGCCGTTGCCGGCTTCGATGCCGGCGAGATTTTCTTGAGCCATACGAAGCGCCTAACGCCTGTCTTGGGAAAGAGTTCGACGCGATTGCGGCTTTTTGCGAGCCGAGAGACAATGCGCTCACGCTGCAGCGCTCAATTGTGCTGGGCGATGACATAACGCCGAAAGGCGAGAGGGAGGAACAACATGCACGGTCTCATGCAAGACTGGCCCTTGAACTGCCATCGCATCCTCGATCATGCCGCGACCTATCATGGCGACCGCGAGGTGGTGTCGCGGCTCGTGGAAGGGGAGATTCATCGCACAACTTACCGTGAGATCAGGCGACGGGCCCTGAAGCTGTCGCAGCAGCTGACGGCGCATGGGATCCGGCTCGGCGACCGGGTGGCGACGCTCGGCTGGAACACGATGCGCCATCTGGAAGTCTGGTACGGCGTTATGGGCATCGGCGCGATCTGCCACACGGTCAATCCGCGCCTCTTTGCCGAGCAGATCACCTACATCATCAACCACGCGGAAGACCGGCTTCTCTTCACGGATCTCACTTTCGTGCCGCTCGTTGAGAAGCTGAAGGATGCTCTGCCCACCCTGGAGAAGGTGATCGTGATGAGCGATCGGGCGCATCTGCCGTCTTCCTCGCTCGATCTCGTCCCGTATGACGAATGGCTCGACGAAGCGGACGGGGATTTTGCCTGGGAGAGCTTCGACGAAAACACCGCTGCCGGCATGTGCTACACTTCCGGCACGACGGGCGTTCCGAAGGGCGTCATCTATTCGCATCGCTCCAACGTCCTGCATGCGATGGTCGCGAGCCTTCCCGACATGATCGATTTGTCGAGCAGTGACCGGATCATGCCGGTCGTGCCGATGTTTCACGCCAATTGCTGGGCGATCTGTTTTGCCGCTCCCATGGTCGGCGCCGGAATGGTGATGCCCGGGCCGAAAATGGATGGCGCATCCATCTACCAGCTTCTCGACGAGGAGAAGGTGACGGTGACCGCCGCCGTGCCGACGGTATGGCTGATGCTTCTGTCATATCTGGAAGAAACGGGCAGCAAGCTTCCGCATCTCGAGCGGGTGGTCATCGGCGGCTCGGCCTGTCCGCGTGCGGTCATCGAGAAGTTCCAGAACAATTACGATGTGGAGGTCATCCACGCCTGGGGCATGACGGAGACGAGCCCTCTCGGAACGGTGTGCACGCTGACGCCAGAATATCAGGGTCTCAAGGGCGAAGCGCGTCTCGACGTGCTGCAGAAACAGGGGCATCCGCCCTTCACGGTCGAGATGAAGGTCACCGACGATGCCGGTGAGCCGCTGCCCTGGGACGGCAAGACTTTCGGGCGTCTGAAGGTCCGCGGACCGGCCGTCGCGAAAGCCTATTTCAAAGGCGAGGGCGGTCCGCTTCTCGACGAGCAAGGTTTCTTCGACACGGGCGACGTCGCCCATATCGATCCTTACGGCTATATGCAGATCACCGACCGCTCCAAAGACGTGATCAAATCGGGTGGCGAATGGATCTCGTCGATCGAACTCGAAAATGCGGCGGTCGCTCACCCCGATGTCGCCGAAGCCGCGGTAATTGGCGTGGCCAACGAGAAATGGGGCGAGCGCCCGCTCCTCATCATCGTGCCGAAGAAGGATGTGCGGCCCGAGAGGGAAGACATTCTTGACTTCGTTCGTCAGAGAGTGGCCAAGTGGGCCGCTCCCGACGATGTTGCCTTCGTTGAGGAAATTCCACACACGGCGACCGGCAAGATCCAGAAGATGGCGCTGCGCGACCAGTTCCGCGATTACCGCCCGGCCGTCGAAGCCTAGGAAAAGACGATAAGTGGCTGCGCGTCCGCCGATCCGACATTCCCGATCCGCAAGGTGGGCGCGCAGGCTCGCTGTCCTGTCGTTGCCGGTCCTCGTCCTGACGGGGCTTGGCAACCGCTTCGGCTTGATGCCGACGGAAGCCGTCGCGCCGACCGTTGCGCTCGGCTATGGCCTGGCACTCGTCGCCTTCGCGCTGGCGGTGTTTGCACTGGTGCGCATCTGGAATGCCAGCGACGAAGGTGCCGGGCAGGCCTTTTCGGCACTCTTCTTCGCCGCCCCCGCCCTCGTCCTTTTCGGCCTCGCCATGGGGGCGCTGGTCATTTACCCGCCGCTCAACGACATCACGACGGATGTGGACGATCCGCCCCGCTTCTGGACGCATCCCCATGAGGCGATCTCGCTCGCCGATGCGAAGAGCCAGGCCTCAGCCTATCCGCGGCTCACAGCGCGCTTTTATCCGCTAACGGTCGAGCGCGTGTTTGCCGCCGCGCAGGCCGTCGTGAAAGATCGGGGCTGGAAAGTCGAAGAAAGCCTGGATCCGGTCGAGGGCGAAGGTATCGCGACGATCGAGGCGGTCGCCCGCACGATCCTCTTTGCCTTTCCCGATGATGTGGTGATCCGTATCGCGCCCACGACCGATGGCGACATTGATGGCGCAATTGTCGATATGCGGTCGGCCTCACGCTTCGGACGCCACGATCTCGGCAAGAACGCGCGCCGCATCAAGGATTTCCTGCGTGATCTCGACGGCGTGTTGCAGGGGACGATCGAGGTCGAACCGGCTCCCGAAGACGAGGAAGAGGAGCGCTTCGGCCCGCTTCCGAGGCCGGAGCCGCCGAGTTCGTGAGAGAACTGAACGTCGCCTTACAGGTTTTCGGATGAATGCACCGGGGGACGTTCCCAGATGTGTCTGGATCGAAAGCTCGCCGCGGTGGCGGCTGCAAGGGCCGCGCTTCCCAAAAACATTGACATCGGACCGTAGGCGTCAGAGGCGATGCCGGCGATCGCCGGCCCGACGATACTGCCCGTAGCCACGGCAAGCAGCACGGCGGTGAAGCTCTTCGAGGGCAGGGACGGGAAGAGCCGGTCCGACCAGAAGGACAACGCCGCACTCATCATCATGACGTAGAGGCCTTGAAGCGCGGCCGAGAGGATGATGCCGGCGGAGGTCGTTGGCCATAAGGCGATGAGGGCGAAAGACAGGGCGCAGGCCAGCATAAGGAGGCGGAGCAGCCACGCCAGGCCCAGCATCGCCTTGGCATTCGCCGTGCAGAGGCCGAGCAGGCCGGCGATGCCGTAGCAGACGAAAACGAGGCCGCCCGAGGTGTTTCTCGGAAGACCCGCCACCCCGCCGGCCTGTGCGATCCGATCTGCCGCAAACGAGATATAGATGGCCGAGGTGATCCCGTAGCACAGGCCGATGCCGAAAAGCGGCATCGCCGAGCGGCGAAACAGCACGCGCCATTGTTCCGCGACCCCTGGGCCCGGCGTTCCGGCGACCTCCCGCAACGCCGCCCAATTGCCGGCAAGCGCAAGCGCACTGGCGATGGCGAACATCGCCCAGCACAAGCGCCACGAAATGCCGCTGATGCTGATGATCAGTGCGGCGGTTCCCGCGGCGGCGACGCCGAGGCTGGTGCCTGTGCTGACGGAGGAAAGCGCAGTCGGCCGAGACCAATCGTCCACCGTTCGATGGACTGCGTTGTTGAACGGCGTCCACGCGAAGCCGGCGCTCGACATGGCGAGAAGAACACCGAATGACAGCACGGTGAAGTTCGAAGCCGCCGCGACGATCCCGGTGCCGATGGTCGCTGCGAGCAGACCGGAAATCACGGGCAGTCGCGGGCCTTTGCGGGTCGTCATCGCTTGCGAGATCAAAAGTCCCGCGAAGAAGCCGAAGAAGCCCAGGCTCGATATGAGACCCGCCGTCTGGGTTGAGATCCCGAACGCCGACCTGAACTCCGGCAGGAACAGGCCAAACCCCATGCGGGCCGGCCCATAGGCGATGGCCGTTGCTGCGAAACCGGCGGCGGACAACTTCCAAAACGGCGTCATGCCGAGGCGAACGACGAGATATGGAAAAGGTTCGCCTCGACGTGCAGCCGTTGTCGACGTGCTGTCTTGCAGGCCCGCAGAATATTCTGTGATCGCTGCGGCCAATATCCTCGTGACTTAGAGCGGGCCGCCCGTCTCTGGAGATTTGACCGCGCTTTCCTCCCGTTCCGCAGGCTCGGTTCCGGCGTGGTCCGGCATCGGAGCTTTGCCGCCTCCCGGCGGGACGGCGGTGTAGTCGATCCAGCCGTCGTCGATGCCGTGGCAGGCGACCTTCGTCGGCCCGTGCAGCGTCAATTCCGGCCTGACCTCAACGCATTTCTCACGCGCGTAGCGGCAACGCGGATGGAAGGGGCAACCGGAAGGCGGATTGAACGGAGAGGGGAGTTCGCCTTCGAGCTTGATGTTCTGGCGCGGGCGTCGCGGATCGGCGACAGGCGTCGCCGACAGAAGCGCCACCGTGTAAGGGTGCAGCGGTTGCTCGAACACCGTTTCCACGGGCGCAATCTCTACCGGCCGGCCGAGATACATTACCATCACCTCGTCGGCGACGAAACGCACGACGGAGAGGTCGTGGCTGATGAAGATGTAGGTGAGGCCGAGCTCTTCCTGCAGATCCGCGAGGATGTTGAGAACCTGCGCCTGGATGGAGACATCGAGCGCCGAGACCGGCTCGTCGAGGACGAGGATCTTCGGGTCGAGCATGAGGGCGCGCGCAATCGCGATCCGCTGGCGCTGCCCGCCGGAGAACATGTGCGGATATCGGCTATAATGCTCCGGCCGCAGACCGACGCGTTCCAGCATATCGAGCGCCTTTTCGCGGCGCGCCTTGCCGGGCATGTCGGTGTTGATGAGAAGCGGCTCTTCCAGAATGGAGCCGATCTTCTGCCGCGGATTGAGAGAGCCGTAGGGGTTCTGGAAGACGATCTGCACCGTCTTGCGCAGGGCGGCGAGATCGCTGTGGCCGGACTTGCCGACATCATGCCCGTCAATGACGAGTTCGCCATCCGACGGCGGCTCGATCATGGTGAGAAGCCGTGCGAGCGTCGACTTCCCGCAGCCGGATTCGCCGACCACGGCGAGCGTCGTGCCGGCCGTGACCGAGAAACTCGCCTCCGTCAACGCCCGCACCTTGCCGGGCTCCGCAAACAGACCGCGCCGAACTTCGTAGACGCGCGACAGGTTTGCCGCTTCGATGATCGTCGTCATGCCGCCTGCTCCGCACGGTTGAGAGGATAGTGGCACAAGGCCTCGCCGAGGGCCGGCGGCTGCCGCGGCGGCACGACGGTGCGGCAGGTGTCGTCGGCATAGGGGCAGCGGGGATTGAAGAGGCAGCCGTTCGGCCGGTCGCCCTGGCCCGGCACGACCCCGCGGATCGCCGGCAACCGGTCGCCCGTCGCCCGGTCGGGAAGCGCGTCGAGGAGCGCTGAGGTATAGGGATGATGCGGCGCGTCGAAGAGGCCGATGACGTCCTGGCGCTCCACTTGCTGGCCGGCATATTGCACGACGACACGCTGAGCCGTCTCCGCCACCACGCCCATATCGTGCGTGATGAGGATGAGCGCCATGCCGTGCTCTTTTTGCAGATCGACGAGGAGGTCGAGGATCTGCGCCTGGATGGTCACGTCGAGAGCCGTTGTCGGTTCGTCGGCGATGAGAAGCCGCGGCTGGCAGGCGGTCGCCATGGCGATCATCACGCGCTGGCTCATGCCGCCGGACAGCTGGTGCGGGAAGGCCGAGAGGCGCCGCTCCGGCTCCGGGATGCCGACGGAGCGCAGGAGTTCCACCGATCGTTCACGCCTTTGGGAACGGGTGAGGTCGGTGTGAGCCGAAAGCGCTTCGTTGATCTGAAAGCCGACCGTGAAGCACGGATTGAGGCTCGACATCGGTTCCTGGAAGATCATGGCGATATCGCCGCCGACCACCCGACGCCGGGCGCGCCGCGACAGGTGCCGCAGATCCTGCCCGTCGAAGGCCATACGATCCGCGGTGACGGTCGCCGTCGGCGGCAGAAGGCCCATGACGGCGAGCATGGCGACGGATTTGCCCGAGCCCGATTCCCCGACGATCGCGAGACGTTCGCCCGCATCCACGCTGAAATCGACGCTGTCGACGGCAAGGAACGGACCGGAGGCGGTCTGGAACGTGACGGAGAGGTTTTCGATGTGAAGAAGGGGCATCGCGGTTCAAGCTTGGCGTTGGGACGTGGACCGCCCGGTTTTGTCAGTGGCGCAATCTCTCACGGCGCTTCATCAGCTCCGCTTCAGCTTCGGGTCGAGCGCGTCGCGCAGCCCGTCGCCGACGAGGTTGATCGCAAGCACCGTCACGAGGATCGCAAGGCCCGGGAAGGTCACCACCCACCAGGCGCGCAGGATGAACTCGCGTGCTTCGGCGAGCATGGTACCCCATTCCGGCGTCGGCGGCTGCGCGCCCATGCCGAGGAAGCCGAGTGCTGCAGCATCGAGAATGGCATTGGAGAAAGACAGGGCCGCCTGCACGATGAGGGGAGACAGCGAATTGGGCAGGATGGTCACGACCATCAGCCGGAGCGGGCTTGCGCCCACGACACGCGCAGCCGTGACGTAATCGCGCTGCTTTTCCGCCATCACCGCCGCACGGGTAAGGCGGACGTAATGCGGCTGCTGCACGATCGCGATGGCGATCATCGCATTCGTCAGGCTGGGACCGAGGATCGCCACCAGCGCCAGGGCGAGAAGCAGGCTCGGAAAAGCGAGGATGATGTCCATCACCCGCATGACGAGGGTATCGAACCAGCCACCGAAATAGCCGGCGAGGAGGCCGACGACGATGCCGACCGCAAGCGCTCCAGCGACCACGACGCAGCCGACGAACAAGGAAAAGCGGCTGCCATAGATAAGACGCGAAAGAATGTCGCGCCCGACGGGGTCGGTCCCGAGGATGAAGTCCCACGAGCCGCCCTCCTGCCAGGCGGGCGGGACGAGGAGCGAATCGCGAAACTGCGCGCTCGCCGAATGGGGGGCGATCACGTCGGCGAAAATCGCGACGAGGCAGATCACGACGAAGACGACGAGGCCGATGACGGCGCCGCGGTTCTCGCTGAAATAAGCCCAGAACTCTCGCAGCATCGCCATACGAGGCGATTCCGCTGCGATCTCCTCAGCTTCGGCTTCCATACGGCTCATAGCGTCACCTCGTGTGCCGGATGCGGGGATTGATGAGCCCGTAGAGCAGGTCCACGATCAGATTCACGAACATGATGATCACTGCGATCATCAAAAGACCGCCCTGCACGGCCGGATAGTCGCGCCTGAAAATGGAATCGACCATCCACTTGCCGACGCCCGGCCATGAGAAGATGGTTTCGGTCAAAATGGCGCCCGCCATCATCACGCCGACCTGCAGGCCGATCGTCGTCACCACCGGGATCAAGGCATTGCGCAGCGCATGCAGGCCCACGACCCGGGCCTGCGACAGGCCTTTGGCGCGCGCGGTGCGCACATAATCCTCGCCGAGCACTTCGAGCATCGCCGAACGCGTCTGGCGCGCAATCACCGCTAGCGGGATCGTGGCAAGCACGACCGCCGGCAGGATGAGATGCGAGACGGCCGAAACGAAGGCGCCCTTCTGCCCCGAGAGCAGGCTGTCGATCAGCATGAAGCCGGTATGGGCGGGAAAATAGTAGAGCAGCGAGATGCGCCCGGAGACCGGGGTCCAATGCAGCACGCCGGAGAAGAAGATGATGAGCAGGAGGCCCCACCAGAAGATCGGCATGGAATAGCCGACGAGGGCGGCACCCATCACCGACTGATCGACCCATGTGCCGCGCTTCATCGCAGCGATCACGCCGATCGGAATGCCGACGACGGTGGCGATGATGATGGCGCAGACGGAGAGTTCCAGAGTGGCCGGAAAAAGTGTGGAAAATTCAGCCAGGACAGGCCGATGAGTGACAAGCGATCGGCCGAGATCGCCTTGCAGCACCGACCATAGAAAGTCGAAATACTGCACCCAGATCGGCCGGTCGAAGCCAAGTTGATGCATGAGCTCTGCATGCCGTTCGGGGCTGACGCCATGCTCGCCGGCCAAAAGCAGGACCGGATCGCCGGGCAAAAGGCGGACAAAACCGAAAGCGGCAATCGTGATGCCGATGAAAGTCGGCACCAGCAGGCCGATGCGCACGAAGAGGAAGCGCAGCATATCTCAGAGAGTTGGCTCGATGATTTGAAGCCCCGCCGATAGACGGCGGGGCTCCTTGATAAAGCGGTTGGACTGATTACTCCGCGATGTCAACGCCGTCAAAGCGATGCGAGCCGAGCGGGTCCATCTTGTAGTTCTGAACGGAGTTGCGCATCGGCATGTAAACGACCGAATGCGCGAGCGTCGCCCAGGGCGCGTCTTCCTTGAAGACTTCCTGCGCCTTTTTGTAGAGCTCGGCGCGTTCCTCCTGGCTTGAAAGCGTCTTCGCCTTCTGGATCAGGCTCTCGAAATCGTCGTCGCAATATTCCGCGACGTTGTTCGAGGTGCCGACGCCGTCGCAGCCGAGAAGCACCGCGAGGAAGTTGTCGGGGTCACCATTGTCGCCGGTCCAGCCGAGGATGATGGCACCTTCGTGGTCCTTCTCCGCGGCGCGCTTCAGATACTCGCCCCATTCAAAGGAGACGATCTCTGCATCGACGCCGACTTCGGCATAGTCCGACTGGATGAGCTCCGCGGCACGACGGGCATTCGGCATATAAGGCCGCTGCACAGGCATCGCCCAGATCTTCATCTTGAGGTCGGTCACGCCGGCGTCTTCGAGCATCTTCTTGGCGGCTTCGGGATCGTACGGGTCGTCCTCGATGGCGTCGTTGTAGCCCCACATCGTCGGCGGGATCGGGTTCTTGGCCACCGAGCCGGAGCCCTGGAAGACGGCGTCGATGATCGCCTTTTTGTTGATCGCCATATTGAGCGCTTTGCGCACTTCCGGCTTGTCGAACGGCTCCTGCAGCGTGTTGTACGCGAGATAGGCGACGTTGAGGCCGTTCTGCTCCATGACGTTGATGTCGTCGTTCGACTTCATCGCCTCGATGTCGGCCGGTGCCGGATACGGCATGATCTGGCACTCGTTGGCGAGAAGCTTCTGGTAGCGAACCGCTGCGTCCGGGGTGATGGCGAAGACGAGGTCGTCGATCGCTTCTTTCCCGCCCCAGTAATCGGGATTGGCCTTGTAGCGGATCACCGCGTCCTTCTGATAGGCGACGAACTGGAACGGCCCGGTGCCCAGCGGCTGCTGGTTGAGCATCGGCATGTTGTCGTCAGCCTGCAGCTGGTCGGCGTATTCCTTCGACATGATCGAAGCGAAATCCATCGCCATATTGGCGATGAAGGGCGCCTCCGGCCGAGTGAGCACGAACTTGACCGTGTGGTCGTCGACCTTTTCGATGCTCTTCAGGAGGTCCGGCATCGACATGGCGTCGAAATACTGCCACTGGCCGCCCGCGTAATTGTACCACGGGCTTTCCTTGTCGAGCATGCGGGTGAAGCTGAACACCACGTCGTCGGCATTGAATTCGCGCGTCGGCGTAAAGAAGTCCGTGGTCTGGAACTTGACGCCTTCGCGCAGATGGAAGGTGTATTCCATGCCGTCGTCGGACACGTCCCAGCTTTCGGCGAGAGCCGGGACGACTTCCGTCGTGCCGCTCTTGAACTCGACCAGGCGGTTGTAGACCGTCTTGGAGGAGGCGTCGAAATCGGTGCCTGCGGTGTAGAGGCCTGGATCGAATCCGGCGGGCGAGCCTTCAGAGCAGTAGACAAGCGTCTTGGCCGAAGCCGCGCCAGCTACCATGGCGGCCATGCTGACGCCCAATGCGAGCGCCCGGATGGTGGTTTTGAGGATCATATACGCTCCTTACGAGGGAACTTGAGCAGCGCGGGCCCCACGCCCTCGCCTGCTTGCGACAGGTAACGACGGAATCTAAGCGGAAATCAACAGCAACCTCACGCGGGGTTGGACGTTGAAAGGCCGCGTATCCAGCCGCTGACCCGCGATCTTTTGGCCCTTATGAAAGACCCATGGCATTTCCCGAACAGCTGTTAAGCATGACCCGGCGCACCATTCACCATGTGCGCCATCACTGGGCCCGGCAGGAATTTCTGCTTCTCCTCCTGATCGGTCTCGGGGCCGGTTCGGTCTGGGGCTTCATCGCACTCGCCGATGAAGTGGTGGAAGGCGAGACCCACGCCTTCGACATGTTCATCATGCTGGCGATGCGCAATCCCGCCGACCACGCCGACCCTCTGGGGCCGTTATGGTTCGAGGAGACGATGCGCGACGTCACGAGCTTCGGCTCGACGTTCGGTCTCGTCTTCGTCTCGTTGACGGTGATCTTCTGGCTCGTTCTGACGAAGCGCCCGCATGCCGGCCTTCTCGTTTTCGCCTCGCTTGCCGGCGGTGCGATCGTCGTCAACGCGCTGAAATACGGCTTTTCCCGACCGCGCCCCGATCTGGTCGCCCATTCGGCCGAGGTTTTCACGACGAGTTTTCCGAGCGCTCATGCCGCCATGTCGGCGACGGTCTATTTGACACTCGGTGCGCTCGTCATGCGGTTCAGCAAGGGCAGGGCTCTCAAGCTCTACGCGCTTTTCGTCGCCGTTCTCCTGACGATCCTCGTGGGCCTGTCTCGTGTTTATCTCGGCGTGCACTGGCCGACGGATGTCCTCGCCGGCTGGGCGATCGGGGCAGCGTGGGCGACCTTTGTTTGGGTGGTGGCGCTTTGGCTGCAGCGGCGGGGCCGCATCGAGCCGAGCGGCGTCCAGAGCGAGGAGGCCGTCGCGCCGGCCGCCAAGGAGTGAACGTGCCGGCGTGCTCTCGGCGGACGTTTCTGGCCTTGAGTGCCGCGCTTCTGGCCGGTCCGATCCGTGCGGCCGAAGGAGGTCCCGACCTCACGGGCCTTGCCGTCACGGACGGCGATGGGAACGTCCTCTCGTTCGGGGATATGTTGGGGAAGGGGCCGGCGGTCGTACATTTCTGGGCGACCTGGTGTGGTCCCTGTCGCGATGAACTGCCGGAAGTCGCGCGATTTGCGGCCTTCCTGGCCGAGCGGAACCGGAGAGACCGGTTCTTCGTCGTCTCCGTCGATGATCTTCCCTTCGAGCGGGTCCGAGATTTCTATGTCGATGAACTCGGTCTTCCGAGTCTTCAGAGCTGGCAGCTCGTTCGCGGCAATGCAGGCATGGCCTTTCGTCTGCGAGGCTATCCGGCGACGGTCGTTCTCGGCGATGATCGCTCGCTCAAGCGGACGCTCCGCGGTCCTGCCGACTGGGACGATCCGGCATTTCGCGAAGAGCTCCTGCGCGATCTGGCTGCGGCTCGGTAATCCGCGATGCGCTGTTGCTGCGCTCAGTGCGTATGCCCGACATGGCTGTGGTGCATGGCGTCTTCCGCCTCGACCTGCACGAACATGTCGACATGGCCAGTGTCGAAACGAAATTCCATCTGAAATTCGTCGCCCTGGTGCAGTTGTCGCGTGAGGCCGTCGAGACGAAGCGCCAGACCGTTGGGTGAAAGTTTGACCTCGCCGCCCGCCGTCACGGGCATCTTGGGAAGCGCGACATAGTCCGGCTCGCCGTCTTTGAGCTGGAAGCCGACCAGCTCGACCGTTTTGGCGATATCGGCCTCTCCGCCCTCGAGAACGACGTTCTTCTCGGATTTGTTCTGGATGTCGACGAAGACGAGCGCCGTCTTGGCATCCGTCGCACGCGTCCAGGCATGGAGGAGACGCACGCCATGGAGCTCGGCCTCATGGTGGCTGTGGTCGTCATGGCTTTCTGTGTGCCCGCTTTCCTCCGCATGCCCGTGCTTCTCTTGTGCGGTGGTCGCGGAAGCTGCGAGGCCGATGGCTGCAAAGGCTGCCGCAAGGGACACGAGACTTAACTTGTGCATTTTCCGCACTCCCTCATGAGATGTCTTCACCCTCGTAGGTCGCGCACCACCGGCCGTGCGAGGGTGATGAAGGCCGGGAGGAGAGCGAGCAGAACCGTCAGGCTGACGAAACCGGCGACGAGATGGAATTCCGGCCAGCCGAGGCTGGCGCGGATCAGGATATCGGTTTGGGCGGTCAGGATTCGCGAGATGATGGCGGTGGCAGCGATGCCGATGGCGACGCCGAGGACGGCGCCAGCGCCGATCAGGAATGCCGCATAGGACCAAACCACGGCGAAGACGAAGCGCCGCGGCGCGCCAAGGGCCCGCAACAAGGCGAGACGGCGCGCGAACAGCCGCATCAAGATGATGAGACCGGAGAGAACGCCGGCCGTGACGAGGACCTGCGTCACGATCGCCATCACCGACAGGATCTGCCGGACATCGCCCAAGAGCGCATGCAGGCTGGCGAGGACCGCGCCCGGAAAGAATGCCATCGTCTCCGCCGTCGTGAATTCGGAGCGCAGCGCATAATTCGCCCAGAGCTGATCGGCGCGCACCAGAATGGCAGGCGTGCCCGGAAAATAATCCGCATCGAAAGGCGGCCCGATCTGTTCGGCGCGTGACGGGCGATGTCCGACGGGGAGATTGTGGACCTCCCAGACCGCTTCTACCGGGACCAGAATGGCTTTGTCCCATGGGCTCCCGGATGGGGGCATCCGCCCGACGACGGTATAGGAATGGCCCTCATGCGCATGCTCTTCGGCCGACGGGCCGACGCCATGTGCAGGCGTGAAATGATCACCGAGGCGAAGCGCGACCCGTGCGCCGACGACCGCCTCCTCGTGGGCCGCAAAGAGCCTGCCTTCGGCGAGCGCGCCGGAGGAAAGATGCGATATGAAATCCGGCGTCGTCCCGACGACCGGCGCACCCTCAAAACTGTCGCCGAAGGCGATCGGCGCGGCGAGGCTGACATTCTCGTGCTCTGCGATGCGATTGTAGACCTCGCCTGAAAGAAGCGGCACGTCGGAGGGCTGGAGATAGACGGCGGCAAGCATCATCGTCACTTCGCTGCCGGGGGCCGTGACGACGAGGTCGAATTTGTCGGCCGCGCGTGCCGTTCCCTGCCGCAGGCCGCGTTCCTGGGCGATGAGGCCGACGCCGATCCCCACCGAAACCCCGATCAGAACGACGAAGAGAAGGCTCGTCCATCGAAAGCGCCAGAGCATTGCGCGCACCAAAGCGAATGGTCGGTAGCCCGTGACGACGAGAAACCCCGTGAGGATCGCGGGCGACAGCAAGAGGAGGAAGAGCAGCCCGTCCTGGATGCCGGGCGCGAGCCCGTTCCACCAATCGCTCGCGGTCTCAAGCATCGCGCCGGACCTCGCCGATGAGGCGCCCGTCGGCAACGTCGATCACGCGGTCGACGGCCTCGTGCACTTTGAGATCATGGCTTGCGACGATGAGGGTGCGTCCGCTCTCTCGCGTCAGTTGAATGAGGTCGTCGACGAGCGCGTCGGCCGCTGCCCGATCGAGGCTCGCTGTCGGTTCGTCGGCGAGGATGATGGAAGGTTCGGTGGCGAGCGCACGTGCCACGGCGACACGCTGACGTTCGCCGCCGGAGAAGGTCGCAACCGTGCGCGCATCGTCTCCCTTGAGGCCGAGCCTTTCGAGCGCTCTCCGCGCGCCTTCACCGATCTTATGGCGCCGCTTGCGGACGTAGGCGCCCGCAAGGCTCGCATTCGCCTCCGCGCTCAACTCCTCGAAGAGAAGGAAATCCTGAAAAATCATGCCGATATGGGCACGGCGGAAGGCGGCGCGTCCGTCCTCCTTCATGGACGAGATCTCCGTCTCGCCCCAGCGCACGGAGCCTTGCGCGATCGGCACCAATCCGGCGAGCGCGAAGAGAAGCGTAGACTTGCCCGCCCCGGACGGGCCGCGGATGGCGATCGCCGTACCTGCTGCAACCTCGAAGGCATCTGCCTCGAGAATTGCTCGACCGGCATCACCTTCGACCCTGAGGCCGGAAACGGAGAGGGGAAGTGTCATCGTCGTCAATCGCGGGCGTAGTGCGATTCGACCGTGCGCACGCGGCTGACGAAGCCCGTCTCGGGGTCCTCATAGGTGCCGAGCTGGAGCCTGCCTGCCACGGTGATCGGAACGTTGTAGGGCACCACGTCGATGATGCGTTTGGTATAGACGGCGAGGATATCGTCCGGCCATTCGGCTTCCGTTTCGCAGAACGGACAGACGGCCATCGGCCGCTTGGTGAGCACGAAAAAGCGCGATTCCGCCTTGAGCGGCGGCGCCATATAGCCCCGCACTTCGATGCGCTCGTTCTCCATCTTCTGCGCGAGATCGGAGAAGGAGAGGTCCTTGTTGTAGAGGTCGCGCATGCGCAACGTCTCTGCGCGGGCGTGGGAGGGACCGATGGCAAGCGCTGCTGCCAGAGTGGCAAGCAGAGTTCGGCGGTCGATGAGGGTCTCGTCTGGCATGACGGCACCCTAGCCGGGCTTTGTGACAGCTGAGAAAACCTGGAGCGCCTGCGACATCGTTTTTCGCGGGACGCACTTTTTCTGCCGCCTTTGACGCAAGAGGCTCCGGCACTTGCCGGAGCCTCCCAGAAAGCGAGATGCCGTCGCGCGGCATCCGTGACGGCGCCTATTCGGCGTTCGCCGCGTGGTTCATCACGTGGAAGATGTAGTTCTGCTCGATGACGCCATCGAAGAGATGCGCAAAGGGGCCGCGCGCCCACACCGCCACGTCCTCGCCGGAATGGCTTTCCGACGACATCGGGATCAGGGCCTGCTGCACATATTCGGAATCTTCCGCCTCTTCCTCGGTGAGGTCGGGGCGCGAACCAGAATAGCTCTTGTCTTCCTGCTCTTTCAGGACGGCGCCCGGGCCGTTCAGGTAGCCGATGACGGTGAAGGGTTTGCCGTCGTCGGCGAGAACCGGCTCATCGGCATGTTTCACCTGGCCCTTGCCGATGTCGTAGCAGAGTCCGAGGATCGGCGAGCCGCGGCCGCAATAGCCGTTGAGCGCAATCGAATGCTCATGGTCGGCCGTGACGATGATGAGCGTGTCTTCCGGATTGGTCATCTCGGCCGCGGCGGCGACCGCATTGGCGAACTCCACACCGTCCGTCACGGTGCGGAAGGCGTTGCCGTCGTGATTGGCGTGATCGACGCGACCGGACTCGATTTCCAGATAATAGCCCTCGTCGTTCTTGGAGAGATAATCGATGGCCGTCTTGGTCATCTCGGTCAGAGACGGTTCGTCGGCTTCGGTGCGATCGTGCTCGTACTTCATGTGGCTGTCTTCGAAGAGAGCGAGCACAGGCGTTTCGCCGTCGAGATTGAGCGCCTTCGCGGTCTCCGTATTCCAGGCGTACTGGACGCCCGCTTCCTTGGCTTCATCGACGAGATTGTGGCCGTCCTTGCGTTTGCCCTTCTTGCCTTCTTCGTCGGTCACGGTCTCAGGCAGGAAATAGCGACGGCCTCCGCCCATGGCGAGGTCGACGACGCCCGCCTTCATCTGGTCGAGAAGCTGCGTGGCGATGTCGGTGCAGCCCTCGGGCGCTTCGCCTTCCCAGTTGCGGTTCGCCGTCTTCGCATAGGCCGCCGCGGGCGTCGCATGGGTGATGCGCGCTGTCGTGACGACGCCGACCGACTTGCCCATCTCGCTCATCAGTTCGGAGAAGAGTGTGAGCTTGTTGCCTTCTTCCGAGGCGCATTCGTCATGAACGGCGTTTTCGCTCAGATTGATGGTGTTGAAGACTTGTTTCACGCCGGTGTTCATCGAGCCCGCCGTCGGTGCGGAATCGGGCGTCTGGGCGTTGATGTTGTAGGTCTTCACGAGCGCCACGTTCGGAAAGTCCTGATAGGCCTCGTAGGGCAGCACGTGCTCGGAGCCGTATTCGCCGTTCTGCTGGCCGGCATAAAGCCGAATGGCATAATTGGTGCCGACGCCCATGCCATCAGCAATGAACAGGATGACGTTCTTGGCGCGATTGGTGTTCGGCTGATGCTCGAGCCGCTGATTGAGAGCGGCCTCCGCATCGGTGTACCAGCTGCTGTTGCTCTGGACGATGTCCTGGGCAAAGGCGGCGGTGGATCCGAGCGCGAGCGCCGCGGAAGTCAAAAGGATGTTTCGAAGCACGACCTTCTCCATACGGAATTCCTACGGTCGCGTTCCTAGCTTCGCTGTGTGACAGCCGAGCGAAGGTAGTCGATCCTAAATGTGGGCTTTGCTTGCGGCCGCCGCGTATCAGGTCGGTGGCTTTCTTATGAAGTCATTCTAGCGTAGCCATGCCGCCGAGAATTTTCCGCAGGAGTGCCCATGACCCTCGATATTGCTCAAGACGCGCTTGCTATCCTCAACCGCCTCGGCGTGGCCGAAGCTGCCTTGTCGGGCGGCGACATCGTTGCGCGCACACCACTCACCGGTGCCGAGATCGGCCGTGTGCCCGCAGCTGATGCGGCCGCCACCGACAGCGCGGTCGATGCCGCCCATTCGGCCTTCCTCGAATGGCGTATGGTACCTGCGCCGCGCCGTGGTGAGCTCGTCCGCCTCTTCGGCGAAGAATTGAGGGCCGCAAAGGACGATCTCGGTCGTCTGGTCTCCATCGAGGCCGGCAAGATCCCGTCAGAGGGAGCGGGCGAAGTGCAGGAAATGATCGACATTTGCGATTTCGCTGTCGGTCTCTCGCGGCAGCTTTATGGTCTCTCCATAGCCACAGAGCGTCCTGGCCACCGCATGATGGAAACCTGGCATCCTCTCGGTGTTGTCGGCGTCATCTCCGCCTTCAATTTTCCCGTGGCGGTGTGGTCGTGGAATACGGCCCTCGCTCTCGTTTGCGGCGATGCGGTGGTGTGGAAGCCTTCGGAGAAGACACCTTTGACGGCGCTCGCCTGTGAGGCGATCTTCAAGAGGGCAGCGGAACGTTTTGGCGACGTCCCGGATGGGCTGGTCCGCGTCGTCATCGGCGATCGTGCCGTCGGTGAGGCACTCGTTGACAATCCGAAAGTACCGCTCGTTTCCGCGACCGGTTCGACGGCAATGGGTCGCCAGGTCGGGCCACGTCTGGCGCAGCGTTTCGCCCGTGCCATTCTGGAACTCGGCGGCAACAACGGTGCGATCGTCTGTCCATCCGTCGATCTCGAAATGGCAGTGCGCGCCGTCGCCTTTAGTGCAATCGGCACGGCTGGACAGCGCTGCACGACGCTGCGGCGTCTCTTCGTTCATGAGAGCGTCTATGACGAACTCGTACCGCGTCTGAAGAGGGCCTATGAAGGTGTGAAGGTTGGAAACCCGCTGGCCGGCGACGCGCTTGTCGGCCCCTTGATCGACAAGCCTGCCTTTGAAGGCATGATTCGTGCGCTCGATGCTGCGAAGGCGGCCGGGGGCACTGTGACGGGTGGTGCGCGCGTCGAGACGGGCGATGCCGACGCTTACTATGTTCGGCCGGCACTAGTGGAGATGCCCGAACAGACCGGGCCGGTTCTCGAAGAGACCTTCGCGCCGATCCTTTATGTGATGAAGTATCGTGCCTTCGACGAAGCGCTGGCCGCTCACAACGCGGTGGCGGCAGGTCTCTCCTCATCGATCTTTACGCGAGATCTGCAGGAAGCCGAGCGCTTTCTCAGCACCGCGGGCTCCGATTGCGGCATCGCCAATGTCAATATCGGCCCCTCGGGTGCAGAGATCGGTGGGGCCTTCGGCGGTGAAAAGGACACCGGCGGCGGCCGCGAATCGGGTTCCGATGCCTGGAAGGGCTACATGCGGCGCGCCACCAATACGATCAATTATTCCAACGCCTTGCCGCTCGCTCAGGGCGTCTCATTCGATATCGATTGATCAGCTTTTCGGGTAGCGGCGGTTTCCCCGCCGCTGCCTGTTTTCCCGAAGCGTCGGTGGCCTCGACACTCTCTTCTGCTTTAAGCGACGTGTGTCACCGCAACCGCGCGACTTGATGCGCTTGAAGATCTGCGCCTCTGGGCTCCGGATTTGAAAGAAGCGCCTGAACGATCCGACGTCGTCAGCTGCGTCACGCCTGATGCTCGATCGTCTCGATGTCGCGATCGTTGGATCGCCCGCCCGGCCGGCCGATAGGCGAATCAAAACTGCGATTCGCACCTTGAGCGACTGTTCTGGCAGGGCTTGGGAGAAGAGACGTCGCGGTCTGGATCTTTGGCCCAGACTGGGCCGGCAGCGTAGGCCGGCAAAAGCTAAGGAGCCGCGATCCCGCCCCAAAGCCTCGGGATAAAATGGTCGGAGTGGCAGGATTCGAACCTGCGACCCCCTCGTCCCGAACGAGGTGCGCTACCAGGCTGCGCTACACTCCGCCGAAGCGGGGTGGCTTATAGCCTTGCACCGCTTCGGCTTCAAGCCATCTTCTCAATGTGATGCGACGGATTTGGCATAAAAGGCCTGCACCTATGTCGCAGCCTCCTTCATAGGCTTATGATCGGTTCGACATGTTGCCCAACTTCGTCAAAGCCCTTATAGGCGCATGCACTGCTCTCGCGAGCGTGCATTGGGGCGTAGCCAAGCGGTAAGGCAGCGGCTTTTGGTGCCGCCATTCGCAGGTTCGAATCCTGCCGCCCCAGCCAATTCCCTCATGTTTCGTAGTCCTGCTGGTCGCTTTCCCCGGATCGGTCGCGCCCGGCTGTGGGTGGCGACCGCCCGCAGAGCGTGGATTGCGTGCGCAAACCTTGACCGGTAAGGCCTTGTGGGGGATCCCTGCCTCTGGTGATGAGACCGATGCGCTTTTTCCTGCCGCTCCTTTTTGCCGGCCTTTGGTTCTCTCTCTTTGCATCCGCCGGACAGGCGAAAATGCTGCGAGAGGACTTCGAAAGCGGCGAACTTGATCCCGCCGTTCTCTATTACAAAGACAATTTCGAGCAGCGGGCCGGCAGCTACCGCTTCGTGCCAGGGGAGGGGCGGGACGGCTCGACCGCGATCGAGCTCACGCTTGAAGAGCATTGTCCGCCACAGGCGGAAGATTGCAGCGAGCGGGCCGAATTGTGGGAATCGAAGAGTGCCCATCTGCCTTACGGAACGCCCGTCTGGTACCGCTTTTCGGTGCGTTTCGTCGGTCCCCGCCCGGACGGTGATCACCGGCACGTCCTGGCGCAATGGAAGCGTACGATCCCGAAGGGCGTCCCCGGCAATTCGAGCCCCTTCCTGGCTCTTAGACTGCGCGACGGGAAGCTCTTCTTCACCGTCGAGACCGAATTGCTGAAGCCGCTGCTTTCCGTTGACGGGACCAAGATCTCCCCGTGTCAGCCGGGCGAAATGGAGGTCTGGAACCGACCCTATGATGATCAAAGCCGTGGCTGGGTGATTGCGGAGGGTGGCGATCGACCTGCCCGCCACGAAAAGTATGATGCCTGCACGGACGAGATCCATGTGACCCGTTTTGTGCCGGCCTTGCCCGAAGCGGAGGATGGCTGGTTCAATATCATTGCTTTCACACGCGCCGGGCCCGACGGTGACGGCCGCATCGAACTCTTCGTCAACGGCGAGCGGGTGGCGCAGGTGACCGGCCGCATCGGCCATCGCCATCTCGGTCCGAATCAGTATTTCAAATTTGGCCCCTACCGCGATGCCGGCGACGGCACGTGGTCGCTCTTATTCGATGATTTCGCGCGCAGCGAGAAATGCACCGATATGCTGGCGGAGAAGATTTGCCGCGAGCTCGGCTTGTGAGAACGCACAGGTGGCGGGTCTACGAGGAGGGCGTCTCAAGACCGAACTCTGCACGAAAGCGGCGTGCCATATCGTCGTTCACTTCGTCGCCGAGCCGCTGGTAGCGTGTTGGTGAAATCCGCAAGGTGGGTGCCGTCGCCCCCCCAAGAAAGCTGAAGATCTCGGCAATGCGCTCTTCCGGTGCTGCGAGAACGTCTTCGTAGACGACATTGAGTGCTGGCCTTCCTGTCCTGAAAAGCCAGCCGTCGATGGTGGCTTCTGCGGCGCTGTGCCGGCGATAGGAGGCGAGGATGCGCTGATAGTCGTAGGTGACGGCCTCTTTCGCCTCGCTGTAGGCGGCCATCGCTTCGCTGTTGCGCACATGCCAGACCTTTGTCGCTTCCGCGATATATTCCGACACCGCCTGGGCCACACGATCACGCCGACGAAAGCGGATGAAGCACGTCTTTGCGGCAAGGCGCTGAACCACGGCCCGTTCGCTGGCATCGAGAAGCGGAGCAAGCGAAATGGCGAAATCGTCGATGACCTTTGTCCCGAAGACCCCGTTTTTCTGCTCCTGCCGCACAAGAAGGGCGAGCCAGCGGCCGAGATCCACTCCAAAGCGGCTTCGGTGACGTGCCATAAAAACGATCAGCGGGCGCAGATGCTCGGTGGGCCGACCGAGCCGTCCCGTTTCGCGCAGGAGATTGACGAACCAGGTGGAGCCAGTGCGGGGCCCGCAGATAACGGCATAGAGCCGGCTGGGCTCCGGCTCACTGAGGATGCCGGTTTCGTCGGCAAGGGGATCGGCATGTGCCGCTGCTCTGAGAGCCGCATCGCCGATGAAGCCGGCGACGATCGTATCCGGAAACCGAACTGCCAGGCGATGTTTCAGACCTGCTTCATCATCGCACGAGACAGCGATGATCTGGTCGGGATGGCAAGCGGATGCCGATGATCCTTCCTCGAGAAGGAGGGCGGCATAGGCGCCGTTGCGGTAGCGTTTGAGGAATTCGGCACATGTGGGATCTGCCGCGATGCGAACATCTCCGGCATCCTGAAAACGCTGCAAGAGGTCGAGCTTCTTGACGGTGCGAAACAACTCCCGCGGGCTTGGCGGTTCACCCATGGGTCGTTGGGTATCCCGGCTCGCGTAGCGCGAAAAGCTCCTGGAGAGGCGGAAAGGCCGCGCCAGGATGATTTGCGAGGAGCGTCAGCAATTCGCGGGAGAAGTCCCAGCAGGCTTGGTCATGGGCGAGATGGTGGGTGAGGATGCCGATCGGTTCGCTGGCGCCCGCGAGCCGTCGCTCCGCCTCCTCGGTGAGAAGACGGAAGGCCGCCTCGCGGCCGATGAAACCGCGCGTGTGCCGCCATTCGATGATGTCGAGATGGGTGTTGCATTCCCCGCACGCGCCCTTCGTCGCACCAAATCGCGACAGACCCTGGATCCCGAGCGCAGTCAGCCCCTCCAAAACGGGATGCGAGACGTTGTTCCATGGTGGCACAAAGACGGGGAGGAGCCTGCCGTCGAAAAGCTGCAGCAACCGCGTGCGACCGGTTTTGACATCGGCGAGACAATTCGTCAGCGGGCGCGAGAGCGGAAATTCCGACTTCTTTTCGCCTTCCTGCGCATGATTTCTGTGCGCCAGGCCGTGTTGCAGGATGGCGATATAGGGCTCGCGTGCGAGCCGGTCGACGAGCGCCGGGCGGGCGCCGTCCGGGATCACCGCGAGGCCGAGCGGTGGACGCCTGGCCTCGTCGATCTCGCCGAAAAGCCCCGCCAGTCTGTCGAGCTCGGGCGTCGGCTCGGTGGCGTCGTCGTCGCGCCACCAGAAGGAAAGCGCCCTTCCGGTCTCCGCCGCCGCGTCCAATCGCGCGCAAAACCGCTCCGCTTCTTCCATCACGATCCTCTTTTCGCCGCCGCGATCAAAAGCTTGGCGGTTTTTTGGGCGCCATCCAGCGAAAACGGCACAGCCATCGGTCTAAGCTGCATCGCCTGGTCCACTGCCCGGGCGAGGTTCTCCGCAGAAAGAGCTTCTTCTGGCACGACGACGGCAAGCCCATGGATGGCAAATAGGTCTGCACGCTGCGTTTGCTCGGTTTCAGATCCTGCCGCGAATGGAACGAAGAGCGCGGGCACCTTGGCCTGCAAGATGTCGACAGCGGTGTTGTAGCCAGCCTGACTCACCGACAGCCGCGCACGTTTCAGGAGATCTGGAAAGTCACGCCTTGCTCGCTCCACAACGATGCCCGGCGGGGCAGCCTTCGCAAGAGCGGCAAAATCACCGGGGCTTAGATGGGGACCAGCGAGCACTCGCCAAAGGCATGTGGCTGCATTGGAGCTATGCAGGCGCGCTGAAAGCGCAGCCCGCAGGATGGCTTGTCCCACCGCTCCACCTCCGCAAGAGACGATCACCTCGCCTTCGCCATCGCCATCCGGTGCGGGCACGGAGGAACTGGAATTGACATAGCCCGTGTAGGTGACGAGCGGCGCGAGCCTTTCCGCTTCCCCGAAACTATGTTCCAGCCGCACGAGCTGCGGATCTGAATGGATCAGGAGCTTGTCATAATAGGCGAGGGCAAGATCGGCCATCGCCCTTTCTTTGTCGGGCGGCTTGCGCACCAGGATGTCGCGAACCGAAGCGGCGATGATCGGTCGCCGGGGCTTTGCCCGTAACTTCTGAAGAAATGGGACGAGCTCTGTCCGAAAGGCGCGCCTTGCGAGCGGGAATGCCTCCGTCACCACGATGTCGGGATCGATCCGATCGGCGAGCGCGAGAAGGATGTCGCGTCGCCTTTGCCAGAAGGCATCATCCACCCTGCGGCCGTTGTCATCGATGATGGCGCTGAAGGCCGGATCAGATGCTCGCGCCGCCGGTAACGTCGTGACCTCGACGCCCTGTGTATCGACGGAGCCCGGCAAAGACGCTCCGGTTACGAGCGTGACGGCGACGCCTTCTTCACGAAGCGCACGCGCGATCGCGCCGGCGCGGACCGCATGCCCGACGCCCAGAAGATGCTGAACCCAGATTAGCGCCCGCATCAGGCGGTCTCGCGGCCGGTGACACCCGCTCGCGCGATGAGGGAGGACAATCCTGCCATGCCCGCCTCGAGGCTGTGCTTTTCGGCAGCGATCTGCCGCCCTGCGGCGCCCATCCGCGCCCGCAGCCCAGGATCAGCGAGCTGGGAAAGCGCCGCCACCACATTCTGCGGCTCTTGCGGCTCGACGAGAAAACCGTTCACGCCGTCCTGCACCAGATCCGGCACGCCGCCGCCACGGCCTCCAATGATTGGAAGGCCGCTTGCCATCGCTTCCAGGAACACGAAGCCGAGTGGCTCTTTTTGTGCGGGCCACACGAAAAGATCGGCTGTCGCATAAAGAGCCGGCATCGCGTCCGGCGCGACCGCGCCGATGAAGCGTGTTTTGGCTTTGGGGAAGAGCGGTTCGAGCGTGGACCGTTCTGGGCCGTCGCCCACGGCGGTCAACGTCCACTCTGCCTCCTCCCGTGCCGCCAGTGCTTTGGCGAGGGCCTGGTATGTGGAGGTCTTGCTGCCTTCCCGCATCATGCCGACAGCAAGGAGCCGGAGGGATCCAGAATGCGGCTTGCTTTCGACGCGCAGAAACGGACTAAGCTCCATGAAGGGTGCGAGATGGGTAAGCCGCGCCTGCGGCACGATTTTGCGAAGTCCTGCAAGATCTTCAGACTGGATCGCCGCGACCATGTCGGCTCTCGCAAGCGCCGCCTCCGCAGCCGCGGCCCCCTCGCACCAGGGGCCAGAACGCTGCTTTTCCGCGAAGCTTGCCTCGATCACGATATAGGGGATTCTGAGTCCTGCGCTGATCTCGGGTCCGAGCCAATCCGGCGCCTTGTGATAAAGGTGATAGGTAAGCCAAAGATCCGGAGGTGCGGTTTCGAGCCGGTGACGCACCGCCGCCCGTTCCGCCTCTGCGGCATGCGCGAGCGCGGTCTGTTCTCCAGGATTGCGGCACCAGCTGCGGAAGCGAGAAACCACCTCGACCTCGTGCCCAAGAGCCCTGAGAGCGGCAAGAATGGCGCGGGCAAAGGTCCTGTCGCCGGACGCAACAGGATGGTCCGGAGGTTTCATCGGCGCGTAGAAAGCAATCTTCATCTGGCGCTCGCGGCAGATGCTTCTTGATCCTCCTGATCGCCAATCAAAGAAGACCGCAGCATCGCTGCCACCTTGTCGATCCCTGGCGTTGCGGCAAAATCGGAATGTGCTCGGCGGAAAGCCGCAAGACCGAGATGGCGTCGGAAGTCTCCGTCGCGCATCAAAGCTGCGATCGCAGTCGCAAGTCCCTCCGTGTCGCGTTGCGCCACGAGCCGGCCGGTGACGCCATCTTCGATGAATTCCGGGATCGCCGAGACGCGGGTTGCGATGATCGGCAAGGCGAAGGCGGCCGCCTCCAGAATCACATTCGGCAGGCCGTCGCGATCGCCATCCGCGGTCACGCGTGACGGCAGAACGAACAGATCGGCCTGATCCAAGGCTGCGAGAACGGCGGCTCGCGGCTGCGGTCCGCGAAACTCGATACGTCCTGAAAGCCCAAGCCGTTCGGCTTGTGCCTTGAGAGGTGCGATCAGTGCGCCGCCGCCGATATGGACGAGCCGCCACCGTGGCTCCACAGGCAGACGTGAAAGCGCAGTGAGAAGATCGTCAAAGCCTTTCTTCTCGACGGCTCTACCTACGGTGATGAGCGTGAAGCAGCTGGCGTCCGAAGGCTCACGGCGTGGCTCTTTGGGAAAGCGGGAAAAGTCGAGACCGTGATAGACGAGTTCGATCTTCTCGGGATCGTCCGTCAGGCTTCGAAGATACTGAAGATTCGCCTCGGTGCAGGTGACGCCCCAGGCGGCGCTCGCGAGTTTGTCTGCGAGCTCCTCCGGTGGTGTTGTCCAGATATCCTTGGCGTGGGCCGAAAACGACCAGCCGATGCCCGTCATCAGGCTTGCATAGCGCACGACCGAAGCCGGGGTGTGCAGGAAGTGGCAGTGCATCCACCCGATATCTTCTGGCATTTCCGCAGCAAGCACCGCCGCCTGTCCGAAGCGGCGCCGACGGTTGGCTGTCGGATCGCGGGCGAAGTCCTGCTCAAACGCCGCTTTCGCCGCCTCGAAGCCTGAAAGCTTCTCCACCTTCCGCCGCGCCTGTGACACCCGCTTCGGATCGTCTTTGAGATATTCCGGAAGATAATAGCGCTCGGCTTCGATTTCGCGGTGGATGTCGTGTTCATAAGGATCTGTGGGATGGCGCAGCGAGACGATGCGTTGCGCGATGCCGCGCCGCTCCAGGCCTCGGATCTCCTGGGCGATAAACGTCTCCGACAGGCGTGGATAGCCTTTGAGGATTGTCGCGACGCGCATTTTGAACCCGCGAGAAGCCTTGCTCACGGCAAGCTGCGCTTGAGTGCCGGGGTTTCCAGAAAAGGCGTGAGCAATTCGCGGATCGTGTCCCACCCATCGAGAAGGCCCGGAACAAAATGCTGCGATGGCAAAGGTCGATCTGGCAAATCCGCAAGCGCTTCGGTGATGGCGCTCACATCCGGGTAGTCGTCGATCGGTAGATGCGTGCACAGGCCGAGCTTCTCCGCCTGTTCGGCCCGGATCGCCTGCTCGCGCCTCGGAACGACGCGTGGGATGAGGAGCGTCGGCTTGTCGAAGGAAAGAGCCTCGCAAAACGTGTTGTAGCCGCCCATGCCGACCAGGGCGACGGCATCATTGATGAGCGGTTCGAGTTGCGGGGTAAAGCGCATCGTCTTGACGTTGCGCAGCGATTGTGCCCGCTCGAAAAAACCCTGCTGATCGTTATGCGCCATGAAAGGTCCAAGCACGATCAATGCGGGAAAGAGCGGCCGCTCCTGCGCCTCATAGGCGCGCAGCACCCAATCGACGAGCTCAATGCCGTCCGCTCCGCCGCCCGGTGTGACGAGGATGAAGGGATCGCCGTCGAAAGGCTGCGGATGGTTCGGATCGAATCTCGGCAGCTGGCGCCGCAGATAGCCCGTGAAAATTATCTTGTCGCGGACAGCGTCACTAATGGGCAGTCCGGCCAGTGGGTCATAGATGGAAGGCAGGCCATAGACCCAGATATCGTCGTAGAGGTCGTTGAGCGCACGGTAGGAATCCTTGCGCGCCCATTCCTGCGCCAGGATCTCCTGATCGTCGAGCACGTCACGGAGCCCCAGAACAAGGCGAGTGCCCTGCTTTTTCAGAAGAGACAGCGTGGGTCGCACTTCGCCTCTCAGCCCATAGGGTTCCTTGTCGACGATGAAGATGTCCGGCCGATAGATCGAGGCCGTATGCTCGATGATCGAAGAGCGCAGCGACAATGTCTCGTCGATGTCGATCTTTGGATTGAGGGAGGTGTATTCGCCGTTCCTGAGTTTGATGACACCAGGAACCCGAACGAAATCGACGCGCGAGCGGTACTCGAAGCTGCCGATGATCGGCGATCCGGACAGGATCATCACCGATGCGTGTTCGAAATTCTCAACGATCGCTTCGGCGAGCCCCTGGCATCGCCTGAGGTGACCCAGCCCGAACGTATCGTGGCTATAGATAAGGACGCGTGATTTCTGTGTCATGCCACTGCTGAGCCCGCCGTACACGAAAGGGCATGACCATTCCCCAAGTACCAACTTGCCCCGGAGGAAGGTATCGCGCCCGTTCTTGTCCAACAAGAGAGGGGAGGAAGGGCCGATTGCCCCGGCGCTTTGAAGCCTTCATTGACCGCCCATGGCAAGCGAAAAGCAGCGATTGTTTCATGAAGTTCGCCTGCAAAGCGAGGTGAGGGCCCGTAGCCGAGCGGCTTTCCGTGACGATCTTTGAGCGCACAACCGGCTGACCTTGCAGCGAACGCCGTGTTTGGTGGAGCTGATTTCGGGCAGTTGGCCACGGTCGGCCTCCGCCGTCCTGGCATCACTTTCCAGATGCTCTTTCGCAGCCGTCTTGAAGCGCAGCAAAAGCGCTTGCCTGCCATTGAGGGCTCCGCCAAGCTATGAACCGTGGACGATGTAAAGGCTTCTCACTCTCCGTCGTTGCGTCTCGATGCGGCTCCCCGCCCGGTGCTCGAGATCACCGATCTCGTGGTGGAATTCGCCGGAGATGAAGGTCGCACACGCGCTGTCGATGGCGTCTCTTTGAAAGTGCCCGGTGGCTCCACGGTTGCTCTCGTCGGGGAATCCGGTTCCGGAAAAACCGTGATTTCGCAGGCGATTCTGGGAATACTGCCGCAAAAGGGCCGTATCGCAGGCGGGCGGATCGTCTTCACTGACCCCCGCGATGGCATCAGCGTGGATCTTGCGGCCAAGGACCCGCGCAGCCCAAAGATGCGAGCGATCCGCGGCGATCGTATCTCCATCATTTTTCAGGAGCCTATGACGGCGCTGTCGCCGCTTCACACGATCGGTGACCAGCTGGGTGAAGTGGTGCGTGTGCATCGTGGCGCCAGCCGGGCGGAAGCGCGGGCGCTGTCGGCCGAAATGCTGAGGCTCGTTCGCTTTCCGGATCCCAAGCGGGCATTGTCTGCGTATCCTTTCGAGCTCTCCGGAGGCCTCCGCCAACGCGCGGTCATTGCCATGGCTCTGATGTGCCGGCCGGCGCTCTTGATCGCCGACGAACCCACGACCGCGCTCGACGTCACCATCCAGGCCGAGGTTTTGAACCTCATTTGCACGGTGCAGGCCGAACTCGACATGGCGGTGCTTCTGATCACGCATGATTTCGGCGTCGTCGCCAATATCGCCGACTATGTGGCGGTCATCTATCGCGGCCGCATCATGGAGACGGGGGCGAGCGAGACCGTCTTCCGTGCGCCAGAGCATCCCTATCTGCGTTCACTCCTGCGCGCTGTTCCCCGCTTCGATATGGGGCCGGAGGAGCGCCTTCAGCCCATCCGCCCGATTGAGGCCCAGCCGGCCACGTTTCTGCACCGCCCCGCACAGGACCAGCGGGCGCGTGGCAACGAGCCGTTGCTCGAATTGCGCAAGCTCAGCAAAGTCTACCGGCTGCGCAAGATGGGAGACGCGCTGACCCGAACGGTGCGAGCGGTCGATCGGCTCGACCTGACCGTGAAATGCGGCGAATGTCTCGGTCTCGTCGGGCAGTCCGGCTCGGGCAAAACGACCACGGCGAAGCTCGTCCTGGGGGCAGAAACACCCGACGAAGGGCACGTGCTTTACCGCCTCGGCGGTGAGATGCGCGATCTGGCGCATCTTTCTAAAGCGGAACGCTTCGCCTTTCGTCGCAAGGTACAGATCATCTTCCAGGATCCCTTTTCCTCGCTCAGCCCGCGCATGACGGTGCGCGAGATCCTGACGGAGCCGCTCGCCATCCATGGCATCGGCACGGCGGCTGAGCGATACGAGCGGGTGAAGGAGCTTGTGCGCATGGTGGGGTTGAGCCTCAGCCACCTCCGGCGCTATCCGCATTCTTTTTCGGGCGGGCAGCGCCAGCGGATCGGTATCGCTCGGGCGCTGGCGCTCTCTCCGGAACTTCTGCTTTGCGACGAGCCGGTCTCGGCGCTGGATGTCTCGGTGCAGGCGCAGATCCTCAATCTCCTGAAGGATCTGAAGTCCGAGCTCGGCCTCACGTTTCTGTTTGTCAGTCACAATCTCGCGGTCGTCGATTACATCGCCGATCGGGTCGCGGTCATGTGCGCCGGTCGCGTCGTTGAGGTCGCCGACAAGAAGGCGATCGTCGAGGATGCGCGTCACCCCTATACGCAGGCGTTGTTGACCGCGATCCCGACGCCGAGCTTGGACCACAAGCTCGATTTCTCTGCTCTGGTGGAAAACGGCGCGAGCGAGCCGTCCTGCTGGCCAGAGCCCTACAGGCTTCTCCCTGGCATGGAACCGCGCCTGCGCGAGGTCGCGCCGGGCCATCTCGTCTGCCTTCCTGAATCGCACGATAAGGCCGCCTGATGCGCGTCCTTAGTTTTCTTTTGGTCTTTGTCTTTGCTGCGGCTTTTGTCGCTCCGGCTCATGCGCAGCCGCCGTTGATCGAGACGGAGACTTTGAGCAACACACATGACCCGGCGACGCTGCCGCCGATCGAAGATCGCGTGCCCGACGAGCCGCTCATCTACGACGATTTCCCGGAAGGCGGCGGACCTGGCCGCCATGGCGGAGATCTCAGAACGATCATCACGCGGTCCAAGGATGTGCGGCTGGCCAATGTCTGGGGCTATGCCCGCCTCGTCATCTTCGATCGAAACCTAAACCTCGTACCGGACATCCTGAAATCCGTGGATATCGAAGGTGATCGCATCTTCACCTTCCATCTCAGGAAGGGTCACAAATGGTCTGACGGGCATCCGTTCACGGCCGAGGACTTCCGCTATTATTTCGAGGATATCGCATCCAATCCGGAGCTGATGCCGACGGGACTTCCGAGCTTTCTCCTGGTCGACGGCAAGGGGCCGCGCTTTGAGGTGCTGGATCCGCTGACCGTGCGCTATTCCTGGGATGGCCCCAATCCCGGCTTTCTGCAGAACCTCGCCAAGGCGCGGCCGCCCTTCATTTATCGTCCGGCGCATTTCCTGAAGAAATGGCATGAGCGCTATGGGAATAAGGCATTCATCGAGAGCGAGATGGCACGCGACCGCAAAAGGAGCTGGGCGGCCGAACACAATCTGATGGACGACATGTACGCCAACGAGCATGCTGGGATGCCGACCTTGCAGCCCTGGGTCATCCAGCCCAGCTCCGGCCGCCGCTTCATCCTCACCCGCAATCCCTACTATCACCGCATTGATCGCAACGGACGCCAGCTTCCCTATATCGACCGCATCGTGATGGATGTCGCCGATGCTCGCCTCGTTGCTGCGAAGGTGCATGCGGGCGAAGCGGATTTGCAGGCTCGGGGCCTGAGTTTTTCAGACATTACCGTGCTGAAGGCCGGAGAGCAGGAGCGTCGTTATCAAACGCTGTTTTGGCCCGATGCCCGAGCCGCGCGGATTGCGCTCTATCCAAATCTCAATGTCGAAGACGAAGCTTGGCGAAAACTCTTTCGTGATGTGCGCTTCCGCCATGCGCTTTCACTCGGAATCGACCGTGAGCTCATCAATCGTGTTCTTTTCTTCGGCCTCGCCGAGCCTTCCAACAATTCCGTCACACCGCTTAGCCCGCTCTTTCGTCCGCCCTACCGCAGTGCCTGGACCCAGTATGAGCCCAAGAGTGCGGAAGCCCTTCTCGAGGATATCGGGCTCGTGGAACGCCGCGGCGATGGCATACGTATTATGCCAGACGGACGGCCCCTTCAGATCATCGTGGAAACGGCGGGAGAGAACCCGGAGATCGTCGACGCCCTGGAGCTCATCCGCGAGACATGGCGTGAAATCGGCGTCGATCTCGTCATCAAGCCGTCTGAGCGTGACAACATCCGCCGCCGGGCCAATGCTGGGCTCGTGCAGATGGTCGCCGATGCAGGCTTCGACAACGGCATCCCGACGGCAGACATGCCTCCTGACGATTTTGCGCCGGTCTCTTTTGAAAGCTTCATCTGGCCTGCCTGGGGCGAGTATTATGCGCATCGCGGCGCCAAGGGAGAGCCAGTGGATTATAAGCCGGCGAACGACCTCCTCAAGCTCTACGAGGCCTGGCAGCACACGGAGACGCTGCAGGAGCGTCAGATGATCTGGAGGCAGATTTTGGAGATTAACGCCGCGGAGACGTTCTCCATCGGCATTGTCGCCGATGTTTTTCAGCCTGTGGTGCGCTCCAACTATCTGCGGAATGTCCCTGCCGCTGGTATCTATGGGTGGGATCCCGGCGCTCAGTTCGGTCTTCACCGCTTGGATGCGTTTTGGTTTGACGACAAGCCGAGGCTGGTGGATGCACACATCTTTGGCAGGACGAAAAGCCTTGCGTCAGGCGACTGAAGCTAACCGGATCGTCTGCGAGAGGAGGGGCTGATGCTGCGCTATATGCTCCGTCGCCTCGTCGGTATGATCCCGACGCTCTTCGTCATTTCGTTTCTGATCTTCTTGATCATCGAGCTGCCGCCGGGCGATTACCTCACCAATCAGATCGCCGCCTTGCGCGCTGCCGGCGAGGGGGCGAGTGCTGACAAGATTGCCTTCCTTCGGAGCGAATTTGCACTCGATCGTCCGTTTCTTGAGCGCTATTTCATCTGGATCGGCCTCTGGCCGGGCCCTTCGGGATTGTCCGGCCTTCTGCAAGGTGATTGGGGTTGGTCGTTTGAATATAACGCTCCGGTCGAGACCGTTATCGGCCCGGCTCTGCCTCTCACCATTGTCTTGAATTTCGCGACGATAATTTTCGTCTATGCGGTTTCTTTGCCGATTGGCGTTTATTCGGCTATGAAACAATATTCATTTGGAGATTACTTTTTCACGTTTCTTGGTTATATTGGCCTCGCAACGCCCAATTTTCTCTTGGGGCTTGCTCTTCTCTACTATTCCAATGTCTGGTTCGGCATGTCGATCGGCGGTCTCATGGATCCCGTCTATGTCGACGCGCCTTGGTCGCTCGCCAAGGTCGGCTCTCTGCTGTCGCATCTGATCGTGCCGACGATCGTCATCGGCACAGCCGGAACCGCGGGGATGATCCGACGGCTGCGAGCGAACCTCCTCGACGAGCTCGACAAGCAATATGTGCAGACTGCTCGCGCCAAAGGGCTTTCGGAGGAACGCCTCGTCGCGAAATATCCGCTCAGGATGGCGCTTAATCCCTTTGTTGCCGATATCGGCAATCTCATTCCTTCACTCGTCTCCGGCTCGGTGATCGTCTCCGTGGTGCTCAATCTGCCGACCGTCGGGCCGATCCTCCTTGATGCGCTGCAGTCGCAGGACCAGTTCCTGGCAGGCTTTATCCTCCTATTCGTCGCCATCCTCACCTTGATCGGCATGCTTGTTTCTGACCTCCTGCTCGCCGTGCTCGATCCACGGATTCGCCTCGGTGGGGCCGCCCGCAAATGAGGGAGCCGTCATCCCCCGAGGGCGAAGTTTTTCCGCGCTACGTCGATCAGGCACCCTTTGATCCGTCTGTGGCGGAAGTTCTGACGCCCGAACAGGAGCGGTTTTATGCCGCCTCCGCCGCCCGCATCATGTGGTGGAAGTTTCGCCGGCACCGTCTCGCAGTCCTCGCGAGCTTTGTTCTCGTGATCTTCTATCTGACGGTGCCGTTCGCGGAGGTGATCGCGCCCTATGCGCCCAATGCGCGGCATATAGATTACCTCTACGCGCCACCCCAAGGGGCGCATCTCTTTCACGACGGAAGGCTCATCGGGCCCTATGTTCATCCATACGTTGCCAAGGTCGATCTCGATCTCCTCCGTTGGGAATATACACGCGCTCCTGAGGAGGTGCAGAAGCTGCGCTTCTTCTGCCAGGGCGAGCCTTATCGGTTCTGGGGTTTGTTTCAGGCCCGCTTTCATCTCGTCTGTCCGCCGGTGGGCGGAACGCTCTTCCTTGCAGGCACTGACCGCCTCGGTCGCGATGTCTTCTCGGGGCTCGTCTATGGCGCCCGCATTTCCCTGACGGTTGGGCTCGTGGGCGTTGCAATCTCTATGCTGCTCGGCGTCGTCATCGGCGGAGCGGCTGGTTATTTCGGCGGCTGGGTCGATGCCGCATCCCAGCGTGTGATCGAAATTCTTCGGTCGCTGCCCGAACTCCCTCTGTGGATGGCCCTGTCCGCGGCGCTCCCCGTTACCTGGAGCCCGATCTTCATTTATTTCGGCATTACCATCATTCTGGGGCTTCTCGACTGGCCGGGCCTGGCGCGTGCCGTGCGCTCCAAGCTTCTGGCACTGCGCGAGGAGGAATATGCCAAGGCGGCGGTTCTTATGGGCGCTTCGCCCACGCGCGTCATCGGCCGCCATCTCGTGCCGGGCTTCATGAGCCATTTGATCGCCAGCGCCACTTTGTCGATCCCTTCGATGATCTTGGGCGAGACGGCGCTATCCTTTCTCAATCTCGGGCTGAGACGCCCGATCATCTCCTGGGGGGTGATGCTCAATGAGGCGCAGTCGGTGACGATCATCACCGTTTATCCATGGCTCGTCGCGCCAGTGGTGCCGGTCATCATCGTCGTGCTAGCATTCTCTTTCTTTGGAGACGGTTTGCGGGATGCGGCGGACCCATACAAATAGTCCTGGGCCGGACGCGGCAAACACGGAGAGAAGGGCGCGGGACGGTAGTCTCGACCGCAATTTTTTCCGTTATATCTGGCGCTATTCCAGGCGCCAGCAGCTCGTCATTCTGGCGATCACGCTGGTTTCCTTCCCGATCCTCTATGTCACGCTGGAGCTTCCCAAAACGATCGTCAATCAGGCGATCGGCGGCAAGAACTTCCCCAAAATCGTATTGGGGAGAGAGTTTGATCAGATCGAATATCTGATCCTTCTCTCCTTGGGCTTTCTCTTGGCTGTAGGGCTCAACGGCGTCGTCAAATACGTGATGAACGTCTATAAGGGGCTTGCTGGCGAGCGCACCTTGAGACGCCTGCGCTACCAGCTTTTCGAGCGCGTTCTGCGCTTTCGCCTGCCGCATTTTTCGCGCGCTTCGTCGGGCGAGATCATTGCCATGATCGCTTCTGAGGTGCAGCCGCTCGGCGGCTTCATTGCAGATGCCATCGCCGTGCCGATCTTCCAGGGCGGTACGCTCCTCGTCTATCTCTCCTTCATCTTCATGCAGGATCCGCTCCTCGGCGCGGCTGCCGTCTCGCTCTACCCCTTTCAGGGATGGCTCATTCCGCGCCTGCAGAAGCGTGTGAACATGCTGGCGCGCGAGCGTGTGCGCAATCTGCGTGAATTGTCGGAGGATGTCGGCGCCTCTATCGCCGGCATTCGCGATATCCACGCCAACAACACAGCCGCTTATCATCTTGCCGAATTCACCAATCGGCTGCAGAGAAATTTCGACATCCGCTACGAAATATTCAAGCGGAAATTTATGATCAAGTTCATCAACAATCTGATGAACCAGATCACCCCGTTTTTCTTCTATTCCGTTGGCGGCTATCTGGTGATCAAGGGCGAGATTTCCTTCGGTGCGCTGGTCGCAGTCCTTGCTGCCTACAAGGACCTGGCTTCGCCCTGGAAAGAGCTTCTCGATTATTATCAGAGTTTTGCCGACACCCAGGTGAAGTATGTCGCCGTCGTCGAGCAGTTTGATCCGCCCGACCTTTATCCGGTGGAGCGCCTGCACGCCGACCCGGAACTCGATTTTTCAGCTGCGCAAAGCCTCGTTCTCACCCATGTCTCCTATTCGGGTGAGGGAGCCGGGCAGGAAGTGAACGACGTTTCGGCGGAAATTCCGCTCGGTGAAAAGCTCGCGGTGCTCGGTTCTGAAGCGAGCGGACGCACACAGCTTCTGATGATGATGGCGGGCCTTCTGTCGCCCACCGCAGGGCGCATCGAGATTGGTGGATATAACCTTGAGACGCTGCCTCAGTCTGTGCTCGGCCGGCGTGTCGCCTACGCCTCGGCGCACCCTTACATTCTCAACGATACGATTCGCTTCAATCTGGTTTATGGGCTGCTGCATCGCCCGATTGCGCCCTCCGACGGCGTTGACGAGGCCCTTCTGAGAACCCGTCTCGCCGAAGCCAAACTGACAGGTAATGCGTCCTACGAGTATCTGAGCTCATGGGAAGATCTGGCCGAAGCAGGGGTCGGTTCGGTGGAAGAACTCGACCACCGCATCATTGAGAACATCGAAGCCTTCGGCATGAGTGACGAGGTTTATCGCCTCGGCCTCCAGGCACGTTTGCCGGAGGCTCTCGGCGAGGAGGCCCGCGAGCGTATTCTTTCGGCTCGCAATATGATCGCGGAGAAAGTGACGGCTGGTGGTGCCAAAGCGGATTTCGTCGAGTTTTGGCGCGAAGACAGCTTCAATCGCAGCGCCACACTGGCGGAGAATCTGCTCTTTGGGGTGCCGCGCGACCCTGGCGTGACAACCCGCGAGTTGGCTGACGTTCCGGCCTTTCGCGAGGCTGTAAGAGAGGCAGGGCTCGAGGATGTTTTGGTGGCCGCGGGCCGTGATCTTGCGGCCGCCATGGTCGAGCTCTTTTCGAATGTCAGCGGACAGAGCGATGCTCTGGCGAATTACTCCTTCATTCCGATGGACGAGTTACCGGAAGTCGCGCCGGTTCTGCGACGGGCTAAAGATGGGATCGGCCGTTTAAAGCCGCGCGACCGCGCCCGACTGTTGGGTTACGCGCTGCAACTTGTCCCGGCGAAGCATCGGCTAGGTATCGTCACTCCTGAACTTGAGGCTCGCGTTGTCTCCGCCCGCCCTGACCTCGTGAGAGCACTGCGGCGCAAAGCGCCGGGTGCCTTCCATTTCTTCTCGCGAGAATCCTTCAACGAGGCTCTGACGGTGGAACAGAACCTCCTCTTCGGGCACTTGCGCGCCGATCGCAGGAAAAGTCGCGAGCAGGCGGAAGCTGTCATTGCCGATGCCGTCGAGCGCTTCGAGCTCCGTCCACTTATTCTGCGGGCTGGGCTTGATTTCCGCGTCGGTATCGGCGGATCGCGTCTGTCCTCCCTGCAGCGGGTCAAGATCGGATTGCTTCGCGGGCTCATGCGTCGTCCGGAGATCCTCGTTGTGGACGATCTTTTCAAAGGCAATGGCGAGGAGGGCGAAGATGCGCGTCTGGGCAAGCTCTTGCAGATGATAGAAGGCCGCACGGTGATCGTCGGAATGACGGGAATGTCCCTCTTAGACCAATTCGATCATTGCCTTAGCTTGCGTGGTGGCGCAATTCTTGCGGACGAGCGGCCTCCGTCACGCTCTCGGCCCGGAGCCCGCAGCCAGAGCGAAGACGACCCAGATGCGGTCGCCGCCGAATGATGAGGAACGCGCGGTCATGAGCATGGACGAGGAAGTCAGGGCCCTTTCGCGGGTGCCGATTTTCGCTAACGTCGATGTCGCGAAATTGAAGCTTCTCGCTTTTATCAGCGAGCGCGTGGTCTTCCACCCCGGAGAGGTCTTGTGCCGGCAGGGCGAGGAAGGCGACACGGCGTTCATCATTCTGTCCGGGGATTGTGATGTGCTCGTCGATACCGGTCAGGGGCGGAAGAAAATTGCCGAGCTCGGCAGCACGGACATTGTCGGCGAGATTGCCGTCTTGTTTGAGGTGCCGCGCACGGCGACGGTTGTCGCGACGCACACGACCGAGGCCCTGGCTTTGTCGCGCGATCAGATGTTCTCGCTGCTTCGGGAATTTCCGGATGTGGCCTTCGACATCATGCGTGTGCTCGCCCATCGCCTGGAGCGCACGACGCAGGATCTCGCAGAACTGAGGGGGCGGCTGGCAGGCGAAGCGGTGTAAAAATGGAAAACCATACGGGGCTTTCGATCCGTTTCTGGGGCGTGCGGGGCTCTTACGTGGTGCCGGGCGCCAAGACCGTGCGCTATGGCGGCAATACGTCATGCATGGAAATCAAGGCAGGCGGGCAAAGCCTCGTTGTCGATTGTGGGAGCGGTGTGCACGACCTCGGCGAAGCTTTCCTGAGGGCGGGAAAACGTCGAACGACCGTGCTTTTTACCCATACCCACCTCGATCACATTTGCGGTCTGCCTTTCTTCAGACCGGCATACTGCAGGGATTTCGAGGTCCGTTTCGTCGCGGGGCATCTTCTCGCGGATATCAAGCTTCGTGACATCTTTGAACGCTTGATGGATCCCGTTCTCTTCCCGGTTCAGCCGGTCGTGTTCAAAGATTGCGCGTTTCACGATCTGAGTGTTGGAGAGGAATTGGTTTTCGCGGACGGCCTGCGTGTGACCAGTGAGTGTCTCAATCACCCGGGGGGGGCGTTGGGTTACCGCTTCGACTATCGCGGCTCTTCCATCGCCATCATCACCGATCATGAACACGGCCACCAAGGCAAGGACGAGGCCGTGGAGCGTTTCGTCCGCGGCTGCGATATCATGGTCTACGATGCCACATACACGGCCGCGGAGTACCGAGACCACGTTGGTTGGGGGCATTCCACCTGGCAGGAGGGGGTGGCGCTTGCGCGCCGAGCCGGAGTCTCCCGGCCCGTGATGTTCCATCACCATCCAGAGCGCTCGGATGACGCCCTTGACCTTCTGCGTGCGCAGATGCGGAAGGTTTGTCCGGCTGCAGAAATCGCCTGCGAAGGCATGGTGCTCCATGCTGGGGAGGTGACGGCGCCGGTTGCATGAGCCGAACAATGAAGGCACTCCCGCCTGGCCTCAAACGGCGGATCGACGAACTCGATGAACGAGCCGAGATCCGCATTGGCTGGGCGCAGCTGGCTCTCATCGTCTTTTTCGGTTCGGCTTACGCATTTCTGCCCCGTGCGGAAGGCTCGGCAGGCTTCAACTTCGTGCCATACGCCCTTGCTGCCTACGCCGTGTTCACTGTCCTCCGGCTTGGTTTGGCTTACCGGCGCCGGCTTGGAACTTGGCTGATCGTCGCCTCGATCATCTTTGATGTGGCGCTCCTAACGGCAATCATCTTCTCGTATCATGTTCAATATGACGAACCCGCGGCCTTCGTGCTCAAGTCGCCGACAGTTCTCTATTTCTTCCTTTTTATCGCACTGCGAGCGCTGCGCTTTGATCCGACCTTTCTTATCTTGACGGGGGCACTTGCGGTCGCAAGCTGGGTGTCTCTCGTCATCTATGCGATCTATTTTGACCCGGATTTCGCGGGGATCACCCGCAATTACGTGGAATACACCAACGGCTCGAAAGTTCTCGTGGGGGCCGAGCTCGACAAAATCATCGTCATCTCCGCCACCACCTTCCTGCTCGCCTACGTCTTGATGCGTTCCCGTGCACTTCTCGTTTCGGCGGTTCGCGACCACGTGATTGCCGGCAATCTTTCTCGTTTCTTCGCTCCGGAGATTGCCCGCAATGTTGGTGAACAGGAGCCGACGGAACTCGTGTCGGGCGTAGCGACGACGCGCGATATCGCTGCACTCTTTATCGATATTCGTGGCTTCACCGCCCTGGCGGAGGCAATGCGGCCCTCAGACGTGATGGCGCTTCTGACCGGCTACCAGAGTGCGATGGCGACCGTTATTGGTCGCTTTAACGGCCATATCGACAAATATCTGGGCGACGGCATTCTGGCGACATTCGGTGCGGTGGATGTTTCTCCATGTTACGCAGCCGATGCGCTTCACGCTGCATTTGGCGTCTATGCCGCGGTCGATGCCTTGAATGAAGAGATGGCAAGGGAGGGGCGTGCTGTTCGCCTGCGGGTCGGCTGTGCAGTTGCCGCCGGATCCGCTCTTGTCGGCGTTGTTGGCGGTGCAGAACGGCTTGAACACACCGTCATCGGCGTGCCGGTCAATCTGGCGGCCAAACTGGAAGATGCCAATCGCGTCGAGGGCACTGCCGGCCTTACCACAAGATCGACGCTCAAACTCGCCAAGCGCCAGGGCTTCGTGACGCCGCAACGCCTTGAACTCCGCAGAAAGCGGCAAGTTGCCGGCCTATCGGGGCGCGTCGACCTAATCGTTCTGAAAAGCGCGCCGGCGAGCACAGAGACGGTCCCGACCACGGCTTTGTCGTAAAGGGGAATGGCCTCTCGCATGCCGCAACTTCGCTGGGAACCTCACTTGTCTGCCGAATAGCGGCGCTTTAACCTCCGATGCATGAGCTGGTGGTCGGCAGCACTAATGAGAGAATGGTTCAAATCGAGCGGACGAGAGGTGCTGCCGCCTGGAGACAGGCTGTGAGTGGCCATGTCGTTTTGGCTGGAGGTGCCTCAGGCATTGGGCTCGCCACCGCCCGGCTTCTCGCTCACAGCGGCTTCCAAGTCAGCGTGCTTGATGCCAGCCGCGATTCCCTTGCCGGGGCCGATGCCGAACTCCGGGGCGGAGATGCCCTTCTTCTGGAAGCCGATATCACCGACGAAGACGCTGTCGAGGAGGCGTTAGACGAGGCGGAGGAGACTTTTGGCCCACCGGTGGGGCTTGTTAACTCGGCCGGATTTGCCCGCGACCTTTCCTTTGAAGCGACTGATGCGGAAGGTTTTCGCGAGGCGCTCGAAATCAATCTCACAGGGTCTTTCATAACCGCCAAGGCCGTCGTGTTGCGCATGGTCGATGGAGGAGCGGTCGTCAATGTCTCCTCGGTGTCTGGACTGCGGGGCTTCCCGGGGCGCATCGCCGACGCCGCAGCCAAGGGCGGCCTTATTGCGATGACGCAGGCGATGGCGGCAGAACTTGGCCCCAAAGGTATTCGCGTCAACGCCGTTGCTGCCGGTGCCATCGATACGCCTCATGTCCATCATTTGCACGATGCAGAGATGCGCAGATTGTGGCGCGACCACATTCCTCAGCGCCGCTACGGGGAGCCTGCAGAGGTCGCGGCCGCCGTCCACTTTCTGTTGTCGGAGGCGGGCGGCTACATCAACGGCCATGTCCTTTGTGTCGACGGCGGCTTTCTGGCTGCTGGTATTCTGCGTCCCGATTAGGCGGTGAGCTGAGCTATGGAAGATCCCATTCTCGTTGAAGTGACGCGCGGCGGGCGCGTCGAAAGCCGTCACCGTGGTGCATTCGTAGTGTGTGATGCGCAGGGAAGCATGCGCGCCTGCGCTGGTGATGTCGAGCAGGCTGTGTTTCCGCGCTCGGCGGTGAAGGCGCTGCAAGCCTTACCGTTGGTGGAGACGGGGGCGGCAGATGCCTATGGCTTCGGGCCAGCCGAGTTGGCGCTTGCTCAGGCCTCACATGGTGGAGAGCCCGCCCATGTGGCGCTCGCCCGCGCCATGCTGGATCGCTGCGGCCTGACGGAGGCGGCGCTTTTGTGCGGTCCGCAATGGCCGAGCCACGAGGAATCGATGCTGCATCTCGCCGCGAGCGGCGGTATGCCGAGCCCCCTTCACAACAATTGCTCTGGCAAACATGCCGGCATGCTCGCAGTCGCTGTCGGTTGTGGCTTTGACCCCGCCGGATACGTGGAGCCTGATCATCCCGTCCAGCATCTTGTCCGCGAAGCCTTGGAAGGCGTGACGGGCGTCGCCCATCCCGTAGAGCGGTCGGGCATCGATGGCTGTTCATTGCCGACCTATGCCGTGCCTTTACGCGCCCTCGCGCATGGCTTTGCCCGTTTCGGCACCGGTGCAGGTCTGTCGCCCGAGCGCGCCGCCGCGGCCCAGGCGCTCTTTGCCGCCGCTACCGAGCATCCCTGGTACGTCGCCGGGACCGGCCGTTTCTGTACTCTTTCCATGCAGGCGCTCGGCGGGCGCGCGCTCGTCAAGACAGGCGCCGAAGGCGTCTTTTGCGCGGCTTTGCCTGAAGTCGGCCTCGGTATTGCGCTCAAGGTCGATGACGGTGCGACACGCGCCTCAGAAGCCGTGATGGCGGAGATTCTGGCCCACCTCGTGCCGGAATGTGCGGCCTCATTCAAGCCTTGGCGTCCTCGAGAGCTCGTCAATCGCCGCTTGATTCCGACGGGCCATGTGGGCGTGATCGAAGAAGCTTTCGTCGGTCTCAGCTGAGCCGCTTTTCCGCGCCGCGGGATATCTCAAAGTGCCGGGCGTTGCGGAAGATCGTCGGCGTCTGCCAGTTCTTCGGTGACTGCACACCCTCTTGCGCTGGGGCGATCGGACCACGCAATTCCGCCGGCGCCTCACCGTGCGGTCCGGGCCAGAGAGTCGCGGGAAGGACGGCGAGGGCTGTGAGGAGCAGCCGGTGAGAGAAAGACAGCTTTTTCATCTGCGCGATTATGACCCAAGATGTCCCGCGCCAGTCACTTTTGGTTAAGATAAAGTTAATGCAAAGCCGCAAGTTCGCGACGTTGCCCGTGTGCTCGGAGCTTGAGGAGAATCTCATCGCAGCAGCAGCGCCATCGCCTCTTCGGCCGCGGCGGCCGCGCTCTGTCCGCCGCCTCTGACCGTATCTTCTAGTCTTGTGATCTCGTCTTCGAAGCCCGCCAGGACACGTTCGCGGATGCGCTCGTCGAGAATGGCGTGAAACCAGATCACGGCCTGCCGCCTGCGCCGCGCGGCGAGGCTGCCGGTTGTCTCACCTTGTTTGCAGAAGCTGTTGATCGTCTGCCAGAGTTCGTCGAGCCCTTCATTGGCAAGCCCCGAAATTGCCAGTACCGGAACAACCCAGCCATCCGGCCTTGCCCCGAGAATGCGCAAAGCCGACTGCAGATCGCCGGCCGCCTCGCGGGCGCGCGCGGCATTTGTTCCCTCCGCCTTGTTGACGGCAAGGATGTCGGCAATCTCTACGACGCCCTTCTTCAGCCCTTGCAATTCGTCACCCGAGCCGGGGAGTGCGAGAGCCACGAAGACATCGACCATGTCGGCCACGGTCGTTTCTGACTGGCCGACGCCCACTGTCTCCACAATGATGACGTCAAATCCAGCTGCCTCGCAGACGAGCATGGCTTCGCGCGTGCGGGCCGCAACGCCGCCGAGTGTGCCGCCGGTCGGCGAGGGACGGATGAAAGCGTTCGTGTCCTGCGCCAGCCGGCCCATGCGGGTCTTGTCGCCGAGAATCGAGCCACCGGTGCGCGTCGAGGTCGGATCGACGGCAAGGACGGCGACCTTGTGGCCCGCTGCGGTCAGATTGCTGCCGAAAGTGTCGATGAGGGTAGACTTTCCGGCGCCCGGTGAGCCCGTCATGCCGATGCGGATACTGCGCCCGGTTTTTGGCCGGAGTTCTTCGATGAGCAGCGCTGCCTCGCGACGATGGTCCTCACGCCGGGATTCGACAAGCGTGATGGCGCGCCCGAGTGCCCGCCGTTCGCCCGCAACGACGGCCTGTGCAAGAGTTTTGATCGCCTCGGTCTGGTTCTTGTGCCCCATGGTGCTGTGGTAGCTGCCGGGCAGACATGGGTCCATGCCCTCGCGGATGTCTTACCCGTTACTCCACCAAAACCGCGGTGCCGGAGGCCGAGACCATCATCATGCCGCCGCGATCGCCGATTGAAATTGTTTCATAGTCGATGTCGACGCCGATGATCGCATTGCTGCCGAGTGTCCGGGCTTCCGCCTGCATTTCGGCAAGCGCTGTTTCGCGCGCTTCGCGCAGAGCGTTCTCGTATGCTCCGGCACGTCCGCCGACAATGTCGCGGATGCCGGCAAAGAAGTCACGAAAGACGTTTGTTCCAAGGATGGCTTCGCCGGTAACGACTCCGAAATATTCGCGGATGCGACGGCCCTCGATTGTAGGCGTGGTGGTGACGAGCATATCGGGCTCCTTCAAGCGACGACCGCAATCTGCCGTAAGCGCTGCCAGCTGAGAAGCCCGTGTTTCCCTGGTTTGAGCAGGCGACCGGGATTCGTTCCAATTCAGAGTGTCGTCGAAAGACAACGTTCACGCTTGCAAAGCCTGTGTCTATGCAATCATAAATTGCAATAGTAGCCTAAAACCGTCGCCTGGGAGATGCGGCGACCACAGGTTCGGACCTGTAAAACGGAGGATAAAATGGCTGAATATTCAATCACTGTTGAAATGGACCAGAATACCGTCAAGGCCCTTAAGGATTCCGGGTACTATATGTATGGATTCAAAGCTGTGCGCGGGCAATCCTCAGGTATGCCGACGGTCTGGTTCTCGAGTCAGAACTTCCTCACCGACACAACGCTGACCTGGGAGGAGAACTACCAGGCCTATATCTCGAACGATCAAATCGAATCGAACGTCGTGATCCACGCCTCGGCTAAAGCCGACATCGATCTCGGCCAGACGATGAATGTCGACAATGTCGGCAATGTCAGCGTGACCGGCGAGGGGACTGCCGGCGCGATCTCGATCATGAACAATTCGACGACGCAGTACACCTGCGGCATGTCTCAGCAGAACCCGAGTGGCGACTATACGACCCTGTGCGCCTTCCCGCTCTATGGCAATGGCCTCGATCTGATCGTACCCATTGAGACGGTGCTGCTCATGTTCGCCACCAAGCCGGTCAAGACCGCCACGGTGATTGCCCAGGCCTTCGCACAGGGCGCCCTGATCGACCTGACCGGTGTGAGCTCGCGCTCGCTGACCTTCGACATCAACAAGGGCTGGGATGCGTCGAGCGCGACGTGGATGAAGAAGATCGCAGCCAACAGCCCCTTGCAGCCTCTCCTGATCCTCCCCCAGGTCAGCGAGAGCAAGGCCGCCAGACGGCTGGCTGCAGCTGCCGCTTGAGCTTTTGTGGCATTTCGCGACAGCTTGGCGGACTGCGATCGGGAGGGGGCGATTGCGCCCCTTCCTTTTTCTCCTGCGAAGCTGAGATTCTCGCCTGGTTGTCAGGCGCCGGGCTTTCTAAGCGGATAATGGCATGGCCTCGCGTAACGTCACCATCGAACTTGATAACGCGACGCTCTCCCAGCTAAGCAAGCAGGGTGCCCGGCTTTACGTGCTCCGTGCAGTGACCTCAGCCGATAGAACCGGCCAACCCACGGTCTGGTACACGAATTCGGCGCTCCTCGGGTCCAACTACGTCAGCTGGGACGCGACCTATGAAGCCTATATCTCGACCGATCCGCTGACCGCCTACGAGGTGGTTCGTCCCCAATCGAAAACCAAGATCGCGCCCTCGCAGGTGGCGGTCATCTCGGAGCCGGGCACGCTCACCACCCAAACCGGCGATCTTGAGGGGCGGTTCCAGATCGAGAATTCGAGCAACACGGCCTACACTTGCGGCATCATCGGGGATTCCGCTGTCGGTGGCAATTATTGCGCCTTTCACGTCACGGTCGGTGGCCTCGTTGTCATCACGCCGACCGACAAAGCGTTCTTCATGTTTGCGTCTCAGAAGTTCGATGTTGGGACGATCATCTTGCAATCGTTTGGTGCAGGAATCATTGTCGATGTACCTCCTGGGAATACAAATTTGATTTTCAATATTAATTCAGGGTGGAGTGTGGATGCGTCTACAAACTTCGATTTGGTCGCTGCCGGAGAAAAATTGCAAGAAAAGTTAATCATTCCAAGTCAAATGATATTTGCCAGTTAGATACAGAATTAAAGTATAGATGAAAAAATTATTGTCACCTAGGAGAAATAGAATATAATGAATGTTGCAAGTTAACTTGCAGGATGAAGGAGATGCGGAGATGAAAAAATATGTTGTTTCCGGCTTTGCCGCTCTCGCGATGTTGGCCGCGATGGCTGCGCCAGCGGTTTCCAGCGAGACTCAAACCAACGGTTCGACACAGGTGGTGACGGACGCGTTGAAGAAGCTTGCCCAGGCCGACGATGCGAGTGCCTGCGCCAACATCCCGACGAGCGAACTCGGCCGGTGCACGCTCGACAATCCGCCGGAGGTCCTCAACAACCTCAATTGCCCGGCCTGTTGTGCGCACCGCAATGCGCTGACGTGGATCTCTGCCAACCACAACGTGGCCTGCCAATGAGATAGGCGGCTGAGCACGCTGCTTCGCTGCTTGAAAAACGGAGGCGGCGGCACCTGCGTTGCCGCTTCTACTCTCGCTCAAATCTGGCCCCTTGCTGCGCGAGCGCGACAGCGATGCTCGGCGTTGCCGGCAGGAGTGGGGTCAGCGTCGCCTGATACGCGTGATAGAGATCCGGCTTACCTTCGTAGATGCGCTCGCTATCGCGCCCTTCGGCATCGACTTCGTTGAGCCATCCGCCGCGTTCGCGGTCAATCATGGCAAGATCGATATAATCCCAAAGACGTCGGTACCACTCGCTGTAAATTTTCCGGCCTGTTCGCTTGAAAAGCGTGGCCGCTGCAGTGATCGCTTCCGCGTGCACCCAATGAGCGCGTTCGGGGACGCTGGGCCTGCCGTTCCAATCGAGCGTGTAGACGAGGCCTGGCCGTTCATCGGCCGCCCATCCGAGATGCATCGCGGCCTCAAACAGAGCAATGGCATCCTCCAGGAGCCAGCTGGGCGGTGTCTCTCCATGGGCTAGAAGTGCTGCTTCCAGCTTGAGAAGCAGATGCGACCATTCCAGAGAATGTCCCGGCGTCGTGCCATAGGGGCGGAGATCGTCCTCCGGTTTGTCGCGATTGTAATCGCGCAAGATCTGCCAGTTTAGGTCGAAATGCTCCGGAATGCAGTAATCATTGGCGCGTGCATGGTCGTGGATCAGGCGTTCGGCGATGCGAAGCCCGCGCTCGCGCCATTTCGGTGCATCGAGGGCGTCCGCAAGCGCGAGGCACATTTCCAGGGAGTGCATGTTGCTGTTGGCGCCGCGATAGTCCTCTTCGTTGCCCCAGTCTGAGGCGAAGCTCTCTCGCATCGCGCCTTCCGCGTCATCCCAGAAATGCGCCTCGATCACGTCGATCGCCTCTTCGAGCAGCTGCTTTGCAGCCGGTCGCTTTGCGACGAGCGCTGTTGAGGCTGCGAGCGCCACAAAGGCATGCGCGTAGGCCTGCTTGCGTCTTGGGGCGCCAGCATCCGGGTCCCGCAGCCACCAGCCGCCGTTTTCGCCGTCACGTAACGGCCCCGATGCGAGCGAGGCCAGGCCGTGATCGACGAGCGGAATGCATCCGGGAAGGCCTTGCAACATGCCGAGCCCATAAGAATGCACCATGCGCGCGGTCACGATGGTTTCGGCGACCGGCTTATCCGGAAGGCGTCCATCGAGATCGAGCGCAGCAAAGCCGTGGGCGACAAGCGACGGCTTGGAAAAGTCGAGAAGCCGGAGCCCTTGCGTTCCGAGCCAAGCCTGGTGCTGGCGTTGGACGAGCCAGCTGCCCGGCTCCGGTCCGAAAAGTGCAAGAGGATCAAGCATTGACGATCATGCCGCCGTTCACGTGGATCGTCTGACCGGTAATGTAGGAGCCGTCTTCACTTGCCAGATAAACGAAGGCGGGGCCGACTTCAGAAGGCTGGCCGATCCGACCCATCGGCGTATCCTTACCCATCTCGGGCATGCTCTGCGGATCCACGCGACCCCAGCTGGCGGGCTGAATGGGAGTCCAGATTGGGCCTGGCGCAACCTGGTTGACCCGCACGCCTTGTTTGGCGACTTGCTTGGCCAGAGCTCGGGTAAAACCGGATATGGCCCCCTTGGTGCTCGAATAGGCGAGGAGATCTTGGTCTCCTAGAAAGCCATTGACGGAGGCGCAGCTAATGATCGAGCTGCCCTTGGCGAGGTGCGGCATTGCGGCCCGGCTCAGATAAAAGATCGAATGAATGTTGACGTCGAAATGCCAGTTCCAGTCGGCATCGGAGATCTCGGACACATCCTTGGCCACTTTCTGAATGCCGGCGTTCGGTACCAGAATGTCGAGGCCACCGAAGGCGGCAACAGTCTTTTCGACCGCCTCCTGACAGAAACCCGGATCCCGCAGATCGCCTTCGATACCTATGGCGCGCGTCCCCTCTGTCTCGATCCGGCGGATCGCCTCTCGCCCGTCATCGGCTTCTTCCGGCAGGTAGACGATGGCGACATCCGCTCCTTCGCGAGCAAAATGCAGTGCCACGGCACGGCCGATACCGCTGTCGCCGCCGGTAATGAGCGCGCGCTTCCCGGCAAGGCGCCCGGCTCCTTTGTAGCTGTCTCGGATATGTTCGGCCGGCGGCGTGAGTTCGCTCTCGCGGCCCGGCATGCGGTCTTGGCTTTGCGGTGGGATCTCGGTCAAGGGATCGCCCTCCGTTGTTTATGGGATCAATAACGCAACGGAGAAATGCCGAGCCCGTTGCATGATCGCTGTCATGCTGGGCGATATCTGCTGGGTCGGCGCGCGTGGGCGCCCGACTTGGTTTTCAAGAGGCTTGCGGGGCGGCGGGAAGCCGCCCGCAGTACCTCTTCAGATCCGAGATCTTACTCGGCCGCTTCCTGACTGTGATAGCCACGCCGATGATTGAGCTCGTCCAAAAGCTTCGCCGCCGATTCCGCAATCACGGTTCCGGGAGGGAAAATCGCCGAAGCTCCGGCCTTCTTCAGCGCCTCGAAATCCTGCGGAGGGATCACGCCTCCGACGACGATCATAATGTCTTCGGCCCCCTCGCGATCAAGCGCCTGCCGCAGCGCCGGTACGAGCGAGAGATGGCCCGCAGCGAGAGACGAGACGCCGACAACATGCACATCGTTTTCGACCGCCTGGCGCGCCACTTCGTCCGGCGTGGAGAAGAGGGGCCCGACATCGACATCGAAGCCGAGATCCGCGAAGGCCGACGCGATCACCTTCTGGCCCCGGTCATGCCCGTCCTGACCCATCTTGGCGACGAGGACACGCGGCCGCCTCCCGTCGGCGCGCTCGAACTCGGCCGTCATTTTTAAGACTTTTTCGACCGCTTGATTCATTGAGCCGACCTCGCGTTTGTAGACGCCCGACAAGGTCTTTACCTCGGCCATGTGGCGGCCGAAGACCTTCTCCATGGCGTCGGAGATTTCGCCGACCGTGGCGCGTGCCCTCGCGGCCTCGATGCTAAGGGCGAGGAGATTGCCTTCGCCGCTTTCGGCCGCTTTCGTCAAATTGGCGAGGGTTTTCTGCAGTTTCGCCGGATCGCGCTCCGCCTTGAGGCGGGTGAGTTTGTCGATCTGCTCGCGCCGCACTGCCTCGATGTCGACCTTGAGGACGTCGATCTCCGGTTCTTCGTCGCTTGGGTAGAGATTGACGCCGATGACGGCCTGCTTGCCGGAATCGATGCGCGCCTGCGTTTTCGCAGCCGCTTCTTCGATGCGGAGCTTCGGCAGGCCAGCCTCAATGGCCTTGGTCATGCCGCCGCGGGCTTCGACCTCTTCGATATGGGAAAGGGCGCGCCGTGCGAGATCGTCGGTCAGTTTCTCGATCGCGAACGAGCCGCCCCACGGGTCGATCGTATCGGTGGTGCCGGATTCAAGCGCCAGGATGAGCTGCGTGTTGCGGGCGATGCGTGCGGAGAAATCCGTTGGCAGCGCAAGGGCTTCGTCGAGTGAATTCGTATGAAGACTTTGCGTGCCGCCTTGCGTTGCCGCCATTGCCTCGATCGCCGTGCGCGCGACATTGTTGAAGACGTCCTGCGCGGTCAGCGACCAGCCGGAGGTCTGGCAGTGGGTGCGCAGCGACAGCGAGCGCGCATCGGAGGGAGAAAAATTCTCCTTGATCAGCTTTGCCCAGAGGAGGCGGGCGGCCCTAAGCTTCGCCACCTCCATGTAAAAATTCATCCCGATGCCGAAGAAGAAGGAGAGCCGCGGTGCGAATTTGTCGACGTCGAGCCCGGCTTTGACGCCGGCGCGCACATACTCGATGCCATCGGCGAGCGTGTAGGCGAGCTCAAGATCCGCCGTCGCCCCGGCTTCCTGGATATGGTATCCGGAAATCGAAATGGAGTTGAATCGCGGCATATTCTCCGCAGTATAGGAGAATATATCAGAAATAATGCGCAGAGACGGGGTCGGCGGATAAATATAGGTGTTGCGGACCATGAACTCTTTCAGAATGTCATTCTGGATGGTTCCTGAAAGATCCTTCTGCGCAACGCCCTGTTCTTCTGCCGCAACGATGTATAATGCCATCACCGGCAGGACAGCGCCGTTCATCGTCATCGACACGCTCATCTTGTCGAGCGGGATGCCGTCGAAGAGTTCCTGCATGTCGAGAATGGAATCGATGGCCACGCCCGCCATGCCGACATCGCCGGAAACGCGTGGATGATCAGAGTCATAGCCGCGATGGGTGGCGAGGTCGAAGGCGACCGAAAGGCCCTTCTGACCGGCGGCGAGATTGCGGCGGTAGAAGGCGTTCGATTCCTTCGCCGTGGAGAAGCCGGCATATTGACGGATGGTCCACGGTTTCTGCACGTACATGGTGGGGTAGGGGCCGCGGAGATAGGGCGCGATACCCGGATAAGTCTCTAGAAAATCGACATTTTCGACGTCACTCGCGCCGGGCCGCGAGAAAAGCGTGATCTCTTCCGGCGCGGTCCAGGAGCCCTGTTCGTGAGTTTTCGGCGCGGTTTCGGGCTTTTGCCAGGCGATCTGGCGAAAATCGGGAAGCGGGCTCATGCCGACACCTTTTCGTTGGCCGTCAGGGCCGTGATTTCGGCCGCCGAAAGCGGCGTGAGAAGACCGGATTGTTGTGGAATTTGAGAGGCTTCCACGGCAATCTCCGGCTCCTTCGGATTGGGGTAGAGCGTCGCCCCGACAAAGGGCGAGGCGCCGTCCGCGATCTTTTCAAGCAGCGCCTTGCGCGCCTCCGCGATGCGCCCGGTAAAAGCCTGATCGATAAGGCTTTTCAGAATTCCGCCCTCGGCTTCGATCGCCTGAAATTCTGGCCAGCTTTTCTCACAAAGGGCGTCCGTGAGGGCTTCGACGGCGCCGGAGCCGGCGGCGGGATCATCAAGATGATGTATGCCGGATTCCGCCATCAACAAATGCTGGATGTTGCGGGCATAACGGCGCGCGGCGCGGTCGGGCAGCCCGTGGGCGGAAGAAAACCCAAGCACGCCAAGGGTTTGCGCCCCGCCGGCGGCCGCCGAAAAGGCCGCGATCGTGGTGCGGATGAGGTTGTTGTGGGCGTCCGCCGCCATCATCATGCGGGCCGCCGTCTCGCCGTGAAGGCGCGGGGAAAAGTCCGACACACCGCAGACTTCGCCGAGCCGGCGGGTGAGAAGCGACACAGCGCGGAATTTGCCGATGGTGGCGAACTGGTCGTGCCCGGCCGCGAGCGTGACGCCGATTTTCGGCAGGACTTCGCCGGGCGAAAGCCCTTCGGCCGCAAGACCGCGAACAAGGCCCGCGATCGTCGCCACGACGGCGGCAAGCTCCTGCGCCTCGCTCGCGCCGGCGGAATGATAGATGCGTCCGTCGGCCTCAAAGACCGGACCGGCAAAGCCGGCTGTCTCGAGTTCTCTCAAAAGAACAGCGAGAGCGGAAAAATCGACCGACGAGATATCCCCGCCGAAACGGGCGATGCGGCCGATCGGATCGATGCCGAAGGCGATGGAGCAATCGGCCGGGGAGAGATTTTTCTTGGCCACGAGCGCGGCGACGCGGCGCGCGGTTTGAACCGCGTCCGCCCCCGGCTCGAGACGAAGATGAATGGCCGGGAGCTCGACGCCCTCGAGCGCGGTGGCGATCGCCTCCTCGCTCTCCGGCAGACCGAAGCCGGCGGCGGACGGCGCACCCGTGAAGATGAGTGCGAGCCCATCGGCGCCGCCCGACAGATCGGCAAGCGCCTGGCGCGAGGCGGCGGCCGGTTCGGGATGGTCGATGCGCTGCACGATCCGCCACGGGCCGCTGCGTGCGGCGATCGGCGCGGCATCGGCGGCGCGGGGATAAAGCGGCTCGATCGCGATGCCGTCGCGCGTCTCTGAGCGCAGCGAGGCAAACTCCGCGCCCTTCAGCGCCTTCTCGGCGAGTGTGCGCCAGTCTTCGGCGGCGGGCTGCGGAAAGATGTTGAGCGGCGGGCGCTGCTGCCCGGTTCCTGATGCCCCGGTTCCTAGCGAAGAAGGACCGGGCGAAGAGGCCTCAGATGATTGGCTCGATGACATGACAAATCCTCCCGGCCTTTTTGGTTCGGCCGTTTTACTCTTGGGCGAAGCGAGGGGGCAAGACAGGCGGGGATTTCGCCCGCACATCGACGCCGCTTTCGCCACACCGCTTTTGGCTGGCGTCTTACCGGCTCGAAGGCCTGGCGCCCATTCGCCAATAGTCGTTGCCGCTCAAGCGCCTCGGCGGTGAGGGGTGAGGGAAGGGCGCAGATGGCGCGGAGATGTGCCGGAGTGTGTGCGTGCCGGGCGCGAGAGCCCGGTAAACCCTCAATAGGTCATCATCACGGGAAGGCTTTTGGCTTCCTCGACCCAGCCGGCGACGCGCTTTTCGCTCGGCAGAAGCTGCACCATCGGCCGCGCCGCGTTCGCCTCCTGCATGCGCCTGACGAGATTGGCGACGTTGCGCCGCTTCAATTCTTTGACGGTGTCGACGCCCGCGGCTTCGAGAAGCTCCGAATATTCCTCCGCCACGCCGCGAATGCGCATGAGATCGGCCATATTGGCGAGGCGCAGGATGAATTTTTCCGAGATACCGGTTTCCTGGGCGAGCATCCGCCGCCCCTTCGGCGTCGACGCGCGCTCCAGGAGTTTTGCGGTCGTGCGAACGCGCGCGCGCTTCAACGCGGCGCATTCCTCAGGCGACAGGCATTCCATGGCCGAGATGGAATAGGACGGCACGCTTGTCCTCCAGCAGCCCCCCTCCGCCATCATTTAGCCGCATCTTCACCCGCAACGCCAGCGCCGAGATCACGTGGGTGTGAGTGGCGACCGGTCGCGCCCCGGATGACGCGGGCCAGACGGCTACGATGCGGGCTTTTGCGGATCGGTTTTAGAGAAACTGCGAAAGCCCCGGCGTGCCGCGCACCAGTTTGTCGGTCGTTTCCGTGCCGACCTTTTCGCGGGCAAAGCCGAAGATTTCCTCGCCGAGCGTCTGGATCTGGCCGATGTCGAGGCCGAGCCCCTGCAGGGCGCCCAGAATTTCCATGATGCCGCCGCCCATCAGCCCGCCGAGACCGCCGAGCGTCACCGCATCCTGATCGGGCGTCGGCCCGACATAGTCTTCCGCCCCGTCGATCGCCGCGACGAGTTTCGCCATCTCCGCCTCGGGGCCCTCCCGGTTGAGGAAGGAGAACACGGCGCGGATGGCAGATTGCGCCGTCTCCGCGTCGACACCAAGGGCGCGCCTGACGCGCTGAACGAGCTCTTCCATGAGGGTTTTCCCGGGACGTTTCGGCGAGGGGTTATGGCCGCGGGGAGGAGGGGAGGCAAGGGGGAGGCGAATTTCCCTAGTCGAGCATAGCATTAATCACGAACTACGATCGATGCGCTTCGCTCTCGGGTGGTCGATGGAGTTCAATTGTACTAGGTGCAGAACACTAACCCCAGGCTTTTGGCGGCTTAATTTCCACGGGTCGGATGTTTGAGGAGCGAATGTTGGCTAATCTCTCTGCAGCGAGGGTACGCTCTCGCTCTTCTGATTCATGAGAGGCAGCTTCGTCGACAAGCCGCTTCTGCAATCGGACAATGTCTATATCTCGCCACACGACGTATGCCATGCGTGCGGCGGAAAGGGCGACGAGTCCGCCCGCCGCGCCGGCGACTCCGCGGCGGATCCCCTCAGGCCAAGTAGCTGCATCACTCGTGCCGATCACCGAAAGCGAGACCAGCCCCGCCAACGCAACTGCGTTAATCCCAATGATCCAACCGTACTCGGTCGTCACGCTGACGATGGCGGCAGTGAGGTCCTTCCGCCTGTCCGGGTTGAGGCTCTTCCACTCTAGCGTCGGCATTCCGCGATTGAGCCTGACGAACACGGCTGCGATCATTATGGACAGCGCGACAATGAGTGGCTGGAAGGCGTCGAAGAGGCGCGCAAGCGGGACCGCCCAAGCGAACATCGCGGCGGCTAGGAGGGTAACAGCAATGGTCAGCACCCGGACCATCAGGCCTTAATTTTCCCGTCCTTCACGAAGCGAGCATATACTTCTTGGAGCTGATCTGCGACGTTGTCGAACTCCAACAGATTGCTCCCATCAAAAGGTAGATGGAACGGCATTCGGGTTCGCAGGATGGCGTCACCATCTACGATCCGACCGTCCTTGCCCTCAATTTGGACCTTGGCGTCCGACTCGTCTGCAAGGTCGTTCGCGATGGCTTGGAATTTTTTGCGTGATTCTTCAGTCCGACGTCCCCGGACCTTCACTGACGCCTCGACCGCTAGATACTCCTCGGGGCCGAGACTTTCAACGAGCGAGTTGGCCCGTTTCTTCCCGAAGATGGCTTCCACGAGGGGAACCGCCTGCTGCATCTGAGCGAACTTGTCTGCGATTCGGCGGGAGGTCTTGACCTCCTTCGTTTCTGCCTCCTCGGGAATTGAAATGGCTTGCGGGGCCGACTTGCCCGAGACTCGCAGGTTTCGTATCTCGCCGATATCGCCTGCCGTTGCGGTCTTGTCGAACTCGGCATTCAGCTCAAAGACCAGGGACGGGTCTATGACTGCGCCTCGGCTTTTCAACAGCCAGTCGAGGTAGCGGCGGAGCAGCTCGGGCGTCATGGAATGTGTCTTCACGAACAAGACATGATTGCCGATCGCAAGCCAGTAGGCCAAGCCGCGAATAAACTCCGAACCTCTCGGCGCCTCACTCTCTTCAAGGTCGTAGACGGTAGCTGTGGTCAGGTTGGACAGTTCTACTTCCGTGGGCTCCATTTTCAGGAGAGCCTGCAAATCTTTTGCCTGAGCTAGGCAGAGTTCTCCAAACACAGCTTCAGACAGATCCGCGACCTTGTTCAAAAATATCCGCCGACCATCGCCATCTTTCACATCGAATACACGATCTTCGGGGCGAGCCCACAGTTTTGAGGTGCCGTTCTCGGTGTTCAGTGCGTCACGGCATAGGGCCTCAAGCGTCTTCCCTTTAAGCACCGTCTCGTCAAAATCGAAACGACGGTAATGCACCATGTGATAAGTTGTACTCATCCTTTCTCCTCCACTCTCCGGCGATCCTATATGCTTTATTACCGTCAAGAGCAGGACACCAAGTAATAGAAGTCGTGTCTGGCTGCGACTCCGGTACGCATCAACAGATGCGTGGATGTTGATGGAGGGGCGGCTAACCGCTCGCCAAGGGCGAAGCTGCAGCGTCTCCTCTCCCGCCCATAGTTCTCGGGGCGAGGGTAGGCCGTGCAGTTGGCTGACGGCGTGCTCGACACTCGGCGCCACCCCTCACCCGCCGCTTCGCGACGACCTCTCCCCACGGGGGAGAGGAACAGGCCGTGCCGCGGGATGGGCCGTGCCGTGAGTGCGGCGCCGTGGAGCGACGCGCTTTCTCTTTTGCGCTTCTCCTTGCGTGTCGGCTTAGGCCGTCCCGCCTTATCCCCTCTTTCTCCCCCCGCGCGTGAACCTCAATGCGCTCAGGGCGTTGGCCTCTCACGAGTGGACCAAAAACGTGGGAAACGGCATGTCGGAGACAGCGGAAAGAGTGGCCCCGGAGAGAGGGGCGCAGGGCCGGGCGCCTGAGAGCGGGGTGCCGGAGGGCTCCGCCGGGAATGGAGACGCGACGGGGCGCGCGAACGGGCCGGCGAACCCATCCGGGCAGGCGAGTGCGAGCGGGGCGAAGGAGGCTGCCGTCTATCGTATGGTGATGGAGGAGCATGTCTGCCCCTATGGCATCAAGGCGAAGGCTCTTTTGGAGCGCGAGGGGTTTGAGGTCGAGGATCACTGGCTGACAACCCGCGCGGAGACCGACGCCTTTCAGCGCGAGCATGATGTTGAGACGACGCCGCAGGTCTTCATCGCGGGCCGCCGCATCGGCGGCTATGACGAATTGCGCGAGCATTTCGGCCAGCATGTGACGAAGGAAGGCGAGACGAGCTACCGCCCGGTGATCGCCATCTTTTCCGTCGCCTTTTTGATGGCGCTCGCCGTCAGCTTTGCCGCCTTCGGCACGATTTTCACGGTGCGCGCGCTCGAATGGTTCATCGCCATTTCGATGTGCCTGTTGGCGGTGCAGAAGCTGCAGGACGTAGAGAGTTTTTCCACCATGTTCCTGAACTACGACCTGCTCGCGCCGAAATATGTGCGCTACGCCTACTTTTACCCCTTCGGCGAGGCGGCGGCCGGGATCTTGATGGTCGCCGGGGCGCTCACCTTCATTTCCGCGCCGATCGCGCTCTTCATCGGCGGGGTGGGGGCGGCCTCCGTCTTCAAGGCCGTCTATATCGACAAGCGGGAATTGAAATGCGCCTGCGTGGGCGGCGGCAGCAATGTGCCGCTCGGCTTCGTGTCGTTGACCGAAAACCTGATGATGATCGCGATGGGGATCTGGATGCCCTACCGGATGCTGGTTCTGGGCTGGTGATCGGCGCACGGCTTTTCTGCGGGTCCGCCATGCGGCTGTGATTTGCCGAGCGGGGGCGCGATCGGCTAGGGACGGGGGAACCCTGGCGCGCCCGGGCGGGAGAGGCATCGTTCGTGCGATGCCGCGATCGCAACGCCCGCCCGGCCGGCGCGAAAACATGAAGGCTCACATGCTTCAAAACACCCTTGCCCGCATCGATTCCGCCGTTTCCGGCGAGGCGCTTGAGCGGCTCTTTCAACTGATCCGCATCCCGTCGATTTCCGCCGATCCGGCCTATGCCGCCGCCTGCCGCAACGCCGCTTCCTGGTGCGCGACGCAGCTGAACGAGATCGGCTTTGAGGCGTCGGTACGCGACACGATCGGCCATCCGATGGTGGTCGGCCATTACAAGGGCGCGGGCGCGGACAAGCCGCATATCCTCTTCTACGGCCATTACGACGTGCAGCCGGCGGACCCGCTGGAATTGTGGGAGACGCCGCCGTTCGAGCCGCAGGTGGCGGGCGAGGGCGATGAGGCGAAAATTCTCGGCCGCGGCTCCTCCGACGACAAGGGCCAGTTCATGACCTTCATCGAGGCGGCGCGGGCCTTGATGGCGGAAGAGGGCCGGCTGCCGGTCAATGTGACGGTGCTTCTGGAGGGCGAGGAGGAATCGGCGAGCCCGTCGCTGCTGCCGTTCCTCAAAGAGAATGTCGAGGAGCTCAAAGCCGACGTCGCCTTCGTCTGCGACACCTCGCAATGGGACGCCGATACGCCGGCGATCGCGACGCGCCTGCGCGGGCTTCTCTATGAGGAGGTGTTCATCGAGGGGCCGTCCTATGACCTCCATTCCGGGCATTACGGCTCGGCGGCCAGGAACCCGATCCATGTCCTGACGAAGGTGCTCGCGGATCTCCGCGACGACGAGGGGCGCATCCAGATCCCGGGCTTTTACGATGGCGTCGCCGAGCTGACGGCGGAGGAAAAGGCCCAATGGGAGAGCCTCGGCTTCGACCCGCAGGCGTTTCTCGCCGAGATCGGGCTCAAAGAGCCGGGGGGCGAGAAGGCCTATTCGGTTCTGGAACAGATCTGGGCGCGGCCGACGGCGGAGGTGAACGGCATCATCGGCGGCTATACCGGCGACGGCAGCAAGACGGTGATCCCGGCGAAAGCCTCGGCGAAAGTCTCCTTCCGGCTCGTCGGCGAGCAGGAGCCGGACAAGATCCGCGAGGCGTTCCGCGCCTTCGTGGCGGCGCGCGTGCCGGGCGATTGCAAGGTGACGTTCAAGAGCCATGGCGGCGAGGGCGCGATCACCCAGCCATCCGACAGCGAATGGGTGTCGCGGTCGCTGACGGCGCTCACCGAGGAATGGGGCACGGAGGCGAAGCTCATCGGCATGGGCGGCTCGATCCCGATCGTGGCGCAGTTCAAGCGCGTGCTCGGCATGGACACGGTGCTCGTCGGCTTCGCGCTCGACGACGACCGCATCCACTCGCCGAACGAGAAATACAATCTGAAGAGTTTTCGCCACGGCATCCGCTCCTGGGCGCGGATTCTTTCCGCGCTCGGGGCGTAAGCGGGGCATATTATGCAGGCGATCTGCGTCTTCTGCGGCTCCAATGCCGGAGCGCGCGCCGATTATGCGCGCGTGGCCTGCGGTCTCGGTGCGGCGATTGCCGAGGCGGGGCTGCGCCTCGTCTATGGCGGCGCGCGCGTCGGGCTGATGGGGGCCGTCGCCAACGCCGCGCTGACGGCGGGCGGCGAGGTGATCGGCGTCATCCCGCATGCGCTCGTGCAAAAGGAGGTGGCGCATAAGGGGCTCACAAAACTCCACGAAGTCGGCTCCATGCATGAGCGCAAAGCGCTGATGGGCGACCTCTCCGACGGCTTCGTGGCGCTGCCGGGCGGGGCGGGCACGCTCGAAGAGCTCTTCGAAGTGTGGACCTGGGGCCAGCTCGGCTATCATAAAAAGCCGGTCGGGCTGTTGAACGTGGCGGGGTTTTACGACGGGCTCGCCGCCTTCCTCGACCACCAGGCGGCGGAGCATTTCATGCGCCCCGAACACCGGGCGATGCTGATGGTGGAGGCGGACCCCGGCACGCTTCTCCACCGCTTCAAGACCTATGAGCCGCCGCAGGTGGAGAAATGGATCGCCGGCCGCGAGAGGTGAGCGTGGCATGAGGGAGATGCGCTTCGACGACGAGGAACGCGCACGCCTTGAACGGACGCTCAACGCCCGCGCGCCCGGCGCATTTCACTTCCCCGAGATCTATGGGGACGCCTGGGACGGGCTTTATATCGGCGACCGGGTGAAGCTCGGCCGCACGTTCTTGAACGCCGTGCGCGCCGGCGACTTTCCGGGCGTCGAAGATACGGGCCGCAAGAAGGACGGCGGCCGGGTCTATCGCTGGACCGGGCGATGACCCCGCCCGTGGGCAGGGAAAACCGCGCCAAAGAGACCGCTGAGGGCGAAGGCCCGGAGAGGGAGGGTGCGGGCGCCCGCGCGGGGGGCGGCGATGCGGGCGCCGGCGATGCGGGCGCCGGCGATGCGGGGGTGGTGGAGCTGCGCGCCCACCATCTCCTGTGCATGCTGACCTTTGCGGGCAAAGGCTATTCGCCGGGCTTCGTCGCCCGCTTCGAGGAGGTGGCGGCGGCGATCAATGCGGGGGCTGCCGTCAAGATCGTCGACGGCCCCGACCCGCTCTGCGCCTGCGTGATCGCGGCGGAAAAAGAGCCGCATTGCTTCAAGGCGTCCGTCACCGAGCGCGACCGCAAGGCCGCCCGCGATGTCGGCGAGAAACTCGGGCTCACGATTGAAGTGGGCACGGTGATCCCGCTCTCCCGCACGCGGGTCGACGAGATGCGCACCTGGTTCCACCAAGGCACCACCCGCCCCGCCTGCACGGGCTGCGAATGGGACACGCTCTGCACGCGGCTGGCGGATGGGGGATTTGAGGGGTGCCTGGTGAGGGGTGTGTAGGGGTCTTGCTTTTACTTGTCGACGGGCGGCCGGAAGGGGCAGGCAGCTAACGAACCTGCGCCGGGAATAGGTGCAATTTGCTCAAGGGAGGGATCACCTGCCCGGGCACACGACTTGTCGGAAATGCTATTAACCGTTCGTGGACGGCGCCTATACGCTCAAGCCTCCTTTGGGCGATCGTATACTGCAAAGAGACGGTGACGCGCAGAATGTCGCGCTGACCCGCGCAGGGCTCCAGGATAGAACTCTATATTTGTCCTTCTAGGATTCTTAGAGAAGTGTGGAAAGGTCGTCTGTAGAGGGGCAATTTCATGAAGATAGAGACTATCTCGGTACGAAATTTTCGTTGCTTTGGTCCCGATTGGACGGAAGTGAATCTGCAAGGTCAGGTAACAGCGTTCGTTGGGGGGAACGGTTCAGGCAAAACGGCTCTTTTCCTGGCGCTCTCTCGTCTATTTGGCGTGACGAGGACGGACAGGACTGTTACCAAGAAAGACTTTCATATCGCCCATGACGAAGAGGAGCTGCCAGACGGGCGGACTCTGGAGATTGAGTGTCTGCTCGGCTTCCCGGAGCTGGACGAAGAAGAGGACGAAGATGCCCCGGCCGTCCCCGACTTTTTTAATCACATGGCTGCCTCGGCTCCCGATGAACCGCTAAAGACGCGGATCCGGCTTGTCGCCAGATGGATCGAAGACGGCACGCCGGACGGTACCGTCGAAGAAGACATCAGATGGATCACGACGCTTGGAGACGAATTCGACTGGGAGACCCTTCCGAAAGTCTCCGCTGTGGATCGCGCGAGTATTCAGGTCGTTTACGTTCCCGCCCTTCGCAACGCCGCCGACCGTGTCACCGAGCTTCTGAAAGGACGTCTGTGGCGAGCGGCGCTATGGTCTGCTGATCTTGGCGCTCGTGCTACGGAGGGGGCCGACCTTATCCAGAACCAATTCGATCAGGAAGCCCCGTCCAACTTCATCATTGAGCGTCTGACGCACAGATGGCAGCAGGTCTATGAAGGTGACACAGACACGACCCCCAGTCTTCGGCTGATCGAGAGCAGGATCGAAGAGCTTGTGCGGCGCGCGGAGTTCGTTTTCCATCCTGACGAGGCCGGCCGAAATCGAGTCCTTGCCGATCTCAGCGATGGCCAGCGCTCACTTTTCCATATCGCTCTGACGGCTGCGACGCTCGAAACCGAACAGGCGGCTCTTGCGCTCGCTGCGGAAGAAAGCCCGTTCGATCAGGAAAAGCTCCGGCGCACGCATCTGACCATTCTCGCGATTGAGGAGCCTGAGAACAGCCTTTCCCCGTTCTTCCTGTCTCGGATCGTGACGCAGGCGCGGGAGATAGGCGAAATGAGCACCGCGCAGGCGCTCATTTCAAGCCATAGCGCGAGCATCCTCTCCCGCATCGAGGCGGACGAAGTTCGCTATTTCCGGCTCGATCGGCAGATGCGCCGCGCCTGCGTTAAACTGCTGACTTTGCCTGAAGACGATGCCGAAGCCAGCACCTACGTGCGCCTCGCAGTCCGCTCTTACCCCGAACTATATTTTGCGCGGTTCGTGATCTTGGCGGAGGGCGACTCGGAGCGGATCGTTTTGCCGCGGATTGCCGAAGCAAGAGGCGTGCTCCTTGACCCGTCATTTGTACCAGTCGTCCCATTGGGCGGACGATATGTCTCACACTTCTGGAGGCTGCTTACCGATCTCGGTATACCCTATGCCACGCTGCTGGATTTTGATCTTGGCCGTACCCATGGCGGAGCCAACATGATCCGAACGGCGATCGCGGCACTGAACGACGTAGGCTGCGACTTGACCGAAAATCCCCTCGTCGTTGACGGCACGATCAATCTCGACGATCTAGAAGATCTAGCCCATAAAGATGTTCTGGCCGACTGGAAAGATAATGACTGGCTTCAGGCGCTCAAGCATGAAGCTGTCTTCTTCTCCGACCCCATCGATTTGGATTTCGCGATGTTGGAGGCGTTTCCAGAGGCGTATCAGCATCCAAATCCAGGAGGGCGAGGTCCTAGGACGACGGCGGCGGCGATAGCGGAGAAAAAGACTGTTGTCCTCAAGAAAAATGGGGATAACAGCATCTACGAAGACGCCTGCTGGAACAATAGCTTCGCCTGGTATCCATATCTTTTTCTCAGCCGCAGCAAACCGGAGACTCATCTCGCCGCGCTGAGCAGGATCACACGTCGAAACCTCGCCCGCAGAGCCCCCCCGGAACTGCGCGCCCTAATCGATCATGTGAGAGACGTTCTGTTTCCCGACCCGGATGAAGACTGGTGCTAGTCGCGCCGCAAGATTGGCGACCGCAAGGCGTCGATGACCTTGAACCGCGAGCCTGGGACGCTCTGCGAGAGACCGCACAGAGCGTATGCGTGACTGCTGGCGCTGGCGCGGGCAAGACGGAATTTCTTGCGCAGAAGGCCGCCTATCTGCTGCAGACGGGTATTTGTCCCGAACCAAAGCGCATCCTGGCGATCAGTTTCAAGCGCGATGCAGCTCAAAACCTTGCCGCGCGGGTTCGCCAGCGCTGCCCTGCGGACCAGGCCCGCAGATTTCACTCGATGACGTTCGATGCATTCACGAAGCGAATGCTGGATCATTTCCGCCGTGCGATCCCTGATTCCTACCGACCGCCTGCCGACTACAGCATCGCTTCTCCCTCAAGGCAGGACATAGAGCTCTTCCTGCGAAGACACGGCCGCCCGGATGTCAGTGCGGACCGGTTTGAGCGAGCGGTCGCCCGCACGCCGCTGCCGATTGAAGAAACCGTCGAAAATCCACGCGTGCGCGATCTGCTTCGGACATACTGGGATGACCAGTACGCCATGCCGGGCGGGGCACTGGTTTCTTTTGCGATGATCAACCGCTTAGTTGAGTACATGGTTCACACGAATCCGAGGATCAAGCGCGCTTTGCGTCTGACCTACCCTTTTGTTTTTCTGGACGAGTTCCAGGATACGACCTATGCGCAATATAATCTCGTCAATGCTGTTTTTACAGGCAGCGAGTCTGTGTTTACCGCAGTCGGCGACGACAAGCAGAAGATTATGGGTTGGGCGGGCGCAATGGATAACGCGTTCGACGAATTCACTGTCGACTTCAATGCCGTTCGCCATGCGCTGCTCAGGAACTGGAGATCACACAAGGCGCTTGTTGCCGTCCAGCATGTCATCGCACAGCGGATCGATCCCGAGGTCGAGGAGGTTGAGGCGCGCGGCGAGCTGGCGGTTGAGGGGGATACAGCGGCCATTTGGCGGTTCGACAGCCGCAAACAGGAAGCCAAACAGATAGCGCGATGGATCAGGAGCGAAGTCGATCATGGCCGCATCGCCCCACACGATGTTGCGATCCTCGTGCGCATGCGGGCAAACGACGTTGAGGACGAGCTTGCGCCTGTTCTCCGCGCCCACGGCCTGACGCTGCGAAATCTTGCCAGAAACGTGGGCGAAATAGCCATCCAGGATTTGTTAGCCGAGCCTCTGTCCGAAGTTCTCCTTCCGCTCTTTCGGCTGGGGGCACGTGGGCGCGACCCCGATGCCTGGAACGCGACGCAGGAACGCCTGCAGACGTTGGCGGGTACCAGTCCCGAAGATGAGGCCGGGCAGGAGCGCTTGCAGCGCGAGATCGGAGAGTTCTCCAGGAACCTTCGACAGACGATGTGTGACAAGCCGCCTGATCCAGCAGTGGCAGACCAGCTGTTCGCCCAAGTTATCGACTTCGCCAGGGTAGAGCGTCTGCGTCGGGCCTACCCCGAATATCGCCGCGACGCTGATTTTCAGCGCGTGCGCAACGGCTTTCAGGTTCTCTTGCGGGAATGCGTCGAGAATGCTGCGGACTGGAGCGGCGTCTTTGATCGCTTCGAAGGCAAGGGTCAGGTCCCGCTCATGACAATCCACAAGAGCAAGGGCCTCGAATTTCACACTATGATCTTTTTTGGCCTCGATGCCCATACATGGTGGAGCCTGTCGCCAAATCGCGGCGAAGAGCTTAATTCATTTTTTGTTGCCTTTACCCGAGCGGTGCAGCGGGCGTTTTTCGCTTACTGCTCCGAACGGGGCAATGCCATAGACTGGCTGGAGCAGCTTCTGCTGCCAGCAGGCGTGGAGCAGATCCACGGGGCTGATATCGTTGCTCCCGACGCGTAAGCGCTTCAGGCTCCGGGATCAATCACCAGATTTGCAACCGCCATGGGCACACAACAGGCGGTTCATGGCGACCTTTCCGCCCAATGCCTTGAAAGCAAGGGGAGTGAGCGGTCAGTCCATCTCCCGCGGGTCTCCCACCCCCCATGCCCCTACACCACCTCCGCCAATCCAATCGGAAAACTCCGCACACGTTTTCCCGTGGCGTGGAAGATGGCGTTGGCGAGGGCGGCGCCGGTGCCGGTGATGCCGATTTCGCCGACGCCTTTGATGCCGAGCGGGTTCACATGTGGGTCTTCTTCCGGCACCAGGATCGCTTCGAGCCCCTGAATGTCGGCATTCACGGGCACGCGGTATTCGGCGAAATTGGCGTTGACGATGCGGCCGCTGCGGCGGTCGTGGACGGCTTTTTCGTGGAGCGCGAAGGAGAGGCCCCAGATCATGCCGCCCAGATACTGGCTTTCCACCATGCGCGGATTGATGACGCGCCCGGCGGCGAAGGCGCCGACGAGGCGGTTGACGCGGATCTGGCCGAGCTCCGGATCGACGGCGACTTCGGCGAAGACGGCGCCATGGGCGTGCATGGCATAGGCCTCCTGGGCGGCCGCATCGCTTGCCGCCTGGCCTTCGGCCGCGATCTCGTCGAGGCCTGCGCGCGTTAAAATGTCGGCAAAGCTCTCGGTCGCCGTCTCGTCGTCGCGGCGGGTGAGGCGGCCGCCCTGCGCGACGACCCCGACATTTCCGGCGCCGAAGAGGGGCGAGCGCTCGTCGGCAACCGCGAGGGAGGCGAGCTTGTCGATGACGGCCGCACCGGCGCGGTGGATGGCGTTGCCGGCGGTGGCCGTGTGGCTCGAGCCGCCGGCGAGGCCGGCATCGGGGAGGTCCGACGTGCCGGAGCGGAAATCGACCGCCTCGACCGGCAGGCCGAGAGAATCGGCGGCGATCTGGGCAAAGGCCGTCCAGGCGCCCTGGCCCATATCGTGGGCGCCCGCCTCCATCACGCCGGTGCCGTCGCGGCGGAGAACGGCGCGGGCATTGCCCTGAAACATGAGGGCGGGAAAAATCGCCGTCGCCATGCCCCAGCCGAGAAGGCGGCCCGCAGGATCGCGCATCTGGCGCGGCTGGAGCGGGCGGCCCGCCCAGCCGAAGCGCTCGGCCCCTTCGCGGTAGCATTCCTTGAGCGCCTTGGAGGAGAAGGGTTTTCCGGAGATCGGCTCGACCTCGGCATAGTTTTTGAGGCGGAAGGCGAGCGGGTCCATGCCGGCCGCGAAGGCCGCCTCGTCGATGGCGCTTTCAAGGGCGATCGAGCCCGAGGCCTCGCCCGGCGCGCGCATGAAGGAGGGCGTGCCGATATCGATGCGCACGCCTTCATGCGCGGTGTGGAGCGCCGGCACGTTGTAGAGCGACTGGCCGACGCCGGAGGAGGGCTCCAGAAACTCGTCGAAGCGGCTGGTGGCGGCGCGGGTGAGGTGATCGAGCGCGGTGAGGGCGCCCTCTGCATCGATGCCGAGACGGACCGTCTGGCGCGTCTGGCCGCGATGGCCGACGGGGCCGAACATCTCTTCGCGGGCGAGGACGAGCTTCACCGGGCGCCCGGTGAGTTGGGCCGCGAGAATGCCGAGCGCTTCCGGGCTCGAGACGGAGCCTTTCGAGCCGAAGCCGCCGCCCAAGAACGGGCTGCGGATATGGATGTTCTCAGGGTTCAGGCCAAAAAGGCCGGCGATGCGCATCCGCGACATGGCAAGGCCCTGGGTGGGCATGTCGAGGAAGAGGCTGTCGCCGTCGAAGCGGGCGACGACCGCATGCGGCTCCATGGCGTTGTGGTATTGCGGCGGCGTCTCGTAGACCGCCTCGATCACTTGCGCGGCCGCGGCAAAACCCGCATCGACATCGCCCTTCGTGGCCTCCGCCGGCTGGCCCGGACCGACGGCCTCGGGCGTGTAAGGCTCGGCATCGAGGGTGACTTCCGGGGTGTCCGCCTCGTAGCGCGGGGCGAGGAGGGCCGCACCTTCTTTCGCCGCTTCCAGCGTCTCGGCGATGATGACGGCGATCGGCTCGCCCGCATAGCGCACCGTCGCATCCGACAGGAGATGCATGCGGAACATGAGCGGGTTGGACTTTTCGTACGGGTCCATCGCAAGCGGCGGGCGGTTCTCCGGCGTCATCACCTCGACGACGCCCTGATGCGCCCTGGCGGCGGCGACATCGAGGGAGGTGACGCGGCCGCGGGCGATTTTCGCCGGCACGATGACGGCGTGGAGGAGGCCGTCCGGATGGTTGTCGGCGGCATAGATGGCGGCGCCGGTGACTTTGAGGCGGCCATCGGCGCGGGTGAGCGGCTGGCCGATATTGGAGCCGTGGCGCTGGCGCGGGCCGGGCGTGAGCTGTGCGATCTCAGACATGGGGGGCACCTTCTGGCTGGGCATCTTGCGGGATGACGCCGTCGGGGAGGGCGGCGAAGGGCGAGGCGGGGAGCGCCGGCATCACCTCCGGCGTGCCGGCGGCGGCCATCGCCAGCGCCCGCACGACGAGGCGGCGGCCGAGCGCGATCTTGTAGGAATTGTCGCCGGAGGGTTTTGCGGCCGCGAAGGCGAGGTCGGCGGCCTCTTCGAAGGCGGCGCGATTGGCGGGGCGGCCGGCAAGGCGCGCTTCGGCCTCTTCCGCGCGCCAGGGTTTGGCCGCGACACCGCCCAGCGCAAGGCGGGCCTCGGTGATCGTGCCATCCGCGAGTGTGAGCGCGGCCGCGGCGGAGACGACGGCGAACGCATAGGACGTGCGCTCGCGGACTTTCAGATAGCGCTGGTTGGCGGCGAAGGCGGCGGCTTCGGCCGGAAGGCGCAGGGCGACGACCATCTCGCCCGGGGAGAGCAGGTTTTCCCGCTCGGGCGTGTCGCCGGGTAGGCGATAAAAGTCCGTGATCGGCACCTCGCGGCGGCCACCCTGTCCCTCGATCTCGACGATGGCGCCGAGCGCCGTCAGTGCGACGCAGAAATCGGAGGGATGGGTGGCGATGCAATGCTCGCTGAAGCCCAGAACCGCGTGGCCCTCATTGGCGCCGCCGAGGGCGTCGCAGCCGGAGCCCGGCGCGCGTTTGTTGCAGGCGCTGGCGGTGTCATAAAAGTAGGGGCAGCGGGTGCGCTGCAGGAGATTGCCGCCGACGGTCGCGGCGTTTCGGAGCTGCGCCGAGGCCCCGGAGAGAAGCGCTTCGGCGACGGCCGGAAAGCGCGCGGAAAACGCCGCGTCATAGGCGAGTGTGGAATTCTTGACGAGCGCGCCGATGCGCATGGCGCCGTCGGAGAGCGTTTCGATGGCGCCGAGACCCGGCAGATGCGTGACGTCGACGAGGCGGTCGGGGCGCGCGACGCCGCCCTTCATCAGGTCGAGAAGATTGGTGCCGGCAGCGAGATAGGCCGAACCCGGTTCGGACGCGGCGGCGACGGCCTCGGCGATGGAGGCGGGACGAATATAATCGAAGCGGTTCATGCGGCGTCCCTTTCGCGGCTTGCGAGCTTCGCTTCGGCCTCGAGCACGGCCTCGGTGATGCCGCGATAGGCGCCGCAGCGGCAGAGATTGCCGCTCATCAATTCGCGCACGCGTTCCGCATCGCCGTTCGCATGGCCTTCGGCGATGAGGCCGACGGCGCTCATGATCTGGCCGGGGGTGCAATAGCCGCATTGAAAGCCGTCATGGGCGATGAAGGCTTCCTGCACGGGATGCAGGCGGTCCCCTTCGGCGAGGCCTTCGATGGTGGTGATGTCGGCACCGTCATGGCTGATGGCGAGCGCGAGGCACGAATTCACCCGCGCGCCATCGACGAGAATGGTGCAGGCGCCGCACTGGCCGCGGTCGCAGCCCTTCTTGGTGCCGGTGAGGTGCAGGCGCTCGCGCAGAAGATCGAGGAGCGTGACGCGCGGATCGTCGATTGCGACGGATCGTGGCTCGCCATTGATGGTGAGGCTGATAGAGAGGGTCATGCGGCCACCTTTGGACAAGAGGTCGGGCCGGAAACGCCGCCGTGGCGATGACGCATTCGGCGGTTTTCCGTCGCGCAGGCCGGAAGGCGCACTGCGCACTGCCGGGCCTGGCTCGCATGAGTTATATGGAGGGTGCCTCCGCTTTCAAGGGAGGTGCCGTCAAAAGATTGGCGTAAAAGATTAGATGGAACGGAAAACCGAACAGCCAAGGCGCAGGCCGCGCGCCGATTATCTGCGCAACCGCGAGCGGCTTCTCACCGCCGCGGCCGAGGTGTTTCGCACCCATGGCGGGCAGGCGACTTTGGAAGGCGTGGCGAAGGCGGCGGGGGTGGGCATCGGCACGCTCTACCGGCATTTTCCGACGCGCGAGGCGCTGTTTGAGGCCGTCTATCGCCGCGAGATCAACGAGATGGTGGCGCTCGCCGAACGGCTCGAAGGCGAGGCGGACCCGGTCGCCGCGCTGCGCCAATGGGTGCACGCCAATATCCGGCTGATCGCGACGAAGCAGGGCATGCTGACGGCGCTGGCGCTCGCCGTCGACAAATCCTCGGAAATCTACACCTATTCCTACACGAGCCTCACCGGCGCGATCGCGCGCCTGCTGGAGCGCGCCAAAGAGGCCGGGCGCATGCGCGAAGACGTGACGCCCGAGGATCTGCTTCTGACCCTCATCGGCATGTGCCTGGTGCGCACCGGGTCGGGGTTTGAAGATGATGTGATCCGGCTCGCGGATCTGTTTTTGGACGGGCTGACGCGGGGGTAGGGCAAGGGCGAGTTGCTGAGAGGGAGTTCGGATGAACCATCAAGTGAGACAGTAAGCCAAGGCCGCCGACTTTCAGAGGACCACGCTTTGCCCGAGATGCCGCATAGAGAATGCTCAGTTGTTTTTTGATTGCTGAAATGAAAGCCGTAAGAAAAAAATCTTTTATGCCGAACTATTTCTCGTAGGGAGTCTTGTCAAAGGGTGGGGCGTGTTCCTCCCAGCGCTCCACCTCGTCGCGAGTAACGGCGGTGTAGCTGCAACCGCAGCCTATTGCCTGTCCTCCGCACATTGCGCACTCTTCCATGTCGCACCCGGGAACATGTAGCTGGCCATGCAGAACGCCGCAGTCATGACAGATGGCAGGAAGTTCTTGTCTTGTAGCTTCTGCGTCAGTGAAACGGCCCTCGTCGCCATAGCGGACACGCTCGAAAGGTCTGACGACCAATGCCATGGGTTGATGCTGAGCCGCCTCGATCCTCTTTGGCCAGCCTTGTCTAACCAATATGCCATTGTACTCGACAAGCTCGACCTCCTTACTATTAGGAGCAATCCGTCTCGCAATAGGAGAAGCTCTGCGCCCAATTTTCTCAAGCGTCAGCCGAACGAGTTCGTCAAAACTTACATGACGTAGATCAATATAGCCAATTGTTGGGTTGAGGCCTGGAATGTCTGCATCATCAAGTCGAACTGGGAGAATGTACTCATATTTCTCAGATAGAGATCTAGCTTGAGCGTTCTTTAGTTCGTGCCGTGTCCAATTCTTGCGCGCATAGGCCTTAGAGATAAAAATTATGCAGTAGCGCGCTTTATCTTTATATATATGATGAAGATGCTGATAGAGGTCTTTCCCCCACAGGTTGGCCTGCTCGAAATTGTCGTAAAAGACGCGGACACCTTTTTGGTCGAGCGCAGTGGCGAACTCACTTACGGTCGGACGGTCCTCTCCCGCGAAAGAGACGGCAACATCGTAGTCTCTCACGGACCTCTCCTAATGAAATTTCGATACAGCCGAGTGGCTCTCACCCGCAAGAGCGGCGGATCTTGCGGTGGAATTCATGAAGTGCTTGCGGAAAGCTGCGGTCAATCCACTGTCCTTTGTTGTCTTGCAAAGGTCGTAAATATTGGACCCAAGGCGCCATTTAATGGAGTAGCGAGCAGGATTAATCTCGCTCTTCGCCTTTTCGAGCATCGCGAGGCTGGCTGAAGTAAGCGGCGCGGTGGTCCAGAACTCAAAGTTCACCTGGAGATTTTGCCAATCAGGATGTGCCTTGATGGCCTTAAAGAAGGTCGGTACGTTATGTTGTAGCCATCTTTTCACCTCCTTGTCTGGTGTCTCTCCGTAAGGAGAATGACCTTTGCACTCGATGAAGGTGACAGAGATATTCTCGCGCACTGCGACGATATCAGCCTCAGCTTTTTTCTCTTCTGCTTTGTATATCCGGTTTGTCATCACATGAGTACCATTCTTCCTAAGAACGTCGGCTGCTAGGTACTCGAAGAGCGTCCCTCGCAGCTGCGCGGCGGCTCCTTCAATTTTGCCAAACTTCTTGAAGAGTGCATCGAACTCTGCAGGGTCGATCGTTGAGGTGTGGGCGGCATTGTGCAGCACCTTGGATAGCTCAAGAAGACCTTCAGCCACTTCCTCGCCGAAGAGGTTCGCCGGTGTCGCTGGGACAATGCCATTTGCCTTCAAGAGCTGGAAGGCCTCGCCCTGAAACCGGGCGCCGACGAAAATCTGAAGGCAAGGTCCGATATTGCGCAGGCTTCGAAGGGTCCGGCACTTATTGATGAAAGGCCGAACCCCATCGGCAGTGATCAGATCGCCCAGATGGACATCGCATACTACAAAGCCAGGCCTGCTCTTACCGTTTTTACCCACCCGCACCATCGGCCCCAGATAGGACGGGGCGCTCAGGTCCCAAGCGAATGTTCCTACACGCGGCAAGGTCTCTGCCTCGCGCGTCGCAACCTGGCCATAGCTCACGATGCCAAGCTTCTTGAGCCAGTCGCTCACCGCCGTGAGAAGGAAGCTCTCAGTAATGAGCTGCGTTCGCGCCGTGAGCGCGAGAAAATCGTAATGCTCATCGGTTTGCACGATTGAGATACAATCGCCAAGCCCCGGAAGAGCTACGCGCTGTAAAAGCCCAGCCTCGCTGAGTCGAGAGAAGATACTCTCCGGTGAAAGGTGCTTTTTCTGAGCTACAGGTGCCCCGCATACGATCGGGAAGAGCTTGTCTGGAACGGCTCCACCTCGCTGCCGAAGAGCAGCGATCGCGTGTCCGTATGCCGAGTTGGTTTGCATCAAGGCTTCGACCAGATTCTCCCAGTAGCGGGGTGAGCCGAACTGCCGCTCAAGGTAAAGGAACCGGGCTTTGCGCGGAAACGTAACATAGCCGAGGCGGCGAATATTTCCCGAGAGTCGAGAGACGCGTTTGCGTGCCGCAACCGGCGAAATATTGAGGCTTTCTACTAGATACCCAGCGACTTCGCTCGAAAGGCAGGGGCCGCGGGTTTCCAAGAATTTTTCAATGAAGTCGCTCATGGTCATTTACGAATGTCACACAGCGCTTTTAATATCATGAGTACATGATGGGCCGCCTCTGTTTTTTTCGCATCCGCCTTTGTCATTGATTTTAATGATAAATTTCGCGCGGAAAAGAGCGTAGAGAGAGTACGATGTCACGGTGCACCTGTCCCGACCATGCCAATCGGTTCATTCCGTGATCCTAGAAGCACTTATGTCTGGTGCGACTTTTCCGGATAAAAATGCGCCTATCGATGATTGTCAGGCTTTGCGAGTCGTGACCCACGCTTGGCATTGCATAGTGGCCCTTGTGCAGTTCGCGAGATCTGTGTGCTAATTCTAGATGAACGACCACTTTCAGCAAAAAGAAAGGCCGATTGGAACGAGCGGAATTGGCGCTAAGCTGCCATTCCGTTTAGGAGGCCAGCGCTGTGGGAGGGCTCTTCGTTTTGACGGAAGGTGTTATATATGACTGATACCTCGTCCACAGCGGCCGGCTGACACGCCCACGGCGAGCGGTCAGTTAGCATAGCGCGCAATGCTTGCAGACCTCGCTCACCCCATCCGCCGCTCCCGGCCGAGCGTCGGCCTCCCCCACAATGGTGAGGGAGAGCATGGGCTACGTTTCTGGCTCACCCGCTTCGCAAGGACCTCGCCGCGCTGTGGCCGCTTTCAGCCTCAAACCTCGCGCCGAAACACAACTTTTGGAGATCAGATCATGGCGTCGGAGCGGGTGATACGGAGCGGGCAGTGTCATTGTGGGGCGGTGCGTTTTGAGGCGGAGCTTGTCGATGATCTTGCGACGGCGCGGCGGTGCACCTGCTCTTTTTGCCGGATGCGCGGTGCGGTCGCCGTCTCGGCGGTGACGGGCGGCGTCAGGATCGTCGAGGGCGAGGCGTTTTTGACGCGCTACCGGTTCAATACCGGCACGGCGGAGCATTTTTTCTGTTCGCGCTGCGGGATCTACACGCACCATCAGCGGCGCTCCGACCCGCTTCAGTACGGCGTCAACGTCGCGTGTCTTCAGGGGCTGAGCCCGTTCGATTTCGCCGAGGTGCCGGTCACGGACGGCGTCGAGCATCCCTCCGACACCGGTCGGCCGTCGCGCCTCGCCGGCGTTTTGCGCTTCATTCCCGCGGATGACGACGCGACGTCGTGAACGGGCGGCGGGTGAGATGAGAACGGACGCTGCGGCCTGACGGGGCCGCGGCGACCCCCACCCGCCGCGCCGGACGGCGCGTCGACCTCCCCACAAGGGGGAGGTGGGAGCGTGCGGCGTGGCCTTGCTGGAGAAATGGGCGGCGAGGAGGGTGGAGCGGCGTTGGGGCGCGAGGACGGCGGGAATGGATCTGCGTGCCTGGATTTGAGAGCGGGCCCAGATTTTAGAGGGGGCACGGCCGTCCCCCTCCCCCTTGTGGGGAGGGGTTAGGGGTGGGGGTCCGCTGGAAGAAACAACGTCTGAGATCTGACGGGGCCTCGGCGACCCCCACCCGACGCGCCGGACGGCGCGCCGACCTCCCCACAAGGGGGAGGTGGGAGCGCGCGGCGCGGCCTGGCGGGGTTATGCGGCGGCGGCGTTTGCGGGGCGGGGGTGGATGGCGATGCGGTTGCCCCAGGGGTCGGTGAAAGAGCGGTCGGTGAAAGAGCGGTCGGGGAAGCTTTTGGCGCCGAGGCGGGCGGCTGCCTCCGGGGTGGCGGCGAGGACGAGTTCGCTGAGGCCGGCCGCATCCGGGCTGCGCGGGCCGGCGCCGCGGCTGTTCCAGACATTGGTGCCGATGTGATGGTGGTAGCCGCCGGTTGCAAAGAAGCGCGCGGCGGGAAGCGTCGCGGAGAGATCGAAGCCGAGCGCGCCGCGATAAAAGGCTTCCGCGTCGCCGACATCGCCGACCTGCAGATGCACATGGCCGATGACGGTGCTGTCGGGCGCGCCGGACCAGCGGCCGGGCGCCTGGAGGAGGCTTTGGATGTCGAGCGGCCGCGTGTCCATCGCCACCATCTGGCCGTTCCACCTCCAGTCGGTGCGGGGCCGGTCGGCGTAGATCTCGATGCCGTTGCCTTCGGGGTCCCGGAGATAGACGGCCTCGGAGACGAGATGGTCGGAGGCGCCGTCGAGCCGTCCGCCGGCCTCTGCGAAATGCCGCAGCCAGCGGCCGAGATCGTCGCGATGGGGGACGAGGAAGGCCGTGTGGAAGAGGCCGGCCTCGAAGGGGAGGGACCGCGCCTTCGCGTCGCGGCGGAGCTCGATCAGCGGCCGGTCGCCCGCGCCGAGGAGGCGGCTTTCGCCGTCGCCGGCGATTTTTTCAAGCCCTATGACGCGCTCATAGAAATCGCCGACCGTGTCGAGATCGCGGACGGTGAGGGCGATATGGTCGATCGAAAGCGGGGCGTTGCTGGTCGCCATGAAACATCTCCTTGGGGCGCGCCGGGGAAGGGCGCGCCGGGAAAGGGTGGAGGCTGGGGGCGCGTGCTCGGTGCGCGTTCATGGACGGAATTTAGGGCGGGCGGTCTGTCGCGATAACGGGCTTGATGGGCGAATGACTGTCGCCGTATCGTAGACAATATGGATTATGCGGACGGGATCCGAAGCTTTGTCGCCGTGGTCGAGACGGGCTCCTTCACGACGGCCGGAGAGCGGCTCGGCATCTCCAACAAGCTTGTCAGCAAATATGTCGCCGCGCTCGAAGAAAGGCTCGGGCGCGCGCTTCTCTACCGCACGACCCGCTCCGTCTCGCTGACGGAGGATGGCGAGCGCTGGCTGCCCTATGCGCGAAACGTTCTGGATTCGCTGGAGGCGGCGGATGCGGCGCTGATCGACAGCGACACCGAGCTTGCCGGGCGGCTGCGCATCACCTCCGGCACGACCTTCGGTGAATTGTGCCTGGCGGACGCCGCCCAGACGTTCATCGAGACCTATCCCGGCATGCGCGTCGACCTCGTTTTGTCGGACGAGATGACGGATCTCGTAGCGGGCGGGTTCGACCTTGCGGTGCGCATCAGCGTGCCGCGGGATTCAAGCTACAGGATGGCGCGCATCGGGACGATCACGTCGCAGATTGCGGCAAGCCCCGCTTATCTTAAAGCGCATGGCACGCCGCGCCGTCCCGAGGATCTCGCCGATCACCAGGCGATCTTCGATCTGAACGACGATCCGCCGCGGCGCTGGCGTTTTTGCGACGGCAAGAAAGAGAAGGTGGTGGAGGTGGCGGGGCGGCTTGCCGTCAACAGCGCCTCGGCGACGATCCGCCAGGCGATCGCCGGGCACGGGCTGATCCGTGCGCCCGATATCTTTCTAAAACCGCATCTCGCCCGCGGCGATCTCGTCACCGTGCTCGACGATTTCACGGTGCGCGACAGGGCGCGCGACAGGGCGGGCGAGCGCGCGATCCATCTCCTGACCGCACCGAGCGCCTTCCGCTCCGATAAGGTCGCGGCCTTTGCGGCTGTACTCCGGCAGCATCTCGACCGGCTGAGGGGGCGGGCGTGAGCGGTGCGGCCTTGCTGAAGAAGCGGGCGTCGAAGGGGGCGTTGCGGGGGCCGCAGATTTCAAAGTGGGCATGGGTTTGAGAGGGGGCACGGACGTTCCCCTCCCCCTTGTGGGGAGGGGTTAGGGGTGGGGGTCCGCTTAGGAAACCGGCGCTGGGTGGTTGGAACGAATCCGGCGACCCCCACCCGACGCGCCGGATGGCGCGTCGACCTCCCCACAAGGGGGAGGTGGGTGCGTGCGGCACGGCCTTGCGGGGGGTACGCGGCGGCAGCGTTTGCGGGGCGGTGAAAGAGGGTTTGGAGTCGAGCCGACGGCGTCATGGCCGCGACCAGGCGCGCAGCATTCCCGATCTGGAGCGATGTGCGAGACGTCGGCGTCCTAGCTTTGTGTGCTGATTTCAAGTTTCACCGTCGGAAAGTCGAAACGGACGGAGGACGAGTCCGATTTCCAGAATATGACGGAATGGTGCTCGCGCGATCCGAAGGGCGGTCCCGGCAGGGGCAGGCTCGTGAACTCGTAGAGCACATCGGGCCCGCTCACCCCGATCTCGAACCAATGCCTGGATGCGCCGGTGAAAAAGCTCTTTTCGGAGAAGCTCATGACGGATGCCTGGAAACGTCCGTCCGGCGAGCTCCGCATTTCGCCCGTGCCGATCGGCATGGAATCGACGGACCGGTAGATGCCCAGGATCCCGATCACCGCGACCACTGCGAAAACGGCGGCGGCTATGAAAATCTTGCGTAACAGCACTCTCTACCTCCCGGTTGACGCAGACCATACTCCCGGCGTGACCCACGCGTTTTGGCCCTGTGTCACCATCCGCTGGAGCCCGTCCTGTTTGAGCGGACAGGCGGCGGCCGGATCGAGGTGCTGAGCCTGATCAACGCGCGGGGCGATCGACACGTCACGCCAGAGTGCGGAGTCTGGCGGTTTCAAGAAAACATGACATGTCGCTGCAGCCGACGAAAATGGACGCGATCCTGCCGTCCGGCGACCGTGATCCGTAGGACCGCTGACAACCTGTCCGCGCGATCGGGGAGTTTGTCGCGATTGGGCCGGAAGCGGGCTGGCATGGCCCGGCGCGGCGCGGATGCACGGGATCGCAGCCGGCTCACCGTCCTTTGCCGATGTCGTCTGCCGGGCCCTTGCGACCCTCTCCCGAGATCGCAGCGAATAGCTGCATCGAGCCCTTGGCGGACCTTCCGGACGGACCCTACGTTGATAGATCACGAACCGCGACGGGAGTTCAATGAGATGAGGCCAGACCGATGCTGACGATTGCCCAGTTCGCCGAAGGCGTGATGCGCCACGGGGAGATGACGGTCCTGATTTATGAGCCGCAATCCGTGTGCTACCTGATGAGCGGCCAGCCAGTCTGCGCGAGAATCCACAATCGTGGCGAAACGACACGCGAACTTGCGCTCTCTCTTGTTTCAGCGCGCTTCGGCGAGATCGCCAGAAGCAATGTATCGCTTCCGCCGCGCGGAAGCGCGTATTTTTGGGGCCATCAGCCCGAGCTCGCCGAAGGCGACCGTATCACCCTCACCGTTGAGGCCCAAAACCCGAGCGAGAGGCTGACGGCAACCACCACCGTCTACGCCCACGACCGCGCCCGGGTCGGCTCTGAGCGTACGTTCCCCGGCGCGAGCGAAGCTGAAATCAGCGCATTCGAGGAGGCGGCAAGGATGCGCTTTTGCGACGACTACCGGGAGTTCCTTTCGACCCGCAACGCGCTTCGGCTGGTCTTCTTCCGCGGGGCGGACTGGCAACCGATCGAAGAGTGGGTCGAGGCGCTGAACAAGGCGGAAGAAAGCCTGCCGGACGAGCTTCAATTCGAGGACCTCACCGACATCTTAGGCATCGGTACGCCCGATCCGCGCCTCAATCAGCCAGAGCCCGTGCGGGCCGACCCTCGGCTTCAGTTCTACGATCTGAGGCTCTACCCTTACGGCTATCTCCTGGGCGACGATGGGGGCGGCAATCCAGCCGTCCAGGTGCCGAGCGGCAAGCACGCCGGCACGGTGATGAAGATCGACCACGACGTGTCCGGGCTCATGACGGGCCTTTTCGAGGAAGATCTCGAGGAGGGGATGCGGGAGGAACTGCCGTTCCAGAGCCTTGATGGTGTCTCCAGTGACGATTGGTGGGACGCGATGATCGAGAACGGGGTCGTGTATCAGACATTCCCGAGCTTCAGCGACTTTCTCGACCGCCACGTTCGCCGGCAGACGGTGCTTATGGAAACGCTATCCCAATTCCGCGCCTGAAAGCTCGGCCCGGGCCGCAGGGCCCGGCACGTGCCCGGAGCCGTACAAGCTGCTATCGGCGCGCGAGGCGGGTCAGAAACTGGCAATCCCTCTCGAAAGATTTCAGGCCCTCTCGAAAGATTTCAGGCATCGGGAGTGGATATTAAATAGCACTCTTTGTCCGATGAGTGGCCGGTGCTCGCGTGGGAGGCGTTAGAATATCGTGCGAGCCTGCCAAACCGCTCATTCGCTGCGAAAGCGGATATGGGGGCGACCGGTGTCGTCGGCGGGGCTCACCTCCGCCTTGATGCGGAAGACGTCGCGCAACAGGGGTTCGGTCAGGACGTTCGACGGCAGGTCGCAGGCGACGAGCGCGCCGCCCGCAATGACGGCGATGCGGTCGCAGAACATGGACGCGAGATTGAGATCGTGCAGCGCCACGACGCTGGTGAGGTCGAGATCGCGCACCATGCGCAGGATCTCGATCTGGTGGTGGATGTCGAGATGGTTGGTCGGCTCGTCGAGGAACATGATCGTCGGCGATTGCGCCAGCGCGCGGGCGATGTGGACGCGCTGGCGCTCGCCGCCCGACAGCGTCTGCCAGGGCTGGGCGCGACGCTCGACCATGTCGACGCGCGCGATGGCGGCGGCGACGGCGGCCTCGTCGGCGGGCGACCAGCCGGAAAGGGCCGAGCGATGCGGCGTGCGCCCGAGCTTCACCACGTCGCGCACGCTGAGATTGGTGTCCGATGCGGCGCTCTGCTGAACGAAGGCGAGCTGGCGCGCGAGAGCGCGGCGCGACAGGTTTCCGATCTCGCGCCCCTCGATTTCGACTTGTCCCGAGCGCGGCCGCTTCAGCCCGGCGAGAAGCCGCAGGAGCGAGGATTTGCCCGAGCCGTTCGGACCGATGAGCCCGAGCGTCTCGTTCTTTTCGACGTGCAGGGAGACATCGCGCACGATGGTTTTTCGTCCGACGCCCCAGGTCAGATTGTCGGCGCGGATCGTCATGCACGTCATGTAGCGGGCCGCGCGCGATAGAGGATGATGGCGAAGAACGGCACGCCGACGAGCGCCGTCACGACGCCGATCGGCACCGTCTGCTGTGTGGCGACGACGCGCGAGGCGATATCGGCGAGCACCATGAAGACGGCGCCGAGCGCGGCCGAGGCCGGCAGAAGGCGCAGATGCAGCGGGCCGACGATGTAGCGCGCCGCATGGGGAACGACGAGGCCGACGAAGCCGATCGCGCCGACCATGCTGACGATCGTCGCCGTGATCAGCGCCGTTACCGCGAAGAGGACGAGACGGATGCGCGCCACGGGCACGCCGAGCGCCGCCGCATCCTCGTCGCCGAAGGTGAAGGCATCGAGCGAGCGGGCCATCCAAAGGCAGACGGCGAGGCCGAGCGCGATGACGAGGGTGAGAAGCTGAAAATCCGGCCAGCGCACGCCGCCGAAACTGCCGAGAAGCCAGAACATCACGTCGCGCGCCTGCTGGGCGTTGCCCGATGTCGTCACGATGTAGGAGGTGAGGGCGTTGAAGAGCTGCGCCGCCGCGACGCCGGCGAGGATCGTATGGTTCGGGCCGCTGGTGGCGCCGTTGGAGAGAAGCGCGACGAGGGCGAAGGCCGCAAAGGCGCCGGCAAAAGCGCCCATCGACAGGGAGAGGCTGCCGGCCCCGATACCGAGAACGATGACGCAGACGGCGCCGGTCGAGGCGCCCGCGGAGACGCCGAGCACGAAAGGTTCGGCAAGCGGGTTGCGCAGGAGCGCTTGCAGGATGGCGCCGCAGAGCGCGAGACCTGCCCCGGAGAAGGCCGCCACCAGCGCGCGGCTGAGCCGCAGATCCCAGACGACGGATTCCTGAATGGGCGGAATGTCTGCGCCGGTGAGCCCGAGACCATTGGTGATCGCCAGAACCACCGTCCCGAGCCCGATCCTGAAGTCGCCGATCGTCGTCGCCAGGGCGACGACGAAGGCGAGCGCCACGAGCATGGCCGCGAGGAAGAGGGGGAGCCAGCCCGCCCCGTCTTCCGCGATCTCTGCCGGAGCCTCTTCCTCAGTCTCTGGCGCTGCTCGTGGCGATGTCTCTTGCAATGTCGCTGACGTCATCACTTGAGGTCGAGCGTCCGCAATTGCTTGGCGACCTCTTCGGCGCCGTAGAGGGTCTGGATGCTCGGATTCATGGCCGCGCCCCTCATGACGACGATCCGGCCTTTTTTGACCGCCTCCATCTGGCTGACGGTCGGATCGGAGGTCAGATAGGCGATCTTCGCGTCGGCCGCGTCGAGCGCCCAGCGCTTGCGGTCCACCTGCGAGGCCACGATGACGGTCGGATCGGCGGCCATGATGCCTTCCCATCCAAGCGTCGGCCAGTCGGCTTCCGTCTCGATCGCATTCGAGCCGCCGAGGAGATCGGCGATATAACCCGAGGGGCCGTTGCCGCCGCCGAGATAGGCATCGTCCGCGGGCGAGGGGCTGGAGAACCAGAAGACGAAGGTCGGGTTTGCGGGACCGGAGAATTCGGCACGCAACGCCGCCTCGCGCGCCTTCAGATCGGCGATGAGGGCCTCGCCGCGATCGGCGACGTCGAAGATCCGCGCCAGATCGTCGATCTCCTGATAGAGGAGATCCATGGTCCACAGCGCGTCGCGGCTGCCATAGGCGTCGTTGGCGTCAAGCGTCGTCGAACAGGCGCTGGGCGCAAGATAGGTCGGGATGCCGAGGCGTTCGAAATCGTCGCGCCTGGCGACCTTGCTGTCCGGCCCCATCAGCGTCGTCAGCATCGCGGCGACGAAATCCGGCTGCTTCGACAGGACCGATTCAAGCGTCGGAAATTCGACGGTCAGGACATCGACCTCGTCCTTCGCGGCCCGCAGCTCCGGCAGCACCTCGTTCGGCCAGAAGGCGGTGGCGGCCATGCGGTCCTTCAGCCCGAGGAGGAGCATGATTTCGGCGGTGTTCTGCCCGAGCGCGACGGCGCGCTCCGGCGCCTTGTCGAAGGTGATTTCCCGGCCGCAATTTTCGATCGTGAGGGGATAGCTCGTCGGCTCGGCGCGAACCGATGTGCTGAAGGCGGCCATGAGAACGGCGAGCGAGAGCAGAATCCTGTTCGGCATGTTCGGGTCCATTGTGCACCGGGGAACGTGGCGCCTGCCTATTCGGACATATTGGAGAAAACAAGACTCTCGCGCTCATGATTTTGTGTGTTGCGCTCGGGTGGGTGTTTGCCGGGCCTGTGTCGGCTGCCAGTGCCATGGCCTCTGTATAAGGCTTGCCGAGGGTGTGGTTTGAGGGCCGTCGGGTGAGAGGGCGTAGAGTGCGGTGGATGCCGTGGCGGCTTTCTGTTGCTATTCGAATAGACTGCCGCAATGGGCCGAAAGGAGACTGCGCCTTCAAATCCGGCAGGACGGCGGCGGCGGGGAGGTCGTGGTCTTCGTCGGCCTGGCCGGAGCGGTTGATCCACACGGTGCGGAAGCCATAGGCGGTGGCGCCGGCGATGTCTGACGAAGCCAGCCGGGCTGTCTCGGCCGCCGGTGGCAGGGCCTCTGCGCGAGGCTTTCCGAGGGTGGGTTTGAAGGCTCTCAGCCGTCACCCTTTGACTATCTGGAAGCTTTGCTTCGCCGTGCGCATGGCGTTACCCGCTTGCTGGAAGACGTCTCGACGGCCAGCCACCACACTCAGCAAAAGCAGTGCGACATACGTCGAGTTTTTCGACATCTGCGCTTCCGCCGATATCTGCCTGGGTGAATTTCAATCGGCCCCTGCGCCGGATATAAACGATGCGATGACCAGCCAAGATTCCGATAAGCGCTGTGTCCCTTCGTGGAAAACAGTCCTCGAAAAAGCGCTTTGGACGGGGCTCATCGGACCGCCCATGGTGCCGATTGTCTTCTCGCTCTATACCGCCCTCGTCGCCATCCTGAGGCACGGCTTTTCAGGCGCCGCATCCTCTGTGGAGCCGAGGTCCGTGTTGATGTGGCTCCTTGTGGTGCCGGGTGGTTCCTATCTCATTGGACTGCTGCCAGCGATGTTGACCGGGGCGATATTGGGACGTTTTCTGCCACGGATCGTTGGCCTGTGGCACCGTGTTGCCTTCGCGCTTCTGATCGGGGCTATAACGCCCATCCCGGTCGGGTTGACGTGGAACAACCCTCCGCCGATGCAATCTCCGACCTTCGCGTTTATGGCAATCGGTGCGGTCACGGCAGTCTTAACCCTGCCAATCCTGCATCGTAGACGCCAGTGCGACGGGACCGGGAGGGCGCATTTTTGACAGTGTTCGCTGCGGTGTTCAGAAAAGGCGCGGCGGATGACCGCCTCACCGAATGACGGCCCTACCGAATAACTGCCGTTAATCGACGTTCTTACGAATGACGGCTTTCATCCCACGTCGCCGTTCCGCCGAGAGATAGGGCCGGCCGGGCAAGGGCGAGGCACAGCAGGGCCGATGCCGCCGCGAAGCCTGCATAAAGGAATGGAACGAAGGAATGCTCGCCGCTTTGGGGCGAGCCGACATAGGTTGCGTCAAGGAAGGTGATGAGCATCGCCGGCCCGATTGCCGCCATGGCACGCAGCCAGACGCTTCCGGTCCTGCCGGCCACGACGGCGACCACAGCGCCGCTGCACAGCATCGATATGAAGGCGAAGCGATAGGCCAGGGCGATGGCGATCGCGATCGTCGCGGTGATGTCGAACGCCGAATTCGGCAGGGGAAGCATCAGCGCGACAAAAAGCATGGCGGCGATCGGCGGGCCGAGCAATGCGAAAACCAGGACGACGCGCATCGGGCCGCCGGGCTCGCGGAACCGGCGGATGAATTCTCGGTGTGTGCCCTTGATCGCGGTGCGCAGGGCGAAGCCGCAGACGGCCGTCAGGAGCACCATCGTCGCGAGTGTCGCAAGGATCTCGTTTGCCATGTCGGCGAAGCCGCAGGACCCATCGAACAAGGCGCCAAGATCGCTGCAGCGGACGCTTGGCGACCATAAGGCCGGGGCGACGATGCCCCATCCGAGAGCACCCCAAAGAAGACACAGGATGCACTGGCTCAAAAGCGCCCACCAGAAGGCGCGTTTCGGCAAGTCGTAGAGCGGGACGAGAAGCGAAAGCAACAACAGGGCGGCAAGCAGGACGGGCGTGGAGGTCATCGGCTTGGCTTACCCTCTGCCGGACGGCGCGTATGAGTGCCGGCCTGGTTCCTCACTGCTCCGCGAGTACCGCGCTTTGCACGAGATCGTAAGCGCTTTGGCCGGGTAGGCGCGTGACGATCATGCTTAAAGGGCGGCCTTCTTCCTCGGCGATATTCGAATAGTAGCTCACGACGAACAAGCGTCCGTTGTTCCAGAACGTCTTGCCTTTGAGTGTTCCGGCACCCTCGCCTTTGGAATTGGTGACGGCGAAGCGAAAGGCTTCGCCCTTCAAGGTGCCATCGCTAGAGAGGTTGATCGGCTCACGCGATTGCAGTTTCGGCCTTGGCAAACCCTCGGATTGCCCCATCAGTTGACGCTGCGCCATCTCCACCCCCGCATCCAGCGGAATCGGCCCCTTAGGCGTATCGAAAACGGCAAGCCACACCAAAGCGCGGACGCCTCCGTCCCTTTGGTCAAGAAGATAGAGTTCTCTCGCGGCACCAGGCTTTTCGAAGTCGTTGAAGACCACCTTCAGCGGGCTCGGGACGGGCAGTTTTGTCGGCGCATCTCCGATCAGCACGTCGATCCATGTGGCTGCGTCGCCGTAACCGTCCGGTCGGCCGTCGTCGAAGTCGAGATTGGAAACGATCGGCAGGGCGACATCGAGCGCGGCATCGACACGCGCATTGAGATCAGCGGGCTCGCTCGCCGGTGCCAGAGGAAACTCGAAGGAATGGATGATCATGTCGTGCCCGCGCGTGCGGCAGTCCGCGAAGAAGCCCTGTTGGGGTCTGTCCTTTTCGTCGAATGTGGCGGACAGCAGCTGCGCGTGCGTCTGGTCGCGATTGGTATCGGCGATCAGCGTCCTGTACTCTTTAGCGGATAGAAATGCCTTGCAGAGGCGGTTCGCAGCCCCCGTATCGCGAAGCTGAAACGCCGTGACCGTGCCATCGATCGCGCCGTAGGGGAAATCGAGAGCGTATTTCGCCACGACACTGACATGACCGAACCCTTCGGAATTCGGCCCGTCGAGGGGAGCGGTCCGAATGCTGGCGTCTTCGGGCAGATAGGTCTCATAGTTGAAGCTGGTAGCCCCAAGGTCGATATCCGCGCGCTTCCATCCCTGCGCCTCGGCCTCTTCGTCCGTCCAGCGGACCGGCGGAAAGGGCACTCCGGCTTCATCGATTTTCGGCTCGGCGACCGCTGCGCCTGTCAAGGCAAGGAAACATCCCAGTTCGAGAAGGCGTTTGCGCATGTTTCGGTGCATGAACTTGATCCGTCACCAGCTCTGAACCGAGCTCCGGCACAAGAAGCTATCGCTGGCTTACGATCGATCAACGCTTCGCTTCACAATGCGTCTGAGGTCCGCAATCTGCTCGGGCGTCAACGCCCGCTTTGGAAGGACTTGGTAGTTGAAGCGCGAGGTTGCGAAAATAAAGACGTTCTTGTCCTCCCTGAGGAACACGTAATCCCGCCAAGCGTACCGACTGTGCGCGTTCTCCTGCGTGACCGTATAGAACTCATCGTCCCAGGACGCGGTGCCCGGTTCGGCGAGCAGCTTTTCCTGTTCCAGTCGCTTTCGGATGATGCGCGGTCCGAGCATCAGCGGAATACCGAAGAGCACCGCTCCCATGACGAAGCTGGCGAGCGACGCGGAAGCGGCAGCGGCGATGACTCCATCGAGCCAAGTGCGCCAATCGGCATAGGTGAGCAGCATGAGCACGATGACGGTTCCAACCCAGATCGCCGCAAGTTTTGCGATCGTCTTCGACTGGCGATAGTTCCCGAATGCGTGCAGGCGCATAGCCTGCGTGAGATCGCCTTCCGTAATGGTGAATGTGGTTTGTTGCTTCATGGCGTCCTGTTCGCTCTACCCCAAATACCCCTTCATGGATGAGGATATAGGAATACAGACATGCTGGGCTGCGCCGATATCCGTTGGAGCTTCGTAGTTGTGGAGAAGCCGTGATTGAAAGGGCGGCTATTCTACTTCAACGCCGGAAAGCTGCCTGGCTGGGTTCCACCCTTCCACGATGTCGCCATGCGACGGGGAGCGTCCGCTTCGAAGGAGCCGCCTGGACCGTTTGAACGTTCGCCGTGGGCGCATCGCCGCCGGGATGTGACGACCTTGCCGCCTCAATGCTTCTGGAAAAGCGAAAGGGCGCGGGTTGTCATCTCGCGCGCCTCACACCCGTAGCAACGCCTTCAAATCCGGCAGGACGGCGGCGGCGGGGAGGTCGTGGTATTCGTCGGCCTGGCCGGAGCGGTTGATCCACACGGTGCGGAAGCCATAGGCGGTGGCGCCGGCGATGTCTGGCGAAGCCCGCTGGCCTGTCTCGACCGCCGGTGGCAGGGCCTCTGCACGAGGCTTTCCGAGGGTGGGGTTGAAGGGTGTCGGCTCAGAGGCCGGAATTGCCTCGATGTCCTGCCGTAAAGCTGCCATTCTGAATTCCCTGCATGCCTTCGGTGAGCGGGAGGCGAACGGTTTCCTCATGCCAAGCGAAGCCGCTTCTGGTGACGAGTTGGGTCTGCTGGCCACGGAGGACGATGTGCAGGCGGATCGCGTCACGGCGATCCTCTTTCGGGTCGCCCCGGGCGAACAGCCGCGCTCCTATGGCCTCGATGTCTCTCGTCACTTTTGCCATCCAGGGTTTTTCCCCTGTCTATGCCTGGACGTGGAGCCCCGCCGTCGGCCTGTCGATCATCACGGCATTCATTGTGGCTAACATCGTACGTGGCCGAACAAAGCCTATGCCGCGAGTATCCTGAGACCTGTTACGTGACAGGTGTTAGTCTAGTCGCAAAATGTGTCGCAGGTTTCGAGGGTTTTCGCGAAGGGCGAGCCGCGTTGGTAAGCGTCCTTGGGTGATAGCCTATTTTCTGGGGGTGAGTGATGATCCGTTTCTTCCGTATATTTTGGGCTGTGTTTTGGCGGTCGATTTTCGTTCTGACAATAAACGCCGGAATAAGCTATGGAATTGCGAGGATGGCCCGCTCTCTTTTTGTTCAGACTGAGTTTTTTATAAAAACACGAGCTTCAATCGGCTTGCTTCCTGCAGCAATTATCTTCACGGCCTTGGCCGTGGGAGTCGGAAGCGGTCAAAGCATAATTCTTGAGCGGCGCTCGCCTATGTCACTTGCGCAATGGCAACAAACCTATTTCGCCATGGCGGCGTGCGCTTTGATAGTAATGATAAGTATTTTTGTTGTAGCATTAACAGCGAGTGCGGACTTTTGGTTTGCTTTCCGTGTGCTGTTCTCGCTCCCGATGTTCCTGCTCTTCTGGATTGGAGTTTCGATTTGGCAGACCAACTCGCGGAAGACCTGACGACATGGAGTGGACCCCGTTTCGCCGGACAGTCGGCGGTTGGGTGTAGGCACTGAGGCGCATGGAGTCCCGAGGCGATCGCATGGGGCCTGTGGACGGGACGCATGCCGGGTCTGTCGCTCTACCTGCTCGGCGTCGGGTCGGTCGCGGGACTGGCCAATATCTGCTTCCTTCCCGGCACGAACTACGCGTCTCAGCTACTGAGAGGTGTATTCACTGACAACCTGCTCGCCCTCCAACCCGTGTTCGGAGCCATCGTCCGTTCCGCGGTGTCTGGCGAAATTCCCACAGCTTCCGCCCTCATGGGATGCCTACCCAACCTTACTGCCGTCCTTGCCATCGCGAATCCGAGACTCCGGTTGCGCCGCCACAACGCTCGCACCGACGAGGAAAGCGAGACTCTACTTGCGACGCCGAACCGGCCGAATACCAAGCCCTGAAGGGCAGCTTCGACTCTACCGACATGCTTTAAAACGGACAGTCAGCAATCCACCCTTCCACGATGTCGCCATGCGACGGGGAGCGTCCGCTTCGAGGGAGCCGCCTGGACCGTTTGAACGTTAGCCGTGGGGGCATCGCCGTCGGGACGTAACGACCTTGCCGCCTCAATGCTTCTGGAAAAGAGGCGCGTTCATCCGTCTTGTAGAGGCGGATGTCGTCGACGGTTAAGGCCCGTCCTCCTCGGCGATAAGTTCGATATCTCGCGCGCGAAGAGCCTTGAGGAGTTTGGCTCCAGGCTTGCTGTTTTCGAGCCCGCTGATCCGCTTGAGATTGGGAACGAGATCGAGATCGTTCGCGGCCTTCGCCGTGACCGGAACGGGGTCGTCTCCGGCTCCGGGGTCCCAGAACGGAAACAGGTGCTCGATGTAGCCCGGACCGCCATCGAGACCGCTCGATTGATGAAGCCTCTCGACCGTCGCGAGAAGGTCGTCGGGGATTGCGAGATCGCGGAAGTATCTGGCGACTTCGGGAATGATATCATAGCCGTCGTCCTCGACGGAGATCTCGCGCTTGTCGTACTCTTCCGCGAATTCGTGAACATCGAAGCGCGGCCGAAGGTCGTCTCGGCGATACATCAGCTCCTCGATGACGAGAAGCTTGAACCCGAAATCCTTGAAGCGTTTGTCGGCAGGTTTGGGCATCGCAAAGCGCCGCGGTCGCTCGGCATAGGATCGGGCTTCGTCGAGAAGGTTCGCGATGGGCGCGGTGGTGTCCCCGGGCAAAAGCTTGACGACCGTCTGCAGCGCGCGGCGCGTGGTGTGAGACACTGCAACGCGGCGCACGGCCTTGGCGCGCCGCCGGGCGAGCCAGCCGTCGAAATCCTGGCGCACCGCGTCAAGCTCGCGCTCGGACTTGACCAGCCGTTCCTCGTCGTTCGCCTTTTCTTGCGCGGCGGAAAAGCCAAGCGTTCCCCGGTAGGTGTTGGTCTCGATGCGGCGACGTTGGCGCTCCACCTCCTTCGCTATCCGGTCGATCGTGTCCCCTTGCGTCGCGGGTTCAAGTCCGAGCGCGGCAAGAACGAACTCTTCGACGAAAGGCACGGCACGTTCGCGGGGCCAGGATCGCCCGTCGTGAAGAGCTTTTGCGAGAATCGTCGGCGCCTGCGAATGGCGGGGATCGTCGCGGCGCGCATAAAAGCCGAGCATATCTTGCTGCATCCAACCCATGGCGCCTTCGGACACGCTTCGACGTTCCAGAACATAGAACCGGATGATCTCAGCAAAACGCTCGGCGCTTTCCGGCGCATCCGCCAGCAATGAGAGTGCTGCGATGCTATTCTGCCGCGGAAAGGCGCGGAAAAGCCTGGGTACGCGCAACGCCGCTTCCACGGCCTGCGGCCACGGGCGTCCTTCGAAAGGGCAGTGCCAACTGTAAATGGCGATCATGGCACCCGCGACATCGCCGAGGGTTCCGGTGTGGCGAAGCCGTGGCTTTGGGCACAGCCGCCGGTCGGGCATTTCGAGCGCACGATCGATCAGAGCGAGATGCTCCTCATGGCGTGCCAACAGGTGTTCAAAGGCTTCGGCGCGCCGACGCCCGAGAAAGGAACCCGACGAAAAGGCAAGCACGAAGCGATACTGATCGAGTGTGTCGGGCAGGAGCGTCGAAACGCCGTCCTCTTCCCCGAGGAGGGCGTGGACGGCTTGAAAATAGTGGCCGTAAAGCGCGGATATGACGCTCGCGTCCTTGGCAATCAGGTCGTTCAACTCCGCATGAAGCTGCTGGACCGCATCGAAATCATCCGCGGGTGCGCGTAGGAACGACCGCACCGTCTCAACCAATGCTGCTTCATGATCCGCCAAACCCGTCACTCCCCCGATACGCTGTGGTTTGCAAAACGAGGATACGGGATACGCGTTGCGAAATCAGGCGCTCTTTCCTGTGCTCAGCCTTAGTTTTGCTGTTGGGCGGCGACTACTTCGTCGAGGCGCTGCTGCTCAAGGTTGTTGCGGCCGGCGAGATAGTGGACCGTTCGTCCACGAACTTTGCCTGCATTCAGTCGGGGACGTCGAGCTGCAAGCAGATACACCCAAGTCGCGGCCTCCGCCTCACGTCGCGATCGTTACGGCCAGCACCGCTCAAACCCGCATCCGCGCGCCTCACACCCTGAGCAACGCCTTCAGATCCGGCAGGACGGCGGCGGCGGGGAGGTCGTGGTATTCGTCGGCCTGGCCGGAGCGGTTGATCCACACGGTGCGGAAGCCATAGGCGGTGGCGCCGGCGATGTCCCAGCGGTTCGACGATTGAAACGAGATCGCTTCCGGATAGACGCGGAAATAGGTGGTGGCGAGCTCGTAGGCGCGTTCATCCGTCTTGTAGAGGCGGATGTCGTCGACGGAGAGGACGGCATCGAAGAGGCCGTTGAGCCCGGCGGCCGCGATCGCCGCATCGAGCATGTCGCGCGTGCCGTTGGAGAGAATGGCGAGCTGGCAGCCGGCCGCGCGCAGCCGGCTCAAGGTCTCCGGCACCTCCGGATAGCAGTCGAGGCTGCGATAGGCGGCAAGAAGCGTCGGCTTCATCGAGGAATCGAGCGCGGGATAGGACTGGAAGGCGTGGTCGAGCGCGGTTTCCGTCAGCGTCCAGAAATCGACATAGCGCCCCATAAGTGAGCGCACCCAGGAATATTCGAGCTGCTTCGCGCGCCAGTGATGGGAGAGTTTTTCCCAATCCGGCCCGACGGCTTCTGAATGCCGGCGCACGGCCGCATGCACGTCGAAGAGCGTGCCATAGGCATCGAAGACGAAGATCGATGGCTGCATGCGGCTTCCCCCTTGTCTCGCGCCCCTTGTCTCGCGCGCCGTCGGCTTTCGGGCGCCAAATCGCCGGCGCGCCCGCATTCCGCGCACGCCCGCAGATGCCGCCCGTCGGCGGCTTGTGACGAGATAGGGTCTAGCAAGACGGCGGCATTCAGGCTACCGCCAGGAGTTCATATTGGCGGCGACGGGCGTCTTCGCCGCGCCCCGGCCGCGCCGCGAAAGACGTGGCGCAACCTCGTTCAAACGGGGTCGGGACGGGCGTTTTTGAAGGCGTGGGCCGTTCGCCGCAAAAAGCGACAGACGAGAGGCACGACATGGCTGAATGGTCGAAAACCTGGACCTTTGTGGATGGCGACTGGCATGAGGGGAACGTCCCGCTCATCGGCCCGCGCAGCCATGCCATGTGGCTCGCCTCGATGGTTTTCGACGGGGCGCGGCGCTTCGAAAGCGTGATGCCCGACCTCGAATTGCATTGCGCGCGCGTCAATGCCTCGGCCACGGCGCTCGGGCTCGAGCCGAAGGTCGACGTGGAGACGATGGTGGGGCTCGCCAAAGAGGGCGCCAAGAAATTCGACGACGAGACGGCGCTCTATATCCGGCCGATGTATTGGGCGGAGGAGGGCGGCTTCATGTCGGTGCCGCCGCTCGCCTCGTCGACGCGCTTTTGCATGTGCATTTACGAGACGCCGGTTCTGGAGCCGAAGGGCTTTTCGCTGACGCTCTCGCCCTATCGCCGGCCGACCATCGAATGCGCGCCGACGAATGCCAAGGCGGGCGCGCTTTATCCCAACAACGGGCGGGCGATTTTGGAGGCGAAGTCGCGCGGCTTCGACAATGCGCTGGTGCGCGACATGCTGGGCAATGTCGCCGAGACCGGCACGTCGAACATCTTCATGGCGAAGGACGGGGTGGTGTTCACGCCGGCGCCGAACGGCACGTTCTTGAACGGCATCACGCGCCAGCGCGTCATCTATCTTCTGCGCCAGGCGGGCGTGGAGGTGCGCGAACAGGCGCTGACGATCACCGATTTCATGGCGGCCGACGAGATCTTTTCGAGCGGCAATTATTCCAAGGTCGTGCCCGTCAATCGCATTGAGGACCGCGATCTGCAGCCTGGCCCGATCGGCAACCGGGCGCGCGCGCTCTACTGGGAGTGGGCGCACGCCTGAATCTGCCGGGCCATTCGTGGCTTCTGCTTGGCCCTGATGTTGGAAGCGGCCGGCCAGAACCCCAGATAAGGCTGACGTTGATTTTCAAGGGAGTTGTGTATGTCCCGCTTTCTGCCTGCCGCCGTCTCGGCCGCCGCCCTGTCCGGGCTTCTTCTTCTCGGCGGGACGGCGCCGGCCGACGCCACCTGGCTGAGTTTCGACAAGGGCGAGGGAACCTGCAAGGCGCTGACGGCGCGATACGACCCCGCGAGCCTGTGGTTCGGCTGGGTGTCCGCCCAGGGCGACGGGCCGAACGGCGGCTGGCGCGGCGGCAGCAAGCCCTTCTACGCCGAGGGCTGTTTCCGCACCGAGATCGAATGCCGCCGCTTCGTCAATGAAGGCTTGAGCTTTTCCAACGGCCGCCTGATCGGCATGAAATGCGAGCCGGGCGTGCCGCCGCGCGCGCTCCGCTGAGGGGTTTGGGAGGTTCCCGCTTTTTGTGGGGGACCTCCCGCTTGTTTTAGAGAGACCCCCACCCCTAGCCCCTCCCCACAAGGGGGAGGGGGACCATGCGGCTGATGCCGGAGTTTTTGGTGCGCCGCTGCGGGCTTGCGGAGGGGCCGGCTCTCTGCGGGGGTCGATCGACCCTCTTCTGGTTTGACCGACCCTCTTCGCCTTCGAGATGTCGTCGGATCGTCTCGGCGGGTGGTTCTACCCGGCGGATGTGCGCTCCACCACCTCCCCCTTGTGGGGAGGTCGACGCGGCGGCGAAAGCCGCAAGCGTCGGGTGGGGGTGACGGCGCTGATGGCCGTTCTCCGAAGTCAGCACTCGGGCAGACTCCCGCTTTTTGTGGGGGACCCCCACCCCTAGCCCCTCCCCACAAAGGGGGAGGGGGACTGTGCGGCTGATGCTGGAGTTTCGTCGGGCCGCCCGGTCAAGGGGCGCATGATCAAGTGGCCGGATGATCAAGGGGCTGGCGGGTCAAGGGGACGATCCGGGGATAAGTCTTGCCTGGGCGGCTCAGCTTCCCGGGGCTGCCTTTCCGGTCCCCGCTTTATCCTCCGGTGTTGTCCGCGCCGCCGTTCCCGCCTCCGCTGTTCCCGCCGTCGCTGGCGTTGCTCAGGGGCGGGATGGCTTTGAGGTAGGCGGCGATGGCGGCGCGGTCTTCGGGCGGGAGTTTGGCGAGGTTTTCCTGCACCGGCACCATCGGTCCGCCGACGCTGTCGAAATCGGGCGTGAAGCCGCTTTCGAAATAATAGGTGAGGTCGGAAAGGCTCCAGCCGCCGATGCCGTCATCGGACGGTGTGATGTTGGGGATGCGGCCCTTGCCTTCCGGGTTCGGCGCGCCGGCGAGCCAGCGATCGGTCTCAAGCCCGCCAAACGCATCGCGCGGCGCGTGGCACTGGGCGCAATGGCCGGGGCCTTCGACGAGATAGCGCCCGCGCTTCAGCTCCGCGTCAGTCTCATCGACGGCGATCACCGGCGCGTCGGAGAGATAAAGCCGCTTCCACAGGCCGATGCCGCGGCGCAGCGAATAGGGGAAGGGAAGATCGTGGTACGCGACGCGGTTGCCGCTCGCCGGAAGCGTGTCGAGATAGGCCTTGAGATCGAGAAGATCGGTGAGGCTCATCTTGGCATAGGAGGTGTAGGGAAAGGCCGGATAAAGATGCGCGCCCGACGGCGAGAGCCCGCGCTTCATCGCATTGACGAAATCGATGTCGCTCCAGGAGCCGATGCCGGCCTCGCGGTCTGAGGAAATGTTCGGCACGCGGAAGAGGCCGAAATTGGTGTCGAGCTCGAGCCCGCCGGAGAGCACGAGCTTTGCCTCGCCTTCCGCTTTGGGCGCGGCATGGCAGGAGGCGCAGCTGCCCGCCAGAAACAGGCGCTCGCCATTGGCGACATCGGGCTCATGCGCGGGAAGCGCCGAGGCCGCGAGCGGCCACGGCATCGTTACGACATAGAAGCCGACGAGTGCCGCGGCCGCCAGAACGACGACCGCTGCCAGAAGCTTTTTCGCCACGAAAGCCTCAGTCCTTTTTCACGCGATAATCTTCGTGACAGGATTTGCAGTTCTTCGCGACCTTGCCGAAGGTCTGTTTGAAGGCGTCGAGATCCTGCGGTTTCGCTTTCACCGCCGCGGTGGTCGCCTCTTGCAGATCGTCGATCTTGGCGTGGAAGCCCTCCATATCCTGCCAGATCTTCGGCGAGGCCTCGGTGTCGCCCGTGTCGGAGCCTTCCGGGAAGTAATGCGCGAATGTGTGGGCGCCGGCATCGAGCGTGGCGAGGACGAGCTGGCCGACCGCGGGATTGTAGGGGATTTCGCCCTTGATCATGCCGCCGCCGACCTTGGCGGAGGCGCCGAAGGATTCCATGATCGCCTGGCGCGATTGGACGGGGTTGTCGGTGCCGCCGGCGCTGGGCGTCGCGTCCTGGGCATGGGCGGCGAAGGCGACGATCGAGGCCCCGGTGAGGGCAAGTGCGATGGAGATGCTGCGAAGCATGAGGCTGCCTCCTGTTTGTCTTGGACAGGTCTAGTTATAGGGGGCGGTTTCGCTGCAACTACCGGCAGGCGCCGCGACGGCATGTCTTCACGCAGGCGTGATGGAGCGCGAGCGATCGGGAGGGTTCGTGATGGCGGCATTGAGAAGCTTTTGGGCGGCGCAGGGGCGCGGGGTGGCGGTCCTGGCGGGGGGCCTGGCGATCGTCGCGGTGGCGGGCGCACTCACGGCGACGCCCGCAGCGGCCGTGGTCGGCCATCCGCCGGCACCGGAAGGCGGCGGCGCCTGCGACGCGGGCGGCTGGAGCTGGGTCGGGACGTTTTCGGGCACCAGAGAAGACCCGATGAACGACTGGCGCCGCCCGGTCTTCCTGCGCGCCTGTTTCCCCAACGAATACACCTGCCGACGCTGGGTCAACTCCGTGCAGACCTGGGCCGAAGCGCCGGGACTGATGCGGTGTGAGAGATTGGGGAGGTAGGGGGCGTCGCCGCGGGGCTTGATGAGCGCCCGCTCGGACGCATCACCCCTAAAAACAATTTACCCCGGCCGCATGCCAGAGGCAGAGACGGTACCGGGGTTTACCGCCGATATATGTACTCGAGGTGGGGCTAGGTTCAAGTGTCGGGGGGCAACTGACCCAGACCTGACTGTTCGGCAGCCGGATCACGCATTCTGAGCCGATACTTCATCGGGGTTTGCCGAAACAGGTGAGCGTTGTGACAGTTGAAGGAGTTTCCGCCGTGCGCCTTCCAGGCCGTCATTAGCCTGTAGTAGTGCATGTCGTTATCGCCATCGAAGGCGATGTAGGGCTTGTTGCGGTAGCTCATAGAAGTCTTTCCCGGCTGTTCTGCCGCGTCTAAGCTGGTGAGGATGAGACAGCGGGAGCGCACATGGAAGTTTATTGTAGAGGCGTTGCGCGGATTCGTCACGCGTCGACCGGAGAAGTATTTGAAATCGAGAGCGATGAGTTGGATTGGGATGCCATTGGCGGCGACGAGTACCCGATGGGATCTGAGATCCATTATGAGGCCGCGATCGGCCATCCCGAACTTGGCGATCTGACCTGGGGGCTTTGGGAATATCCCATCGGCATCGAAAACCATCACATCACCGATGTCGGCAAGCATGAGGTGATCGAGGATTTCGATTACGGGCTTGAGCACGACGAGTCGGAGCTCGACGACTGGCTCGACTATGAAGCGTCCGCAGACCCTTATCGGGTTTTCATGGACTCATATCATCACACCGGCGACTTGCTCGCGGATCACGGCGGCGTGCGCGGCGACCACCTCGTCAATCGAATGATTTTTTCCCAGCAGATCACCGCGCTGGAAGCCTATCTCGGGGACACTCTGCTCAATGAGGTCATGCGCGATAAGGAGGCCATGCAGCGTTTGATCGACAAGGACGAGGACCTAGCAAAAGAGAAATTCACGCTGTCCCAAATCTCGAACGATCCAGGCCTGGTCGAGCGAAAAGTCCGCACGCACCTGCGCGAGATCCAATACCACAACCTCAAAAAGGTCGATGTTCTCTACAGCATTGCCCTCGGGGTTCGAATTCTCGATCTTGCTGCCGACAAGGCGAGCCTCTTCAAGGCGGTGTTGCTACGCCATGATTGCGTCCACCGGAATGGCTTCGATAAGGAGGGCAACGAGATCGATGTCTTCACCAAGGCGTTCGTTCAGGACACGGCCGACCTGATCAAGGCTTTCGTCAAAGACATCCAGCAGGCGGTGCATCTGCGGGTTGTTTAGTGGAGTCCCAGCGTTTCACGAGCCCGGCTCGCCGGAAGTAAAAGACAACAGTACGTCGGTCTTCGGGAAAACGGAACTGGATGGTGAATGGCCGAGATGGGTCGAAACCCGAACGGCAGCTTTCTGCCTTCGATGACCCGAAGCCGCCAATCTCCTTTCGGCCCATTTCGGCCATTTGCTAGGAAGTACCGCCTGCGCCCCACGAACGCCTAACAACCAGCGCGGCCTCACCGATAAACCATATCAATACTGTCGAAGGCGCCGAGGGCGTGGTCTTCGCGGAACGTCTGGTGATCGGCCTGGAGGCGGTCGGCGGCTTCTTCGGCGAAGCGTACGAGATCGGCCATGAAGAGTTTTCACGGTGTCGCGGCGGCGATGATCGAGGGCTCGACGTCGTAATCGATCTGGCTGAGAGCGCATGCGCCTCGCTGCGCCAGCGCCCCGAAACCCGATGAACGATGTCGATCTGAATCCAGCCTCACCGACGCTCTGCGTTCGGCGACCATCCGTCCTTGTCAGAGCAATTTGAGTGTCGGCCGAAATTCCTGCGCGGATGTCTCGGCGAGGGTGGCCGCGCGGCTGGACGGGTGGTCTTGCAGGAATTTTTCGATGAGGCGGAAGCCGACGGAATAGCCGAGCCATCTTGGCAGGTCGCCTCGGCCATAGAACCAGGCTTCATGGTTATAGTCTTTTCTGTCCCATTCGTCCGCCACGCGCGCCGAATGGGGGCGGATGTCATCGTCTGGCAGCCTCTCCCAGGGTTCCGGCGGGCCGCCGAAAAGCTCTTGAACGAAATGGCCTGCCAGTCCTTCCGAGACCAGCGCCTCGCCCAATGACGAGCCATAGCCGGGTCCGTCCCAACGCGCGGCGTGATGAAGCTCGTGGGCGAACATGCGCTCCAGAGACATGTCCGCGTTGGGGAGGAGGGCTGGATTGCCGGGATCGACGGTGACGAAAATGACGCCAGGCTTGGGCGAGCGACCGACATGTCCCTTCTCGTGGATGACCCATCTCCCGCTTTGCACCACGACATCCAGGGGCCGGAGCGGCATGAGGGCCGCCGCCTTTTCGTGCGTGGCCGTGAGTGCGTCGCAAAGCCAGGCGCGGATGTCCGCGAGGGTGCCGCGCGCATCGAGGACATGGAGTGTGAGCGAGGACATGCCAGCAGAATAGCGCATCATCCTGCCCGGCGAACATTGGCTTTGGGATTGCCCGAATGGCGCCGGGGCGCGTCAGGACGCTTGGTTCCAGACTGTATGGGTGGAAAGGGGTCGGTCCGCGTCCGAAGCCGATCCTGGGAAATCGGTCGTTCAGACGGCGATGTGATGGTTGACCAGGTCACGGCCGACGAGGCGGTGAACCATGATCATCGGAGGTTCGTGGACGACGGGCACATCCGGTCCGCCGAACCAGAGCGGATTGGCGGGGCAGATCGAGCCGCAGATATGCGCGGGAACTCCGCCGAGAAGGCTGGACATAGGCCGGTGAACGTGGCCGGACGATATGGCGAGCGGCCGGTGCGGCCGTCGCCGAAGCAGGTCGCCGAACTCGCTTGCTCCTTGCGCCATGACCGCGTCCATCGGTGCGATGCCGCTGGCAAAGAGGTGATGATGCGAAAAGACGAGCGATGCATCGGCCCCCGGCGCGTCCAACACCTCTTCGACCCAGGTGAGGTGTGGGGCGACGTCACCCGCGGAGGTGTCGTTCAATGTCGTATCGATGCCGACGAGCCGCACACCACCGATCTCGGCCACAAAGTGCATGGCATCGCCGCGCGCAACAGAACCGGGACGGTCCGAAAACACGGCACGCATGGCGCTGCGGTCATCCGAGTTGCCGGGCAGGAGCAGGACGGGGCAGCGCAATGCGCCGAGGCGGGCAGCGATTTCCCTGTATTCTTCGCTTGAGCCGTCTTCGATGAGATCACCCGACATGACGAGTGCGTCCAGATCGAGCCCGTCAAGCCATGACAGCGCGCGGGCGAACCTTGTCATGTTGTCATTGTCCGGCGCTGCATGGATGTCGGAGATCTGCGCTATGATCATCGGGGCGTCCTCCATCGGCGGCGGCAGGACGTTACCACATGGCCGAGGCCGGATGACGGAAACGCGAGGTTCCCTGAAACGCTCGCCAATCATACGCGGGCGCCTATGATGCGGAGGACAGGGGATCTGGATGACACGGGATGCGGACGCCAGGCGTCGGGTTCGTCCGGGGCGGCTCTGCAACTGGCCGGGATGAGGGGCATTCGATCATGACCACGGGAGGCGCAAACGCGGCGGAGGGGATGCCGTTTGCGTTTCGGCTGAAGCTTCCTGCGGGCATCGAGGCGTGGATCTATCCCTCCGCCTTGGTCGTGGCGGTGGTTTTCAGCGCGCTCGTTGCCTATCACCATGCGCATGAGCCCGTCGCGCTCGCGGTCATCCTTCTGATCGGTCTCGTTCTGTCGGATCTCGCGCACGAGCTCGCGCATCTCGTGGCGGCGCGCGGCTTCGGGCTCGCCTGCGATCGGATCGTCCTGTCGGTCGATGGGGCCTTCGTCTTTCTCGAAGAGCCGAAGTCGCGGGGAAGCACGATCGCGATCGCCTTCGCGGGCCCGGCGGCGAACCTTCTGATTGCAGGCGTCGCGTTCGCGATCTGGGGCTTGAGCCCGTCTGCGCCGGTGCAGCATCTGCCGGGCTTCGCGACGCCGCTGCCGTCGTCCCCGACGCTTGCGAGCGAAGCCGCGTTCTTTCTCGGCCTCTTCAATCTGGCTTTAGGGCTCGCCAATCTCGCGCCGGCCGTTCCAACCGATGGCGGCGTCATTCTCTGGTCGGCTTTGCCACGACGGGTGTCGGAAAGGACTGCGCGCCTGATCGTGTCAGCCCTCGGGCTCGTCTTTGCCGTCGTCTCGACCGTGGTGCTGATCGCGAGCGTTCTTGCGATGGTGCCGCTTTATCTGCCGCCGTCCTTTGGCGACAATTTCCGCGAATTCCGCCGCGCCTGGCGGATGGCGCCGGCGGAAGGCGGCGCCTGAGCTTCCGCCGCGGCGGCCTTATGGCCGCTCTCTCCTTACCGATAGACCATGTCGATGCAGTCGAAGGCGCCGAGCGCGTGGTCTTCGCGGAAATGCTGGTGGTCGGCCTGGAGGCGGTCGGAGGCTTCTTCGGCGAAGCGCACGAGATCGGCGATGAAGAGTTTTCGCGGTGTGGCAGCGGCGATGATCGAGGGTTCGACGTCGTAATCGATCTGGCCGAGATCGTCTGAGAGCGCATGCGCCTTGGCGAGTGCTGCGCCGCAGACTTCGGCGTAGTCCTTCCAGGTGCCGAAACTCAATTCGTCGAGGTCGATGTCGTCGCGGAAGGGGGCGCGCTCGCGGCTCATGAAGCTCTCGCCGTCGATTTCGACGGCGCCGTAAAAGATGTCGCCATGGGCGAGCTGCACGGCCTGGCCGTGGGCGATGCGGTCGGCCTTGGCGCCGGCATCGAATTCGGAGGGCGGGGCGAGCCCGTCGAGGGCGGAGCGGCGGGCGCGCTTGAACTCGATGATGATGTCGTCGGTGGCGTTCTTCGACGGGCCTTCGATGAGGACGTAATAGCGGGGCAGCCCGAGCGAGGCCGTGCCCTGGCCGTGGCGCACGCACACATCCTTGACCTTGAGTTCGCCGGCGCGGTCGGGCGCGTCGATCCCGTTCGATTTCGCCAGATCGTCGACCGCCTTCTGGAATTTTGCCACCTCTTTGGAGATCGGCTGCAGCTCGTCGCTCGCCTTGAAGCCGCGGCCGGAGCCTTTGAGATAATCGTCCCACAGCCAGTCGTGGCGGTCTTCCCAGGCTTCCTTGAAGAGGCGGCGGATGACTTTCGGCGAATTGTCCATGCGGTAATCGTCGTTCTTCTCCGTCGCGTGCTCGGCATAGGCCTCCATCGCCTTGAGGTAGCCTTTGACGAATTTCTTGACGACCTTGCGCCGCTTCTTGCGGGTGAGGCCGCCTTCCTCGCGCGCGGCGATCCAGAAGCCGACGGCGCCGCGTTTGATGTCGAAGGTGAAGGGGGCGTAGATCGTCTCGTCGAAATCGTTGACGCCGAAGATGGGCGCGCCGTTTTCGTCCGGCATGATGCCAAAATTTTCCGGATGCACGTCGCCGAGCGCCATGACGGAGGGCATGTTGGAATCCTGGCCCACCAGATCGCGGTAGAAGAGAAGCGCCGTGCCGCGGAAGAACTTGAAGAAGTCCTTCGCGAGCGCGTCGAATTTCGTCCGCGCGCCATGGTTGCGCTGCTCGATGCGCTGAGCATGGTCTTCCCGCAAGGTGGAGCGCACATGCTCGCGCCGCGCCTGGCCGGTGAGGAGCACGGGCGGTACGATATGTTCGCCGGAGGCGATGCGCTGGGCAAGATCGCGAAAGGCGTCGCGCTGGCCGCCGGCCTTGCGGGCGGGCTTGATGTCGGCGGATTGGGTTTTCGTGTCCGCCTTGTCGCTCGCCGGCTTGTCTGTTGACTGCTTTTTCTTCGCTTCGGCCATGGTCGCTCTTTCCTCTAGCGTCAGCTTGAAAACGCAAACCAGGAGTTGCCGTTCCGAGAGGGCCTTTCCGGGGCACCGTTCCGGGCGGGGGCTCTGTAGGGCCGCAACGCTGCGGGGGCGCCGCTTGGTGACACAGGTGGGCCAGACCGTCGCGCCGGCTGTGGGCTTCCTGCACCAATCTCTGCGAAATGTGCCATTCCGCCGGGGAATGTCCGCTTGCCTGCGGCCTCTGCCTTGCGTTTTCAGCTTCAAGCAGGCTTTGGATGTTTTCCAAGTTCGCAGGCGTGTCACTAGGTGATGCCTACGGATTGCGTTCTGCGTTCGAGGACGTGATGGAGCGAAGGCGGGGGAGAAATGGCGGTTCGGTCCCCCGCCGCGGATGCATCTGGCGGAGGTGCATGCCGCACCCGACGGCGACATCGGGACCGCAATCGAGGGGGCGGGATTGAGAGCCGGCGCGAGCGCCGGATTCGGCAGGTCGGCATTCGCGGGCCGGATGCAGTGGGATGAGAATGTTGACCGGACCGAACCCGAGAATGTCGCCTCGCCTTATGGGGATTGTTCGCAGCAGCCTCGCGTTGATCGTGGCGGCGCTCGTCCTCATCGCTTCGGCCGCGCCGGGCCGCGCCGTCGAATTGAGCGAGACCGAACGCCAATGGGTGGCCGAACATCCGACCGTCACCGTCGGTGTCGTCGCCGACAACGAGCCCTATTCGTTTTTCCGCAACGGCTCGATGATGGGCTGGACGCTCGATGTGCTCGACCGCATCGAGGTGGAAAGCGGCCTCACCTTCGTGCCGCGCATGGGCACATGGCCGGAGATTTACGGCAATTTCCGCGCCGGCCGGCTCGAGGTCGTTGCCGACATCTCCCTGACCGAGGCCCGCCTGCCTTTCATCGCCTTCACCGATCCCTATCACCAGCGCCGCACGGTGATCTTCCAGAACGTCGACCATCCGCTCGCGCCGCCGATCGATTTGGAGGCGCTGGCACAGAAGCGCATCGGCGTCATCAAGGACATTTATTACGGCGGCGCCCTGCGCAAGGCGGGCATCGAACCCGTCGAATACGACACCTACCGCGATCTAATGGCGGCGCTCGCCTTCGGCTGGGTCGATGCCGTGATCGCGGCGGAGATGACGGGCAATTTCTTCGCCCGCGAGAACGGCTTTTCCAATGTGGAAGCGGTCGGGCCGGTGCCGATCGCCGGCGTGTCGCTCGAAGATTTCCGCCTGGGCGTGCTGAAGGCGGAAGCCGAACATGTGGGGGGAGAGGCCGGCAACGCATCGCAGAGGGCCGCTGAGGGCGTGGCGGCCGAGGCCGCGCGCGACCGCGACCGGGAGATGCTGCACGAGATTTTGGCGAAGGCCGTCGCCGCGCTGCCGACGGAAGAGCTCGCCGCCATCACCGAGCGCTGGCTCAGCTATCGCAGCGGCCGGGTGTTTTCCGCAGGGCCCCTGCGGCTTCTGCCGGAGGAGCAGCAATTCGTCGCCAATGCGCCGCCTTTGAAGGTCGGCTTCATCAGCGATTACGAGCCTTTGAGTTTCTTGCGCGACGGCAGGGGGCAGGGGTTTGCGGTCGATCTGATGCATGAGATCTCCGCCTCCACGGGGCTCGCCATGATCCCCGTCTACGACAGCGGGGCGAACATTCTGCAGGCGTTTCGCGACGGCGACATCGACATCATGAGCAACATGTCGCGCACGGCCGAGCGCGAAGACTACACGCTCTTCACGCGCGAATATCACCGCATCCCGAACGCCGTCTTCGTGCGCTCCGGCTTCGGCCCCTATCGCGGTCTCGAATCGCTCGAGGGCCACAGCGTCGGCATCGCCGAAGAGATCTATTATGCCGACGCGCTGAAGGCGCGTGTCGCCGATGTGCGCACCTACGCGACGCAGGAAGAAATCCTGCAGGCGCTGGCGCGCGGCGAGGTGGATGCGGCGATCCTGGCGCTGTCGAACGGCAGCGCCATCATCCGGCGTCTCGGGCTCATCAACATCGATATCGGCGGCGAATTTCTGATGCCGGGCGTGGAGCGCGAGGATCTGCGCTTCGGCGTGTCGCCCCGCTATCCTTATGCGCGCAGCATCATCGACCGGGCGATGAGCGCCATGTCGGCTGCGCGGTGGAACGAGCTCGAAACGCGCTGGCTCGGGCCGACCGTCGCCGGGATGGAGCGCCAGCGCCCGCTTCTGACGAGCGAAGAGCGCAGCTATCTCGATGGCAAGGGCGTGTTGAAGGTCTGCGTCGATCCTCTGACGCCGCCCTACACCTCCGTCGACACGGATGGCGATTTCACCGGCGTCGCCTCCGAGGTGATGGAGCGGCTCGCCCGCCAGGGCGGCTTTTCCTGGCAGGTGGTGCCGGTGCCGATCTGGGGCGGCGGCCTCAAGAAGGCCGAAGATTACGAATGCGACGTCCTGCCCTTCGTCACCGACAGCGCGGCGGCCGACGACCGCTGGACGTTCACGCTGCCCTATCTCGTCTTGCCGATGGCGGTGGCAAGCTCGCTCAACGAGCCGATCGTCAGCACGATGAACGATCTGGCCGGCAAGCGCGTCGGCATCGCCCCCGGCGAAAGCCCGCTGCGCGTTCTGCAGGAGCGCTATCCGAACGTTAACCTGGTGGAGGTGGGGAGCGAGGCGGAGGCTTTGACGGGCGTGCGCCAGGGCGAGCTCGACGCCGCCCTCGGCACGCTGCCGAGCCTCGGCTATCTCTTGGCCTCCAAACGGCTTTACGACGTGAAGGTGGCCGGCCGCATTTTTGAGGATTGGCGCGCCTCGATCGCCACCCGCGCCGACGAGCCGATGCTGGCGGCGATTTTTGCAAAACTCGTCGCCGGCCTCGACGAGCAGGACGTGCAGACGATGCTGAGCCGGCAGATGCTGGTGCGCATCGACCAGCGCGTCGATTACAGCCGCCTTCTCCTTCTCGGCGGCGTGGCGCTCGTCACCCTCGTTCTCGTCGTCTACTGGAACCGCAAGCTGCGGCGCCTCAACGCCGCGCTCGAACGCGCCAACCAGAAGCTTCAGGACGTGTCGATCACCGATGCGCTGACGGGCCTCTACAACCGCCGCCATTTCGACGCGCGCGCCGCCGACGAATTCGCCCTGTGCCAGAGGAATGGCTGGCTGTTTTCGGTGGCGATGATCGATGTCGACCATTTCAAGAGCGTCAACGATGCGCGCGGGCACCTCTTCGGCGATCAATGCCTGCGCCACATCGCCCGCCTGGCCCGCGAGATTTTCGGCGAGGACGGCGACATTCTGGGCCGCTATGGCGGCGAGGAATTCATCATCTTCACGCTCGGCGGCGCGAGCGAGGATTTCTTCGACCGCCTGGAGCTTCTGCGCCGGCGCGTGGAAGGAGAGCCGTTTTCGACCGGCGAGGAGACCTGGCGCCTGACGATCAGTCTCGGCGGCTATGCGGCGATCCCCGCCCCGGAGGCTCAGCTCAGCGATTTCGTGCGCGAAGCCGATGCGCGGCTCTACGAGGCGAAAGCGCGCGGCCGCAACCGCGTGGTGGGCGAGACGCGGGCGGAAAAGGGCGCCGACGCGACGGCGGAAGGGCGTGGGGAGATGGAGGGGGCGGAGTAGGGGGCGCGGCTCTGATGCAGCCGTGAGACGCGCGGCTGCTGTGTTGCGATTCGGGCGGTTTCCTGCGAGGCTGACGGGGCGGGGTGAGAGCGGACGCGAACCGGCCAGTCTCGCTGAATTCGTCACCGCGCTGGGAGAGCTCGACAATCCGCTGATGCAGGGCATCCGCTTGCACGAACTCGATCGGAGGCGGCGGGGTGGTCCATGCCGACGTTTGGCACTTGATCGGCGGTTGCGCCGATGGTGTCGGCTCGGATCCTACTTCAAAGCGGGCTTCCGCTCATCGCCTGCGAGTGTCGTTCGGTCTTCGGCGAGAATGGGCCGAAAGCGGCCTGGCGGCTTTCAGTGCGGTATGGCGGAAAGCCACCATACCGCACCCGACCGGTTCCCTGTCGTTTCTGCCCGTGACGGGTCATTTCCAAGCGGACGTGTGTGGAGATTCTGCGCGGCGGCTGATTCGTCACAGTGCTACCTCATGTCGATGACCACCTTGCCGAAGGGACCGCGAGCGAGATGCGCGAAAGCGGCGGGCAATTCGGCGAGCGGATAGCGCGCGTCCACCACCGGGCGGATGCCGGCGCGGTCCACCGCCCGCACGAGGCGCTCCAGCGCGCCGCGACTGCCTGTTCCAATGCCGTGAATGGTGACGTTCTTCAGCATCAGGGGCATTGCGGCGGAGCTGAACTCGAAGCCATCAAGAGCGCCGATCTGACAGACATGGCCGCCCACGGCGGCAAGCTCGACCGATTGGCCGAGATGCGCCCCGCCGATCACCTCCAGGACGATATCGGCGCCGCGATCGCTGGTGATCCGGTAGACCTCCTCCATCCAGTCTTTCGCACCGGCATCCACGAAGTGATCCGCGCCCAGAGCGCGCACTCGCGCTTCATTGTTGGGCTGGCCGCAGACGATGACCTCCGCGCCGCTTGCCTTGGCGATCTGCAGACCAAACAGTGCGACACCGCCGGTGCTGGGGATCAGCACAGTGTCCCCTGCGCGCACCCTTACGCTTTCCGCGAGCGCCGACCACGCCGTCAGCCCGGCTACCGGCAGCGTCGCCGCTTGCCATGGTTCGAGGCTTTTGGGTGCCTTCGCAAACCAGACTTCCGGCATTGCGACATATTCGGCGAGCACGCCCGGATAATATCCACCAAGCGTCTGGTAGGCGGGAGTGCGGGCCGTGCCGGGACGAAGGCCGTCGATCCAGTCCGGCGTCGGTGTCGAGACGACCCGGTCCCCGACAGCGAACAGACAGGCTCCCTCGCCGAGAGCTGCGACTTCGCCGGCGAGATCCGATCCCGGTGTGAAGGGGAAGCGGAGCGGCAGGCCGCGCCCGGTTTCGACCACCATCTTGTCGCGGTAGTTCAATGCGACGGCTTCCGTCCGCACGAGTATCTCGCCAATGCCGGGCGTCGGCATCGGACGTTCGTGCAGTTGCAGTCGATCAAGCCCGACCGCATCGATTTCCCAGCGCTGCATTTCCGTCATGCTCATATCCTCGTTGGTCGGAGCCGGAGGCCGCCCGATCGATCGGCGATCGGTGCGCTCCGGTGTTGAGGGGAATGTGCATCCTGGAATCGTGCAGAAAAATAGTGCTAATCCGGCATCATTTGTTGCGCGGGAATGCACAATGACGCCAAGCGAGTTTGCCGAGCTGCGCGCCTTCGCACTGGTGGCGGAAGAGCGGAATTTTCGCCGCGCCGCCAAGCGGCTCGGGCTATCGCCCTCCGCCCTCAGCCGCGCCATTCGCTCGCTGGAGGAACGACTGGGAGTCCGGCTCCTCAACCGTACGACACGCAGTGTCGCGCCGACGGAGGCGGGCCAGGGCCTCTACGCCCGCATCGAACCCACCCTTGCTGAGATGGACGCCGCCCTTCGCGAGACAGGCGCCTACCAATCGCAACCCAAGGGCGTCGTGCGGATCAATCTGCCGAGCATCGCGGCCAAGCTGGTGGTGATGCCGCGCCTCGGTGCTTTCGCTGCAGCCTTTCCGGGGGTCGAGCTCGACCTCGTGATCGACAACGAGATCACCGATATCGTGGCAAGAGGCTTCGACGCCGGCGTGCGCATCGGCGGCGAAGTGAACCGGGACATGATCGCGGTGCGCCTGACGCCGGACATCCTGACGACCGTGGTCGGCTCGCCGGACTACTTTGCTGCGCACCCACCGCCAAAGACGCCACGGGACCTTTCCCGCCACCGCTGCCTCAGCTATCGGTTTGCGGGAAGCGGCGCCCTTCTACCGTGGCGCTTCGCGGGGGCCGGCAGGGCCTCGGAAACGATCGCGGTCGAGAACGCCTTCACCACCAACGATACCGATCTCCTGCTCGCAGGAGCCCTGCAGGGAATGGGCCTCGCCTTCCTGCCCGAAGACTTCGTCGCGCCGCATCTCGAACGCGGCGAACTGCTGCGGGTCCTGGCCGATTACGGCGAGGAGCTGCCAGGCTTTTATCTTTATTATTCAAATCGAACTCGGATGCCGGCTGTGTTGCGAGTCTTCATCGACTTCATCAAACTCGGGACGGATCCGGGTTCGAAGGACATTCGCGGCAGCGGAACCGCCATGCTCTAATGTGAAAGTCCGAGTTGCCGAGGCGGGACACGCGTTTGTTTAATGAGTGGAAACACGGCGGTCAGCTATCGCGTCAGCAAGGCGGGAAGCGGAATGCGGGGGCGGACGAGATCGCTTGCGCGGCTTTGCGTGAAAGAGCCGTCTCGTCATCGCCCGGCCGGGTGCCGGGCTTTCAGCCGGGTGCCGGACGATCGGTCGAACCGTGCCGGGCTGGCGACAGTCTCGGCCGTCAGGGGCCTGCCAAAGCTTGCCGATCCGCCATGCCGGCTCGCGCTTGCGCTCGGCCGGTTACGGCAAGCAAGGCGATGCCCATGGCGATGAGGCGGGCGAGCGTATCGGGCGCTCGGTCCGGTTCACCTCAGTCGATGTCGGCAAAGCGCCTCAGAAATGCGAGATATTTGGGGTCGTCGTCTTCGAAGATCTCAGAACCGCCGCCCATATAGGCGCGCATCAGGTCGTCCTTGGCTCGATCCTCGTCTCCGAGCTCGAGCGCGCATTCGCCCAGGCGGAGATGGATGAAAGGATTGCCGAGCCCGTCGGGGCCGGCAACGGCCTTGCGAAACGCGTCCCGGCACGCCGGCCAGTCACCTTCGAGGAAGAAGGCGTCTCCGCGCGCCGCCTGCAACCAGGTCCATGCCGACCATTCGCTCTTCGGTTCGGGCAGAAGGGCGACCGCTTCGTCGTATGCGGTGAGAGCGGATGCGAAGCGACCGGCCTCGGCGAATTCGTCACCGCGCCGGGAGAACGCGACAATCCGCTGATGCAGGGCCTCATCGAGTTCGGCCGCGGGGGCCGCTTGCACGAACTCGATCTGAGGCGGGGGTGTGGCGGGGTCGTCCATGACGGTTCTGGCACTCGATTGGCGGTTGCGGCGATGGTGTCGGCTCGATCGGCAGCCTGCTTCAAAGCGGAGCTTCGAGCAAGAAGACAGCGCTCCGCGCAAGCGGAACGCTGTCAGGTCTGTCATGGCCGGTCGAGGCTATGCCGCGAGGGCAACCGCAGCCTCGCGGTACGAATGAAGCGGGCGACCGAGAAGGGCGACAAGACGCTCGCGGTCGCCTTCGTCCGGGATCATGCCGTCGCTGACGTAGCGCTCGGCCATCAGACGCATTTCGTAGGCGGCCCACTTCGGCATGGTGGCCGCCATGTTCGCTTCGAAGCCACTCGGATCATCCCCGCCATAGACAACAGGTCGTCCGAGCACCTCGGTCCAAATCTGGGCGATGTTCGCGCCCGTCAACGTGTCCGGGCCGACCAGGTTGATGGTCTTCATCGGCAACGGACCGGATGCCTCCTCGCGGCGCATGAGTTCGATGGCGGCGGCCCCGGCGATATCGCGGGTGTCCACCATGGCAACGCCCTTGCTGCCGATCGGCATCGGGTAGACGCCGTGCTGAAGGATGACGTCCCGCACCATGACTTCGTTGTCGATGAAGTAGGTCGGCCGCAGGATCGTGGCGTCGAAGCCCATCGTTTCGAGCATCCGCTCGGCGCCGTACTTCACGGCGAAATGAGGAACGTTGACGGCACGATCGGCGTCGAACACCGAAAGGTAGACGACACGATCGACACCGGCCTCGCGGGCGATGTTCAGCGCGATGATGGCTTGCGTGAACTCGTCCCCGGTGACCGCATTCAGCAGAAAGAACGACGTGACGCCAGAGAAGGCGGCGCGCAGGGCGTCAATGTCGAGAAGATCGCCCTTCACGACCTCGACGCGGTCGTCGAAATCGGCCTTGGCGGGATCGCGGGTGAGGACGCGAACTTTCGCGCCGCGCTCGACGAGTTCACGAACGAGATGCCGGCCGACACGGCCGGTGGCTGCGGTGACGAGAATGGTCATGTTCTTGGCTCCGTTTGGGTTTCAAGCCGTTTGGCTAGGACCCAAATTAGCGATCCATTTATGCGCCAATAGCCGCTATATTAAGACCCTCTGTCTCGCTGGTGGAACACATGGATCTCCTCGCTCTCGCCGACTTCAACCTCGTGGCCAGGCATGGAGGGTTCGGAAAAGCCGCCCGCGCTTCCGGGCGTCCGAAAGCGACATTGTCGCGACGCGTCGCGGAACTGGAAGCCGCGCTGGCCTTGCGTCTGTTCGAACGGGGAGCTCGCGACCTCAAGCTGACCGAGGAAGGGCGTGCGATTCACGAGCGGACGTCGGCGCTGCTCAGTGATCTGGAGGAGACGACCGCGGCGATCGCCTCGGGGGGCGGGGCGGTGCGCGGTCGGCTTCGCATCAGCGCACCGCTTCTGTTCTCGCAGATGGTCATGGGCCGACTGGCTGCGCAACTTGCGCTCAGATACCCGGACCTGCGGCTCGAAGTGACCTCCGACGATCGCCCGGTCGACATGATCGAGGAAGGCTACGATCTCGTCATTCGGGTGAACCCGGCCCCCGACGAAAGCCTGGTGGGGCGCGCCTTTCTGCGCGATCGGCTGGTTGTCGCGGCGAGCCCGTCGATGAAGCAGCCGGGCGACGGCGACGTCCTTCCCGTCGTGATCCATGTATCTTCCGGGCAGAACGAAACCTGGGAGATGGCAACGTTGCAAGGGCGACGCACAATGGCGATCGAACCGGTGCTTCGCCTGTCGTCACTGCCGATGGTTCGCGACGTGATCCTTGCGGGGGTCGGCGCGGCCAAGCTTCCCATCTCGCTCGTGAAACGGGATTTTGACGAGGGCAGGCTCGTTCATTGGGGCGACGTACCAGGCTCCGAGATCGCACTCTGGGCGCTCTATCCGTCGCGGCGTCTTCTCAGTGCTCGGGTCTCCGCGTTCCTCGATCTCCTGAAGGAAGCGTTTCCCACCGGCAGCTCAGACGAATTGGCCGTCTATAGCGCACATTGACCCTCGGCTCGAAAACGAAGTCCGCGTCTCAGTCGGTGCAACCTCGAACCAGGCGGTCCGTCCGCCACCCTTCTACGACGTCGCCCAGGCGGCAGAGAGCGTCCGCTTCGAAGGAGCCGCCTGAACCGTGAACGACCGGAATGGGCGCATTGCTGCCGCCTCAATCCTTTCGGTCCCCCTCAAAAAGCCCGGACCGTGAATTGTTCCGGCCGCGCGTTGCTGTCGTCGAGGGAGTGGGCGATGGGTGGAGCGGCGGTCGGCCAACGATCCGCAGACCCGGAATGCGCAACGCGCTTTCGCGGTTTGCCCCCATCTCCCGTCGCCGCGCTACGGTTGATCACCGACGCGAATGCGGCGCTCCAGTTCTTCGTAATCGATCCGCGCCTCGGCAAGATGTTCCTGATCCTCTGCCTCCTCAAGACGTGCGATGCGCTCCAGCATCAACGCGCGCGCTTTCTCGGGGTTTCCACGTTCGTAGGCGAGCACTCCGCGCTGGAACAGCATGTCCTGGACACGATCGAGGTCTTTGTCGTTTTCGCCGATCTCCTGGACACGGATGAGGTAGGGTTCGATGTTCTCGCGCCGTTCGAGCGCATGAAGGTTCTGGGCGATGTTGGTCAGAACCGACGCGAGAACGGACGCGGTCGGCCCATGAAGCCGCTCACCGATCGCCAGCACGGAGCGATTGATGGCCAGCGCCTCCTCGTAGCGTCCCGCCTCGTGCAATTCGTACGCCTGACTTTGCCTGAGGCCCGCACTCTGGTCCTCCGAAAAGGTTGCGAGCGTGTCGGCGATCGCAGCGGCTGCGCCATATTGATCGGCGGCCAACGAATGCCATGCGTTGTTGCCAGGCAGCGTCGCATAACCGCTGGCGAGTTCTGCGTAAGTGAAATGGTCGTACAAGCGACGTTGAGGCGGACGGTCTTCGCCGATCCCGATCTCCATCAATTCGCCGAGCGGCTTGAGCCCGTCCTCGAATTCCATCAGCGGCGCTCTATTCACGATACGCCCCATCATGGACAGGATTTCCCGGCGCTGCCCAAGCAGGTCTTCGCGCTCGCCCGCATAGCTGCGTAAAACGCGCAGCGCCTGCATGGCCTCGGAGGCGCTGAAGCGGGCATCAGGATCGTCGAGGTGCCGACGCATGTCGGCAACGCGCTCCACGAAAACCTCGTCGTTGCCAGGCGATACCTGCTCGAATTCGACATTGGCCCCAGCGGTCATGGCATGCGTTCCGGGTACAGGTCCAAAGAGAAAAGCGGACAGAAGAAGGACGAAACGGATCCCCCCGGCGAGGAAGCGCCGGACGCTCTGCGCCGTTGCCGCCGGCTGCATGACGTTCGCTCCGGCCCGGTCTCGTCCGATCATACGGTGCTCCCCCATCTCGCCGACAGAACCTCGCGATCCAACGGCGAGAAGACTTTGAATGATCGAGGTGGGCGGTGCAAATTTTCAGCTTCGGGCGCGCGCGCTCTTTCATCGCTTCAATGCCATCAATTGCGCGTCGCCGATCTCCAGGCAGATGGTGTCGTGGCGACGCTCGCCTTGAAGGCGCGTGCAAAATGGCTCTGGCTGGAGAAGCCGCAGGCTGCCGCGATTTGCACGAGAGGGTCGGTGCCGCGCAGCAGCTCCTTGGCACGGTCGATGCGCCGTTCGGTGATCCAGGCGTGCAGGGCCATGCCGCGCGAGGCGCGGAACATCCGGTGGAGGTGGAACGGCGAGAGACCGGCGAGCGCGGCAAGGTCCGGCAGGCGGATCGTCTCTTGGAGATGTGAGCCGATATAATCGTCGATGCGGCGCAGGATATGGGGGGCGAGCCCGCCGCGCAGAGAAATCCGCCGAGAGCCGATCTGCCCGACGATCTCGGCCATGGCGGCGTCGGCGAAGAGAACGTCGCCGGCGTCGGCCGCGCGGGCCAGGGCATAGAGCGGTCCCGCCAGTGCCGGCATCTCGGCGAAGGTGATTTCCGGCAGGTCGAGCCGGCGGGCGTCGCAATCGTGAATGCGCGAGAAGTCGGCACGAAGACGGTCGTCGGGCAGGTAGAGATGCACGAAGCTCGAGTGCGTCGTGATCTCCCAGTCCGAACTCTGCCCGTCGGGGAAGATGCAGACCGCGCCGGGCCAGCCGCGCGCGCCGCGCCCGTCGACGCGCCGCGTGCCGGTGCCGCCTTCGAGGTAGAGGCTGAAGGCATGGCCTCGCGCCCCATCGTAGGAGACGCGGTCGTCGTGGTTCTCCCAGATCGTGACGCCGCGGCCCCCGCCGAGATCGAGCGTGGCGGCCGCGCGGGCGACCGGAGAGCCGAGAAGGAAATCGCGAACAGAGGCCATGAGCTCCTCTAGGCCAGCCGTGCACGGCAGGGAATGGCCGGATCGCAATCCGCCGCAAGATCGTGCAAGAGGCCGGAGCGGGGACGGCGTAGATGACGCGCCACAGGAGCGTCAGATGACCACCCCATTCCTCTTCGTCGCGACCGTTCTCGTCTGGGGAACGACGTGGATCGCCATCGCTGCGCAGGTCGGCGACGTTCCCGTCACCGTCTCGATCTTTTACCGCTTCGCCCTGGCCGGAATGTTGATGCTCGCCGGCCTTGCGGTGATGCGCCGCCTGCGAAGGCCGGCCGTCTGGCGGTTCGTTGTGGTGCAGGCCCTCTGTCTTTTCTGCCTGAACTTCGTGGGGCTCTACACCGCAACGTCGCTCGTGCCCTCGGGGCTCGTCTCGGTGATCTTTTCGCTGGCCTCGATCTTCAACGCCATCAATGCGCGGCTCTTCTTCGGCGAGAGGATCAGCCGGCAGACGGTGCTGGCCGGAGCCTTGGGCGTCACGGGTGTGGTCTGTCTGTTCTGGCCGGACATCGACATGGGCGGGGGCGCCGAGACTTTGCGCGGCATCGGCTGGGCCGTGCTCGGCACGGCGTTCTTCTCCTGGGGCAATATGGCCTCGCGGCAGAACACGCGTCTCGGCATCACCCCCGTCACCGCGAATGCCTGGGGCATGGGGATCGGGGCGCTGTGCCTTCTCGCGATACTGACCGCGACGGAACAGCCGCTGGTCCTGCCTGCAGGAGGCGTCTACTGGACGGCGCTGCTCTATCTCGCGATTGTCGGCTCCATCGTCGGGTTCACCTCATATCTCATGCTGGTCGCCCGCATCGGATCGGCGAAAGCGGGCTACGCCACCGTTCTCTTTCCGATCGTCGCGCTCGCCGCATCGACCCTCTTCGAGGGGTATGCGTGGACCCCGATATCGATCCTGGGCATAGCGCTTGCCGTCGTCGGAAACGTCGTCATGTTCTGGAGACGGTGAGCACGGCATGACGGACGCGGGTTTTGCTCAGCGTCGCTGACGACGTGCGACCGGCGCCCCACCGGCGCCCCACCGGCGCCCCACCGACGCCCCCACCGACACTCAGTGACGCGCGGCCGCTGCGCGAAAGCAGCGGGCGACCTCATTTGTCGCGCGCGCAGTCTCGCACCCGCCGGGCTGCCGCTTTTTGCGCCTGCGAGACGCGGCGGGGGAACCGGGGCGGGGGATGCGGTTTGTTTTGACGGGTCCGTGAGGGGCGGGACCGTTCCTGAGATCGACGGCTCTCGCCGCCTTCTTTTCCGGGGCCTTTCTGTCGCCTGTCTGGGCCCTCGCTGGCGCCCGCCAGCCGGCAAGATCACATCCAAGCCTTTTCGGGAAAAAGATGACATCGGATACAGGCCAAGATTTGAGGCAGCAATCTTCCAATCGCCATTCTTCGGGGCCGCATTCTGCGGAACCGCATCCTTCCAGGCAGCCTTCGGGGAAGGGGGAGAGCTCGGGCGAGAGCCCCATCGCGGTCTATGGCGCCATTGCCTCGAACCTTCTGATCGCGATCGCGAAATTCGTCGCGGCTTTCTTCACCGGCAGTTCGTCCATGCTGTCGGAAGGTTTCCATTCCGTCGTCGATACGGGCAACGAGCTGCTCCTGCTCCTGGGCGTCGCCCGAAGCCGCAAGCCGGCCGACGAGCGTCACCCCTTCGGCTATGGTCAGGAAATCTATTTCTGGGGACTCATGGTGGCGATGCTGCTGTTTTCGATCGGCGGCGGCCTGTCGCTCTATGAAGGCGTGATGCATGTTCTCCACCCGGAGCCGGTGGAGCAGGCGGTCTGGAATTACGCGGTGCTCGCCATCGCCTTTCTCGCGGAAGGCACGTCGTGGATCATCGCGGTGCGGCAGATGCTCAAGGAGCGCAAGCCGGGGGAGGGCTATTTCTCCACCTTCCGCCGCAGCAAGGATCCGTCCGTGTTTATCGTTGTGGCGGAGGATACGGCCGCGCTTCTCGGGATCATCGTGGCCTTCGTCGGCGTCTTTCTGTCCGTGCGATTTTCCGCGCCGGAGATCGACGGCGTCGCCTCGATCGGCATCGGCATCATTCTGATCGTCGTCGCGATCCTCCTCGTCTCCGAATCCCGAGGCCTCATCATGGGCGAAAGCGCCGATTCCGATCTCATCCAGTCGGTGCGCAAGATCGCCCTCAGCGATCCTGGCGTGAACAGCGTGCCAAAGCTTCTGACGATGCAACTCGGCCCCCGGCATGTGCTCCTCAATATGGAGATGGAATTCCTGCCCGAGGTGCCGGCCGCCGGGCTCTATGGCGTTCTCGACGGCGTGGAGACCCGCATCCGCGAGGCGCATCCGCAAGTGCGCAGCATCTTTCTGGAGATCAAGGCGCTGCGCAGCGAGCGGGTATCTTGAGGCTTGCGCTGGCAAGAAACGACTTGGCTGGGTTGCGTCTTCGCCACGGGCCGCGCCCGCCTGTCAGCCTGTCCGCTAGCCCCGAAGCTGCGCGGAACTCGGCCGGGGAGGATGTGTTGAATGGGCGAGGACGGACTTCGAGACCGCAGTGGCATCCGACCGCTCTGACGGCCTTGGCCGCCGCGTTCCCGCCTCTCTCGCATCGAAGAAACCACAAGCGACCATGACTGAAACACGCCGCCTTTTTCTGAGCCTTGCCGCAGCCCTCCTCATTCCCCTCCTTGCCGGCTGTGACGGCTTTCCCAAAGATATCGCCGGGACCATGCAGAACGTGAAGGAGAGGGGCGTGCTGCATGCCGGCATCGTGGCCGACGGTCCGGCGGAGGGCGAGGAGCGGGCCCTCGCCGAACGGGTGGCGCAGGCCACCGGCGTCAAAGCGGAGTTCGAGGTGGGCAGCGACGAAGTTCTTCTGCGCCGGCTCGAGGACGGCGACATCGACCTCGTCCTGGGCGAGTTCGCCAAGGCCTCGCCCTGGAAGAAGCGGGTGGCCTTTACCGCGCCGGCGGAAGCGAAATCGCCGTCTGCGCATGAGCCGGTTCTGCGTGCCGCCGTGCGGCCGGGCGAAAACCGCTGGCTGATGTTCGTTCAGAAGACCTTGAGGCAGAAGGCCTGAGAAAGGAGGACCGCGATGCCGCCGGTGCCGGATAAGCTGAAGTCGGACCTGAACCGGGCCATCCACCTGGAATGGTGGACGCTCGGGTGGCAGGCCTCGATCGTCGTCATCATGTTTCTCGTCATGGGATCGAGCCAGGCGATGAAATCGGCCTGGGCGGAGGATCTTCTCGGCCTGTTGCCCGCAACCGTGTTCCTGCTCGCCGTGCATTTCGAACGGAAAGCTCCGAACCGGAAGTTTCCCTACGGCTTTCAGCGCGTCAACAGCCTCGCTTTTCTCGCCTCCTCGAGCGTGCTCGCCTTCATGGGGCTTTATCTCCTCTACGATTCCGGCAGCAAACTCATCGCCATGGAGCATCCGACGCTTGGCCCCCTGGAGGTGTTCGGAGAGACGATCTGGATCGGCTGGGCGATGATGGCAGCGCTCGCCTATTCGGTTGTGCCGCCGGTCATCCTCGGGCGGCTGAAGAAGCCGGTCGCCGAGCGGCTCAAAGACAAGGTGCTGCACACCGATGCCCTGATGCAGAAGGCCGACTGGATGACGGGCGTGGCGGGCATTCTCGGCATCGTCGGCGTCGGCTTCGGCCTGTGGTGGGCGGATTCCGCCGCGGCGGCCCTGATCGCCTTCGACATCGTTCACGACGGCTATCGCGCGGCGCGCGTGGCGATGGCGGAGCTCATCGACGGGATGCCCCGCGAACTCGGCAGTACGGCCGTTGCGGACGACGCAAAGGCCCTGCGTGAGGGGCTCCAAGAGCGCTTTCCGGAAGCCGAGGTGCGGCTTCGCGAGACAGGCCGCTACATCGCCGCCGAGGTGGTCGGCGCAGAGGCGCCGGCAAAGGCGATTGCCCTGGAGGATTACTGGGCGGGAGATCCGGAGCGCGCATGGCGTCTCGCCAATCTCTCTTTCGCGCCCCGTGAGGGCGCCTGAAGCCGGGTTCGGTGGGGGGCTTGCGACAAAGCCGGTGGCTGAGCTTTGCGTCTGCGGGGCTTGCCTGCCTCATTCTCGCGCTTGCGGCTCTCTCCTGTCTGCCGCTGGTGAGAAGCGATACCTGGTGGGTCCGCTATGCGGACTTTCCGCGCCTGCAATTCGCGATCGCGCTTGCCGGGCTTCTTTGCGTCTATCTCAGCATCTTTCTGGTACGGCGGGGCGGGAGCTGGAAGTCTGCCTCGGTGGTCGCCGGGCTCGCGCTTCTCGTCATCGCCTGGCACGCGGAAACGCTTTATCCCTATAGCGGGCTCAGCGCACCGTCCGCCATCGGTGCGGAGGCCTGTCCAGGCGGTGCGACGCTCAAGGTGATGGTTGCCAATGTGCAAAAGCGCAACGAAGAGGCTGATGCCTTCCGCCGCCTCGTCTCCGACGCCGATCCCGATCTCCTGCTGATCCTGGAGACGGATCGGTGGTGGGACCGGCATCTGGCGCCACTGGAGCCGAGCTTCTCAGATCACGTGCAGTACATTCCCGAGGACGAGGGCGCCTTCGGGCTGCATTTCTTCTCGAAGACGGCTCTGGCCGCTCATGAATTTCGCTTCTTCTTCGGTGTCGATACGCCGACGCTGTTCGCCGATGCGAGGCTCCCTGGGGGTGCGAACGTGCAGTTCATCGGTCTGCATCCGCACCCGCCGCTCGCCTGGTCGCAACCGGCGAGCCTGCGCGACGGTTCGATCCTGAAGGCGGCGCTCGAGGCCCGTTCCTCGCAGGACGCCAGCATCCTGGCGGGCGATTTCAATGCGGTGCCTTGGGAGGGCGTGACACGGCGTGCGGCACGGGTGGGCGGGCTCCTCGACCCGAGGGTCGGACGCGGCTTCTATGCGAGCTTCAAGGCCGGCAATCCCGTTATCTCCTGGCCTCTGGACCAGATCCTTTTCCAGGATTCGTTCACGCTTGGAGACTTCGCAGTGTTGCCGGATTTTGGTTCCGACCATTTCCCGGTCATGGCCGAACTTTGCTATCGACCGGATCGCTCCGGAGCCGAGAGCGCGCCCGAGCTGCAGCCGGACGACCTTCAGGACGTGCAAGCCTCTTTCGAGGCCGCAAGGCGCGCCAAGCCGGAGTGACAACGTAGCCGCCGGGTAGCCGCCGGCGCCCGCAGCTCGTCACAAGCCGGATCCCCACAAAAAAGCCCCGGCCACAGAGGGCCGGGGCAGAGCTCCCGCAAGGAGCTTGAAACTTAATGAGCCGACGGCTGCGTCAGCCGGCGGCCTCTTCAGCCGAAAAGCTTATTTCGCGGCTTCGTAGAGCTCGGCGACGTAGTCCCAGTTGACGAGGTTGTCGAACCAGGCCTCGAGGTATTTCGGCCGCGCGTTGCGGTAGTCGATGTAATAGGAATGCTCCCACACATCGACGCCCAGCAGCGGTGTGGCGCCGTGGACGAGCGGGTTCTCGCCGTTCGGCGTGTTCATGACGGAGAGCTTGCCGTCCTTCATGGCGAGCCACGCCCAGCCGGAGCCGAACTGGCCCTTGCCGGCATCGATGAACTTCGACCGGAACTCGTCGAAGGAGCCGAGGTCGGACTGGATCTGCGAGGCGAGACCGCCCGGCAGAGAGGTGCCGCCGCCGCCGGCCTTCATCCACTTCCAGAAGTGGAGATGGTTGTAGAACTGCCCGGCCTGGTTGAAGAGCTTCGGGTTGTCGGTGTGGCTCTTCTTGACGATCTCCTCAAGGTCCATGTTCTCGTATTCGGTGCCTTTGATGAGGTCGTTCATCGTCGTGCAATAAGCGTTGTGGTGCTTATCGTGATGATATTCGAGCGTCTCCGCCGACATATGGGGGGCGAGCGCGTCGTAGGAATAGGGCAGGTCCGGCAGGGTGAATGCCATCGATCCATCTCCTTGTCTTGAAATTGCAGTCGGGTGCGTAGTCAACACGACCGGCCCGGGGCCGGTTCCAGGCTACATAAGTGCGATGGCCTCTTTGGCAACGGCTTTCCGCAAGGGAAGGCGTCTGATACCGGCCGGGGCCGCCTGCTGGACCGCTTGTCCCGGCAGGGCCGCATCGCTAACGTCCCGGGCACCATCGAGCGGCCGAGGGAATCGAATCGGATATGGCGCAGAAATTCCACGTCCTGGGAGCACTTCTCGCTTCCGTGTGTTTTGCTGGAACGACACAAGCATCTGAGTTTACGGGGGTTTTGAACGAGGCGGCGAGTGTCGCCGGCGAGCGTCCCGGCGCGCCTCCGACCTTGGTGAAAACGCCCCTTCTGCGCCTGGCGCAGGCCGAGATCTCCGTCACGCGGGCGGAGGAGAGAGAGACCTCGGGCGGCGAAACCGCGCCTGAAAAGGCCGCCGACACGGACAGAGATGCGGCCGGCGACGAGGTCGCCGAAGAGCCTGCCGACGAGACTGCCGGCGAGGCCGCCGACGAGATCAATGATAAGGACGGCGCCGCGGATTCCGCCGGGGCGGAAAAAGGTGCCGCAGACGGCGCGAAAAGCGAGACGCCCGAGGGCGAAGCCTCAGACAGTGAGGCCTCGGAGAGCGACACCTCCGGTGGGGCAGAGAGCGCGCCGGCCGAGATGAAGGCGGAAGACGCCCCCGAAGCCGACAGTGCGCCCACAGCGGCCGAAAGCCCGGCGGAAGACGGCCTTTCGACGGAAGACGGGGCGGGACCGGCTGAGGATACGGTGCCGGCTGAGGGCGAAGGCGCGGATGCGGCCTGTGCCGGGGCGGAAGAGGCCTTTGCGAAGGCGATCGGCGAGGACGGCGCGGACGCGCTCGAAGCCTATGTGGAGGATTTTCCGGATTGCAGCCTGAGCGATGTCGCGCGCACGGAGATCGATCGGCGCGAGGCGGCGGCAGAAGAGGTGGAGCGCGTCTCGCGCGACGCCGAAAGCCGCATCTCCGACATGGAGAAGAAGCTTCAGGAAGAGACCCGAAAAGGGGTCGCGACCGCCGCGGAAAATCAGGCGCCCTTCCTGGCGCTCGCCTGCGATACGCTCGCCGCCTCGCCGGAAGATCCCGAAAGGCCGGCCGATGTGCCGGGTGTGCCGTTCGCCATCCTCGATGCGCCGCGCGCGATCGAGGCCTGCGAGACGGCGCTCGCCGCCAATCCCGATGAGCCGCGGCTCGAGTTTCAGCTCGGCTACGCGCTCGACAAGGCCGGGCGCGACGATGAGGCGATGGAGCATTACCGCAAGGCGGCCGATGCCGATTACACCCACGCCTGGACGCTGATCGGCACGATGTACGATTTCGGCGAGGGCGTGCCGGAAGACGACGCGGAGGCGATCACCTGGTACCGCCGCGCGGCGGAAGCGGGCGATGCGCTGGCGCAGCGTTATCTCGGCACGAAGTATCGCAACGGCGAAGGCATCGAGGAGAATTGGGAGGAGGCCGCGAAATGGTATGGCCTCGCCGCCGAACAGGGTGATGCTTTTGCGCTGAACGAGATGGGCTGGCTCTATGAGACCGGTCGCATCGTCGAGCAGGACGACGTCAAAGCGGCGACCTACTACCGGCAGGCGGCGGAGAAGGGCAACCGCACCGCGCAGCACAATCTGGGCCTTGCCTATCTCTACGGCCGCGGCGTGGCGCAGGATCCGGTGACGGGCGCCCTGTGGCTGTCGCGCGCGGCGGAGGCCGGCGATACGGATTCGCAGAGCGAGCTTGCCGGCCTCTACCGCGAAGGCCGCGGCGTCGACAAAGATCCGGAGCTCGCGCTCACCTGGCTGCGGCGGGCGGCCGACGCCGGCAACGCCTCGGCCCAGAACGAGCTCGGCCTTGCCTATGAGCGCGGCGACGGCGTGGAGAAAGACATGGTCCAGGCGGCGCGCTGGTACCGCAAGGCGGCGCTCGCCGGCGAGGGTTCCGCGCAGAACAATCTCGGCGTTCTCTACCGCGACGGCAACGGTCTGCCGCAGGACGACGAGAAGGCGGTTTCGTGGCTGCAAAAGGCGGCCGACCAGGGCAACGCCGTGGCGCTCGCCAATCTCGCCTTCATGTACATGGAAGGCGGCAACGGCGTTGAGGCGGACCCGATGCGCGCCGCCAATCTGATGCTGGAAGCCTTGGCGCAGGGCGAGGACAGGGCCGAAAGGCTCTTGATCGACGACAATGCCCGCGGCCAGCCTGCCGCCTTCCGGCGCGCAGTGCAGGAGCGGCTGCAGGACAAGGGGCTTTATAACGGCCCGATCGACGGCATTCTGGGGCGCGGCACGCAGGCGGCCTTGCGCCGCTTCCAGGAGCTGCGCGGCTGAGACGAATCCCGGGGCGCTTCGGCGCCTCGGACTTTCTTGTGAGCCCCGGGGTCTGTTGTGAGCCCCGGGGTTTTTTGTGCATGCGATCGCTCGGGCGATCGCCCGTGTCAGGCCCCGTCGGCGGGGACAAGCCGTGTCGTGGCGACGCCGAAGATGGCGGCGATGAACATGACGAGGCAGATCGCGCCGAAGACGAGGCTGCCGGCAAAGAGGCCGAAGGCGTTCGACGCAAAGCCCATCGACAGAACGGCGAGCCCCGCCGTGCCGTAGCCGCCGAGGAAGAAGGTGGCGTTGACGGAGCCGAGGATTTCTTCCGGCGTGTGCCGATTGACGAGCTGCACGCCCGTATATTGCCCGACGCTCTGGGCTATGCCGGCCGCCGCCGCGGCGAGTGCGAAGAGCGGCAGCGACACGGAGACTTCGCTCAAGAGCACGAGCGCGAGGCTTGAAAGCGCCAGCGCCAGGCTGAGCCAGGCGGAGCGCCACACCGTCAATTTGCGCGCAAAGATGCCGCCCAAACCGCCTGAGGCAAAGACCAGGAAGGCGGCGGCGCCGGCGACGATCGGACTTCCGTTGTGGAGAAGATCGGCGAGCATGGAGGGCGCAAGCGAGATGAAGAGCGCAGAGAGCGCGAACGGTCCGGCAAAGATGACGATCGCCGTCAGAAGGATGGGCCGGTTCTCCGCCGGCAGGCGCGGCATTTGCCAGATGCGGGCGCTCTGAGACGGTCGCCGGAGCGGCGGCAGAGTGCGGGCGAGGACGAGAAGGAGCGCCGCGAGCAGGCCGGCGAGGAGGACGAAGACGAGGCGGCTCGGCGCGGGGGCGAAGCTTGCAAGCGCGCCGGCCGTCAAGGGGCCGAGGCCGAAGCCGAGAACGACCGACAAAGTGGCGTAGAGCGAGATATGGCCGATGCCGCGCCGGCGCCCGGCAAGGAGTATGGCCGCCGTGCCGGCACTGACGCAGCCGCCGGAGGCAAGCCCGATCAAAAAGCGCGCGACGCACAAGACGGCGACATTGGGCGCGAAGGCGAAAAGAAGCGCGGCCGCAACCGCAAGCACGAGCGCCGGCAGAAGCACGAGGCGCGGGCCATAGAGGTCGGAAAGCCGGCCGCAGCACAACAGCGCGAGCAAGACACCGAGATTGTAGAAGACGAAGATGACGCCGATCGTGCCCGGCGCGAAACCCATCGCATGCTGCCAGATCGGATAGATCGGCACCGGCGCATTGGCGGTCGCGAAGACGACGAGAACCGCCGCCATCAGGGCAAAAAGCGGCAGGGCGTGTTCTGCAGATGCGGCGGAAGAGGAGGCGGCACCGGCGGGGGGCGTGGCCGGCGGCTGGGACGACGAGGGCATGGCGGGATCGTGCTCTGGCGGAGGCGGGCGAAAGGACGTCCGCGGGAGATACAGCGGAGTTAGGCGAAGACGCCGCTGCGGCAAGGTTTTGGGGGCTGCGAGGCCTCGCGCGACGCATCGGAAAGCCTTACTGGGCCGGCGCGCGCGCCCTGAAAGTCGTGAGACCTCTCTTGCGCCTATGGACGCGAGGTTGCGCGGGCGCCTCCTGCGTGGCTGATCGAGGTGTGGTCCTTCATGGGCGAACTGCGGCGAGCGGAATTTAGTCCTCACCTGCCGCCGTCAGCTCCCGTGGCGCCTTTTCGGTCGGCGCATTGCGGGGCTGAAAGCTGAGCCGCAGGCCGAGCGCTTTGGCGACCTTCAGGATGGTGTCGAGCGTCGGGTTGCCTTCCCCCGACAGAGCCTTGTTCAGGCCTTCGCGGCTGATGCCGGTGTCGCGCGCGAGCTGGCTCATATTGCGGGCGCGCGCGACGACGCCGAGGGCATGCGCGACGAAGGCCGGATCGTCGCCGCCTTCCTCCATGACGGCTTCGAGAAATCCGGCAATGTCCTCTTCGCTTTCGAGGTAATCGGCGGGATCGTATCGGCTGAGTGTGACCTCGGTCATGTCTGATCCTTCCAAGACGCAGCCAAGTCCTTGGCGCGTTTGATGTCCTTGCGTTGCGTGCTCTTCTCCCCGCCACACAGGAGCACGATCACGATAGCCCGGCCCGAAAGGGCGCTGAACGGGTGGTAGTACGACTACCGCGACAATAACGCCAACGCGCTTTTAATCGTCGGCAGCTGTGTGCCTTCGTCGGTCAATCGCTCATGCTGCGAGTATTGGCGGCTTTGGCAATCATAATTACACTTGAGATAATATAGAAGATCGATTCGTAGTAATGGCAATCAATTTTCATCCTCACGCTGGCACTGTCTTAATTTGCGATTTCAGGGGATACGAGGAGCCCGAAATATGCAAAAAGCGACCAGTTGTCGTGATTACGCCGAGACGTGCATGGCTTAGGGCTCGGGGGCTTGCTTAAATGGCCCGATTCCACTAAATAAAACGTGTATCCCGTATATCGGGCTTTAAGACCTAGATCACTAGGCAGGCTGCCCACAGAACGATGACAAGTTCAGGGTAGCCTAGGTATTGTCACATGTCCCAGAACCCCGCTTCGGCGGGGTTTTGTGTTTCTGAACTCATTTCACAATCTTACCTTTGCCTCGCCACCTGCGCATAGAAAACGTTCCCCCGCTCGTCCCGCGACGAACGCACCACGCCCTTCTCCATCTGCTGCGGCAGAGCCCAGCCTACGCGCCCTGTGACGGCGACGACCTGTCTCCGGTCTCGCTGGTTTCCTGAGGGGACGCTCTTTCATCTGATAGCCGTCGCGTGCAGGGCAGGAATTGCCAACTGGAGTTATCAGACGCGGCGTGGTCGGTCTGCCGGGGCGTCGCCTGGCGTCGGCCCGCTCGCTTGACTTTGGGGGCGGAAGGCCTAGCCTGAGGGCATCATGATCCGAGCGCTTCTTTCCATTCTGCGAATGCTCCAAGGCCAGCCCGTCACGGGACTGTAGCCCGAAGCTCGGCCGTTGCGCCTTCCGAGCTTCGGGGGTGCGCAGCGATTTTTCATGATCCATCAACTGCATGATCTGTGATCCGGTCGGTCTGCGACCGGGACGATCCGCGATCTGAACGATCGGCGCGAAGGCGTTTTTCCCAAAACTCGTTTGCGTGGTCCGGCGGGATGTCTCGTCGGCCGAAGGGTCGTGCAACCATGTCTCAGATCGCCGAAAAAACTCAGATCGTCCAGAAACCCGTCGTCCAGAAATCTGGCGTCCGGAAACCCAAAGCCCTGCCGCGTCTCGTCATCGGCAGCGAAGATCATGCGCGCCTTTATGCGATCGCCAACAGCCTCGGCGGACCGCTCGCCGAGCTCGGCGAAAAGCTCCTGAGCGAGCTCGACCGCGCGCGGATCGTTCCTCAAGAGAAGGTCCCTGCCAAGACGGTGCGCATGGGCTCGACCGTTTCCTTCGCCACGAGCGACGGTTTCGAGCGGACCTACAAGCTCGTCTATCCCGAAGAGGCCGATGTCGCGCAGGCGCGCATCTCGGTGCTGACGCCGATCGGCGCCGCGCTCATCGGACTTTCGGAAGGCCAGACGATCCCCTGGGAGGCACGCGACGGCCGCGCCCTGTCGCTCACCGTCCTCAATCTCGCGGACGAGGGATGAGCCCGATGTTGTGCCGTGATGTCCGCGCCTGCAGCGGAGCGGAGGTTCTGAAATTCTGCACGTCTGGCCGGGCCGGCATCAGCCAGCCCGGCCGTGGGTCCTTCACGAAACGACATAACCGGGACACCAGACATGCCAGATGCGATTTTTCCCAAAGTTACTCCGCGTGATTTCTCCATCCTCGAGAACCTGCTCGAGGCCCGCCTCGGCAGCGACGAGCTTCTCGTGGCCGCATTGCGGCGCAAGCTGCGCGAGGCGCAGCTCGTCTTCTCCGAGGATCTCCCTGCCGATGTCGCAACGATCGATTCGCGCATCCTATTGCGGGTCGACGAGCGGCTGCCGGAGGAACGAACCCTGGTGACCCCCGCCCATTACATCCCGGGCGTGGGTCATCAGTCGATCGCCACCCCGCGCGGCGTGATGCTGCTCGGGCTCACGGAAGGCGAGAGCGTCGACGTCGATCACCTCGACCGGATCGAACGCGTCGAGGTCCTGAAGGTGCTGTACCAGCCGGAGGCGGAACGCCAGCGCTGGGCGCGCATGACGCGTCCGCATCTGGTGCCGGCGCGAAGCGCTGTAAACACAGGCGGGATAGGGTCCGGCGGACGGCCGGGCGCTGCCAACACAACGCTCATGTCGTCGCATGACGACGATCCCGGGCCGGCAGCTGCCTGAACCCGGCCCGGGGGCAGGACCTCCCGGGTCAGGACTTTGCGGAGAAGCGCGCAAGGACGCTTGCGAGGAAGCCTGACAGCGTCGCCCGCATGCGCCGTTCGCGCGCATGGAGAAGATGGAAGGGCCGCGCCGGACCTTCGTAATCCGGCAGGAGACGCACGAGCCGGCCGGATGTGAGATCGTCGGCGACGGCGCTTTCATAGCCGAGCGTGATGCCGAATCCGTCGAGCGCCGCCTGGTGGATCGCCCGCCAGTCGTTGATCGACAGACGGCTCGCGCTCGGCACCTCGACCGTCTCTCCGCCCTTCGAGAAAGGCCATTCGCGCCCGAGCGCGCCGGACCAGGGGCTGAAGCCGAGGCATTCGTGGTTGCGCAGATCCTCGGGCGTCTGCGGCGTGCCGTGTTCGGCGAGATAGGCGGGCGCGGCGCAGGCGACGAGCCGGTAGGGCGTCAACGGATGGGCGAGAAGCGCGTGGGTCTGGGTCAGCGGGCCGATGCGGAAAACGAGATCGAAACCTTCTTCAATCGGATCGACATAGCGGTCGCTCAAGACGAGGTCGCAAGTGACCTGCGGGTGGGCGCGGAGATAGGCGGTGACGAGCGGCACGAGCACCTGGGCGCCGAACGTCACCGGCGCGTTGATCCGCAACAGGCCGCGCGGTTCCGAACCGGTTTCCGAGGCCTGCGCTTCGGCGTCCGCGACATCGGCGAGGATCGCCTTGCAGCGGTCGCGGTATTGCCGGCCGAAATCGGTGAGGCTGTGGCGCCGTGTCGTGCGGTGGATGAGGCGCGTGCCGAGACGCTTTTCGAGCGACTCGATATGCTTGGCGACCATCTGGGGCGAGATGGAAAGGGCGGTCGCGGCGGCGGAAAACGAGCCGAGCTCGGCGACGCGCACGAAGACGGACATGCTTTCCAGCCGATCGGGCATTCACCACTCTTGCTTGGGACAGGAACAACCGGAGAGGCATTTATCACTCCTGGTTGGTCACCGAAACTCGGCGCCCTGATTTTCAGGAACCTGGTTTTCGAGGAGTGAGGCATGGCCTTTTACATCGTGACGATGACGCATCCGGACGGTCCCGGCTGGAACGAACATGTGCTGGAGCATGTGGAATATCTGCTCGACCTGATCGACCAGGGCACTTTGAAGGCTTCGGGGCCGCTGAAGGGCACGCCGCTACGCGCTGGCTTCCTGATCATGGTCGCCGACAGCCGCGAAGAGATCGAGAAGGTCGTGGCGGGCGATCCGTTTGCGCGCGAGGATCTGATCGTGGAGTTGACGATCGAGGAATGGGATCCGCTCTTCGGCGCGTTTGGGGCAGATTCAAGCAAGGTGCTGCCGCCGGACATGAAGCCGCTGGCAGCCCGGCTCGGCTATCAATGATTGGCTATCAATGAGGTGAGGGCGCGACATGCTCTATGAAATTGCGACGCTCTCCTGCCCGGTGCTGGGCGTCACCAAGGCGGCCGAGGGCGCGCGGCGGTGGATCGGCGATGAGGATGCGCTCGGCACGCCGCTCGGCATGTGGCGCTCCGATATCGGCACGATCGGCGAGCTTTTCGTGCTCCGCTCCTTCGAAGCCGAGGAGGAGCTCTGCGCCGAGCGTGAGCGCGCTTTGATGAGCGAGGACCCGTTCTTCAGTCGTGAGACGGCGAAGGGCCTCCGGATGGAGAGTTTTGCGCCCTTTCCCTTCCTGCCTGAGATTGCGCCCCGGCAATATGGCGGCCTCTTCGAGTTTCGCACCTATCATCTGCGGCCGGGCGGGCTGCCGCGCACACTCGCGGGCTGGGAGGCGGCGATCGGCCCGGCTTCCGCCTATACCGGTCACCTCGTGACGAACCTTTACGCCTTGGACGGGCCGCCGCGCATCACCCATATCTGGGGCTTTTCGAGCCTCGAAGAGCGTGCGCGCCTGCGCTCAGAGCACTACGCCGCCGGTCTCTGGCCGCCCAAGGGCGGGCCGGAGGAGATTGTCGAGGCGACCTCGACGATCGCCAAGGCGGAAGAGGGGTGGCCGAACGGGTAGCAGAACCGGGAGGCCTCCCGGTTCTGCCGTTCTGTCGTTCCCGAGATGGGAAAAGCGACCTCACACAGCCGGGAGCGGGGCTTTGTCGGTGAGGCCCATCACCTTGAGGGCGAAGGCGTATTCGATGGCGACTTCCTTCAAGGCGTCGAAGCGGCCGGAGGCGCCGCCGTGGCCGGCATCCATATTGGTGCGCAGGAGAAGGATGTTGTCGTCGGTCTTGGTGTCGCGGAGTTTTGCGACCCACTTCGCCGGTTCCCAATAGGTGACACGCGGATCGGTGAGCCCGGCCATGGCGAGAAGCGGCGGATAGGCCTGCGCGGTGACGTTGTCATAGGGCGAATAGGCGAGGATCGTCTGATAATCGGCCGCGCTTTCGACCGGGTTGCCCCATTCGGGCCATTCCGGTGGGGTGAGCGGCAGCGTGTCGTCGAGCATGGTGTTGAGGACGTCGACGAAGGGCACGTCGGCGATGACGCCGCCGAAGAGGTCCGGGGCCATATTGGCGACGGCGCCCATCAGCATGCCGCCCGCCGATCCGCCATGGGCGACGATCCGGCCGCGCTTGGTCAGACCTTCGGCCACGAGATGCTCGCCGGCGGCGATGAAATCCGTGAACGTATTGGCCTTCTTGGCGCGCTTGCCCTCTTCGTACCAGGCAAAGCCCTTGTCCTTGCCGCCGCGGATATGGGCGATCGCATAGATGAAGCCGCGATCGACGAGCGACAGGCGGGTGACGGAAAAGCCGGCCGGAATGGCGATGCCGTAGGAGCCGTAGCCGTAGAGAAGGCACGGGGCGGAACCGTCGAGCGGCGTGTCGGCGCGGTAGAGAAGCGAGACCGGCACCTCCTCGCCATCCGGCGCTTGGGCGATGATGCGGCGCGAGACGTATTTCGCCGGGTCGTGGCCCGACGGCACCTCCTGCTCCTTGAGAAGCGTGCGGGCGCGGCTCTCCATGTCGTAATCGAAGATGCGCGACGGCGTCGTCGGCGAGGAATAGGAGAAGCGGATCGTCGTCGTGTCGAACTCGTAGCCGGGATCGAGGCCGAGCGAGTAGGCCTCTTCGGCGAAGGCGATCTCGTGCTCCTCGCCGTCTTCAAGCCGACGCACGACGATGCGCGGCAGCCCGGCCTCGCGCTCCAGACGAACGAGATGTCCGGCGAAGAGGGCGTGCGACAGGAGAAGGCGCCCCGGCACATGGGCGACGAGCGGCTGCCAGTTCTCCAGCGAAGGCGAGGCGACGGGCGCCGTCAGAATCTGAAAATCTTTGGCGTCGCCGGAATTGGTGCGGATGAAGAGCGTGCCGTCCGCCTCGTCGACGTAATATTCGATGCCGTCGCGGCGCGGCGCGATCAGGATGGGCTCTGCCTCCGGCCGGTCGGCCGGGATGAGCCGCGTCTCCGAGGTTTCGTGCGTGTGGCAGTCGATGAGGATGAAATTGCGCGACCGCGTCGCGCCGAGGCCGACGAAGAAACCGGGATCCGCCTCCTCATAGATGAGGACGTCGTCCGTGACCGCGGTGCCGAGCTTGTGGCGGAAGACTTTCGACGGGCGGTGATTGGCGTCGAGACGCACATAGAAGAGATGCGTGTTGTCGGCCGCCCAGACGGCGCCGCCGCTCGTATCGGGGATGACGTCGGCGATGTCTTCGCCCGTTTCCAGATTGCGGATGTGGAGCGTGTAGAATTCCGAGCCGGCATCGTCGAAGGCCCAGGCGAGACGGGAATGGTCGGGCGAATGCGCCGCGCCGGCGATCTTGAAATAGGCATGGCCTTCGGCAAGCGCATTGCCGTCGAGAAGGATGGTTTCTTCCCCGCCGGCGCGCGGCTGGCGCACGAAGATGGGGTGCTGGCCGCCCTCGATGTAGCGGATCGCATAGGAATAAGGTCCGTCAGGCACCGGCACGGAGGAATCGTCCTCCTTGATGCGCCCCTTCATCTCCGTGAAGAGCTTTTCCTGAAGCGCTTCCGTGTCGGCCATCTGGGCGGAAAACCAGGCGTTTTCGGCCTCCAGATAGGCGCGGATCTCAGGATCGAGGACGGAGGGATCGCGCATCACCTCCTGCCAATTGTCGGCACGCAGCCAGTGATAGGAATCGTTGCGGGTGTGGCCGTGGCGGGTGATCTCGTGCGGCCGCTTTGCGGCGCGCGGCGGGAAGGAAGGAATGTCGTTCATGGGCGCGAGGTAGGCCGGATTGTTTTCCGGGGCAAGGGAATGGGTGGTGCGGCGTTAACCTGGGGCCTCTTGGGGACGGTGGCGCGAACCTGCGGAAACCTGCATTGCCCCTGCGGCATCCGCGCACGGGGCGATGGCCGCAAGACAAAGCCGAGCGTTGCGTGTGGAGAAACCGGAGCGCCGATAAGAGATTCGCAGCTTCGGCGCATCTGCCCCCAGGAATGGCCGGAGCCTGACCAGAAGCGCGGCGTTTTGTGCCGGTTGTGGTGTCGGACATACTTGCAATTGCGCGATTTCGACTGTCCTCAGGATCACACTTCTGCGAGGAAATGCGGCGACGGCTGGACAAGGAAGGCGTCACCCGGTCTTTCTCCTGTCGCGATTTGCCGGAAAGCATGGGTCATGCTTGAAAATCGCCGCGCTCTAAGGATTGCCAGAAGCGCCCAAATGCTTAGCTTGTCCGGCTGAGGCGGCAAAGCTGGCAGCTTGCCCCGCTCTGGATCGCCCGCTATCCGTTCCTGGTCCCGCGAACGTCACCCCGCTGATGCAAGAATCCCAAATCGACTGGACTTTCCTCGTCATGGCCGCCCCGTTTCTGGCGGCGTTCGTGGCGCCGCTGTTGAAGCGGCTGTTGGGTTCTGGCGCGTCCTGGATACTGGCGGCGGCACCCGCGGCGATGTTTGTCTATTTCCTTGGCCTGATCGCGCCGATCGCATCCGGCAGCGTCATCGCCAACGGCTTTGCCTGGGCGCCGTCGCTTCAGATCAACTTTTCCTATCGCCTCGACGGGCTGTCGCTGCTGTTTGCGCTTCTCGTCTCGGGCATCGGCACGTTCATCCTGATTTATGCGGGCGCCTATCTCAAAGGCCATGCGCATCAGGGGCGCTTCTTCTCCTTCATCCTGCTCTTCATGGGGGCGATGCAGGGGCTGGTGCTGGCCGACGATTTCATGACGCTCTTCGTCTTCTGGGAGCTGACCTCGATCACCTCCTTCCTGCTGATCGGCTTCGATCACACACGTGAGGCGGCAAGGCGCGCGGCACTGCAGGCGCTGGTGATCACGGCGGGGGGCGGGCTCTGCCTGCTGGCCGGGCTTTTGATCATGACTGGGCTCGTCGGCGTGCATTCGATGTCGGAGGCGATCGCGCTCGGCTCGAGCTTTGCGGAGAACCCGTATTACCTGCCGGTGCTGATCCTGCTTCTCGGCGGCGCCTTTACGAAATCGGCGCAGTTTCCGTTCCATTCCTGGCTCGCCAACGCCATGGAGGCGCCGACGCCGGTCTCGGCCTATCTGCATTCGGCGACGATGGTGAAGGCGGGCGTCTATCTGCTTTTGCGCGTCCATCCCTTCATGGGCGAGACGGTGCTGTGGACGACGATCCTGCCGCTCTTCGGGGGCGCGACGCTTCTCGCCGGCACGCTTCTGGCGCTGCGCCAGACGGACCTCAAGCTCATCCTCGCCTATACGACGGTCGCCTCGCTCGGCCTTCTCGTCATGCTGACGGGGACGAGCAACGAGACGGCGATTTTGGGCGCGCTCGTCTATCTTCTCGCCCATTCGCTCTTCAAGGGCGGCCTCTTCATGATGGCGGGCTCGGTCGACCACGAGGCGGGCACGCGCGATCTGCGCGAGCTCGGCGGTCTCGGGCTCAAAATGCCGGTCACTTTCCTTTCAGGCCTCGTTCTCGCCTGGGCGATGGGCGGGCTTTTCGTGACGCTCGGCTTCTTTGCCAAAGAGGCGATGTATGAGGGGCTTCTGCACGGGGAGGGCACGACGCCCGTGACGCTTGGCGTCGCCGTCCTGGGCAACGGTCTCATGTTCGCGGCCGCCTTCGCCGTCGGATTGCTGCCTTTCATCGGCAAGCGACCCGAGAACCTGTCCGGTGCACATGAAGGCCCGATCGGGTTGTGGATCGGCCCGCTCGTCCTCGCCTGTCTCAGCGTCGTCGGCATCGTCTTTGCGGCCTTCACGCAAGAGGCGCTGATCGGCCCGACGCTTGCTGCCGTCGCCGGGGCTGAGCCGCATCCGGATCTCTCCTACGCCATCCACGTGAACGAGGCTTTTGCCGCCTCCGGCGTCACCTGGGCGATCGGCATCCTGGCGCTTCTCGCCCTGCGGCCGGTGCGGCGCGGGCTCGCGGCAATTCTCGATGCGATCGGCTGGAGTCCCGACCGGGGCTTCGACCAGCTCGTGAACGGGCTCACGACCGGCTCGGCCGCGGTGACCCGCTTCATCCAGAACGGCGATCTGGAACGCTATCTTTCCATTACCTTCACGGTCCTGGCGCTCGCCCTGGTCGTGCCGCTCGTGGTCTTCGGCGAATGGCCGCATGCGCCTGAGACCTTCGCGCTCGCGCCGCATGAATGGGCGGTGATGGGGCTTGCGGCCGTCGGTCTCGTCGCCGTCATCGTGGCGGAGAACCGGCTGACGGCGATCGTCTCTCTCGGCATCCAGGGCTTTGCCGTGGCGCTCATCTACATGCTCTTCGGCGCGCCGGACCTCTCCTTCACGCAATTCATGGTGGAGACGCTTTCGGTCGTCATCCTGGCGCTCGTGATGACGCGCCTGTCCCTGATGACGGCCGACCGGCGCAACATGTTTCAGCGCGCCAAGGACGGAACGATCGCGCTCGCCTGCGGCATCGGCACGGCGGCCTTGCTGATTGCCGTCACGAACCAGCCCTTCGATTCGCGCCTGTCGGATTTCTTTGCGGAGCATTCGCGAACCATCGCCCATGGCCGCAACATCGTGAACGTCATCATCGTCGACTTCCGTGGTCTCGATACTTTGGGTGAGATCGCGGTCGTCATGATCACCGGCCTCGCTATTCTCGCTCTGCTGCGCTTCCCGGCGCCGTGGCGTCAGACGAGAGCCGTGGAGGAAGAGAAGTGAGCACCGTCATCTTTCGCGCGATCGCGCCTTATCTCACGGCCTTGATGGTGCTGTTTTCGGTCTTCGTACTCTTGCGCGGCCACAACAATCCGGGCGGCGGCTTCATCGGCGGGCTGATCGCGGCCTCCGCCTTTGCGATCTACGGCATCGCCTATGGCGTGCCGCCGGTGCGCCGGGCCCTGCGCTTTCATCCGATGGGGATCGCCGCTTTCGGGCTCGTCTTGGCGGCCCTTGCCGGGGTGCCGTCGCTTCTCGGCGGCAAGCCGTTTTTGACGGCGCTGTGGGCCTATCCGAAGATCTTCGGCATGGAGGTCGCCGTCTCCACCGCGACGTTCTTCGACATCGGCGTCTATCTGGTGGTTCTCGGGACGATCACCTCCGTGGCGCTGTCGTTGGAGGAAAGGGAGCGCTGATGGAAGGCCCGCTTGCGCTTCTCGTCGGCTGCTTCTTCGCATCCGCCGTTTATCTGATGCTGTCGGATTCTTTGATCCGCATCCTGCTTGGCGTGACCATCCTCTCGAACGCCGTCAATCTTCTGATTTTCACGGCCGGGCGGATCGTCAAGGAAGTGCCGCCGATCATTCCCGAAGAAGCGATGGTGCCGCCGTTTGCGACCGCCAATCCGCTGCCGCAGGCGCTGATTTTGACGGCGATCGTCATCTCGTTCTCGTTCTTCGCCTTCCTGCTGGTTCTGGTGTTCCGCGCCTATCAGGGGCTCGGCACGGACAAGACCGGGAAGATGCATATGGCCGAAGAGCCGGGTGATCCGGTTCCGCCCAGGGGCTATTGATGGCAGAGAGTGCAGGCCATGCAGCGGTGGACGTCGCGTCCGCCATGGTGACGGCGCCGATCGCGCCCCTGGACGCGATCATCGTCGCGCCGACTTTGATCACCCTTCTTTTCGGCTCCGTCCTGTTGATGGCGCGCAAGCGCCCGGAGACGCAGGCACCGCTCGGCATCGCCGGGCTCTTGTTTCTGACGGCGGCGACGGCCGGCATTCTGGCGCGCGTCGTGACCGGCGGGCCGCTCACCATGACCATGGGAAGCTGGCTGCCGCCTTTCGGCATCACCTTCGCCGTCGATGCGCTCGGTGCCTCCTTCGCCTTCGTGTCGTCGGTGGTGGCGCTCGTCGTCGGTGTTTTCGCAAGCCGCGGCCTGCGGCGCGTGGAGAGCCGCTACGGGTTTTATCCCTTTCTGCTGTTGATGATGACGGGCGTGTGCAACGCCTTCCTCACCGGGGACATCTTCAATCTCTATGTCTGGTTCGAAGTGATGCTGATCGCCTCCTTCGGCCTCATCGTCCTCGGCAATTCCAAGGAGCAGCTCGACGGCGCGGTGCGCTATGCCGTCCTCAATCTTCTGGCTGCGGCCTTCTTCCTGACGGCGACCGGCTATCTCTATGGGGCGCTCGGCACGCTCAACATGGCCGAGATCGCGATCAAGCTGCGCGAAGGCGTGCCCGGAATGCCGATCAACACGATCACGGCGCTTTATATTCTGGGCTTCGGCATGAAGGCGGCAGCGTTTCCGGTCGCCTTCTGGCTGCCGGCCTCCTATCACACGCCGTCTCCTTCGGCGGGTGCCGTCTTTGCCGGGCTTTTGACCAAGGTCGGCGCCTATGCGCTGTTGCGCACGCTGATCATGCTGATGCCCTCGGAAGAGGCGCTCTACGACACGTTTCTGACGGCGCTCGCCATCGGCACGATGCTTCTCGGCTCGCTCGGCGCGATGGCGCATTCCGATTTCCGGCGCATCCTCGGCTATCTCGTCATCTCCGGCATCGGCGTGATCCTGGCAGGTCTCGCGATCGGCACGGCGGAGGGGCTGTCGGGCGGCATCTTCTATGCCTTCCATTCGATGATCGTCATGTCGGCGCTCTATCTCGCCTCCGGGCTCGTCGGCCAGCTCGGCGGCAGCCAGGACCTGCGCAAGCTCGGCGGGCTTTATGGTGCGAGCCCGCTTCTGGCCGGGCTGACGCTGACCCTCGTCTTTTCCGTCTCCGCGCTGCCGCCGTTTTCCGGCTTCTGGGCGAAGATCCTGGTGACCGAGGCCGCGATGGTGGACGGGCGCTGGTGGCTCGCCGGCATCGTGCTCGGCACGGGCCTCCTCAACGCGCTTGCTTCGGGGCGCGCCTTCACGCAGATTTTCTGGCGTGGCGGACCGGTGGGGACGCCGGACGGTGCGGAAAAGAGCGTGCCCGGCGAGATCGCCAGGGAGGACCGGGCGGTGCTGTTCGGCTCGCTTGGCGCTTTGACTTTGCTGAGCCTGGTCATCGGCCTGTGGCCGTCGCCGCTGATGCGGCTTGCGGAAGCCGGTGCGGCCGGGCTTCTGGATCCGACCCTTTATATTCGCGCGGTGTTTGGAGGCGCTTCCTGATGGTGCTGTTTCCCGTCAACGTGCTTCTGGCACTCGCCTGGGCGTCGATCACCGGCAGCTTCACGCTGCCGAACCTGCTTTTCGGCTTCGTGCTCGGCGCCATCGCGCTGTGGCTCATTCGCGAGCAGATCGGCACGCGCGGCTATATCGGCCGCTCGCTCCGGGTGATCAATCTGTTCTTCCTGTTCATCTACGAACTGGTCATGTCGGCGCTCAAGGTGACCTGGATCGTGCTGCAACCGAAGATGCCGATTTCGCCCGGGCTGATCGCCTATCCGCTCAGGGTGAACCGCGATTTCGAGATCACGTTACTTGCCAATCTCATCACGCTGACGCCCGGCACCTTGTCGGTCGACGTGTCGGAAGACCGGCGCACGCTTTACATTCACGCCATCGACGTGCCCGATCCCGACCAATTGAAACGCGATATCGCGCAAGGCTTTGAGCGAAAGATACTGGAGGCGTTCCGATGAGTGCTAGCGAGTTTCTCGAAATCTGCGTCCTGATTTCGCTGGCGCTTCTCGTCCTTTCGTTCGCGCTGATTACCATTCGCATCGTGCGCGGGCCGACTTTTGCGGACCGGGTTCTGGCGCTCGATATGCTGGTGTCCACCGGCATTGGTTTCATTGCCGTGATCGGCGTGAAAACTGGTTTTTATCTTTATATCGACATTGCAATCGCTCTTGGGCTCGTCGGTTTTCTTGCAACCGTAGCGTTTGCCCGCTTCGTGATGCATTGCGGAGACGTGCTCGGTGGCGAATCAGCAATGTGCTACGGCTCCGATTCGGAGAAGCAGCGATGAGCGGCTTTCTCGACGTCTTGGTCGGCGTGATGATTGTGATCGGCTCGCTTTTCGCAGTCGTTGCGAGCGTCGGCCTCTTGCGTTTTCCTGACCTTTACACGCGCATGCATGCCGCCAGCAAAGCCGGAACCTTGGGCTCTGGACTGATGTTGTTGGCCCTTGCCTTAGAAGCGCCCCATTTGGACATCTTCACTCGCGCTGTGGCAGGTGTGGTGTTCTTCCTTCTCACCGCACCGGTTTCCGCGCACCTTCTGGCCCGGGCGGCTTACCTCACTGGTGTAAAGCCGGTCCCTGAGACGGAGCCCGACGACTATTCGCGGGCTATAGGGGTGACGCGCTCCGATCCGGAAGGCGAGCGTTGAAACAAAGACTGCCATCTTCCGTAAAAGCAGGGTGGCGCTTTGTTGGTGAATTCCTATCTTTCCAGGAATGAGCGAGCGAGTGCTGACAGAATTTCACACCTTCTTGTTGCGCGCGGTGAAACGCCGCTAAGATTGCTGTGATGTAGGGTTTTTTCTTCTTGTCAGACCGCGCCACCAGCAGTAGCAAGGCGCACTTGATGACTTGCAGTGTGTTGCTGCAAAGGTCACATAGCGAGGATTCAATGGCAGAGGCTATCCAGAACGACAACCTGATCGAGCTCACGGCAGACATCGTGTCTGCTTATGTGAGCAACAACACAATTGCGGCTGGCGATATTTCCGGTCTGATCGGCAATATCTATCAGGCGCTGCAGACGACCGCCGATGGCGGCGCTGAGCCTGAGCCGGAGCCGCAGAAGCCGGCTGTGCCGGTCCGTCGCTCGATCAATCCGGACTACATTATTTGTCTGGAAGACGGAAAGAAGTTCAAGTCGCTGAAGCGTCACTTGCGCACGCATTACGACCTGTCCCCGGAAGAGTATCGCGAGAAGTGGGGCCTGCCGGCCGACTATCCGATGGTCGCTCCGAACTATGCGAAAGCCCGTTCGCAGCTTGCCAAGCAGATGGGTCTTGGTCAGAAGCGCGGCCGCCGCTGAACGACGTTTTCTTCCGAACGTGTCAGACGCCGGCCCTTATGCCGGCGTTTTACTTTTTCCGGTCGGCGGCTCCCACGCCGGCGCTTTGCCTTCCCCGAACGCCGGCTCCCCCGCCGGCGTTTTGCGTTTCCCCGACGCCGGCTTTCATGCCGGCGTTTTGCTTTTGAAGGTCCGGGCTTCGCAGAGCCGCGCAAGCTCACCGCTTTCGGCGTCGAGCGCTGTCTTGAGCGCGATATGGCGATTGAGATCGTAGCTCCGATGGCCGGCCCGGCCTTTCCTGCGCTCCGCCCGCAGGGCGCATTTGAGACGCGCAACGATGCTGCGCGCGCGCTCCGTGTCATTTGTCCCGAGCTCTCCCGGCAGACGATGGATCAACCGCGGCAGGTCGTTGTCGCGGCTGTACGTGCCGGCGCCGCTTTTGGCCGGGCGGGGAGGCGCCGAGTTTTGGCGCCGTTGGCGGCGAGTGGGCCTGCCGGCCCCGCCTGAGATTTGGGAATCGTAAAAGCACTGCGCATTGACCATGCCGGGAGCTCCTGAAGCTTTCGCGGCACGATCGCAGGGCCCGGAGCGGCGGGGATAAGTTCGGCGCCTCCCGGCGCGACAAGGTGTGCGGTAAGCTTAAAAACATATCCCCGGTTGCTTCTCTTCGCGGTATAGGAAATAAATCCTATCGTGGGAGGAGGGGCCATGCAGAACCATTTTTACGACGATTTGCGGGGGTCGCAGGGGGCGTTCGGGCCATATCGGCGCGAAGCCGGGCGCGCCCCCGCTGGGAGCCCCGCCGCCGGACATGCCGCCGCCGGATGTGCCATCGTCAGGGATCGGGAGACGGATGCGGAGAGTTCCGTCTGCCGCTTTGCCGAAGCGGCGCTCGGCGCGGTCTTTCGGGTCGGGCACCATGACCTGCGCAAGGCCGGACGGGGCGTTGCGCGGGTGGCGCAGACGCGGCAGGCGGCGATGTATCTCGTCCATGTCGGCTCCGGCCTGACGCTGACCAAGGTCGGCGCGCATTTCGGCCGCGACCGCACCACCGTAGCCCATGGCTGCCGGATGATCGAGGAACGGCGCGACGAGCCCGTCTTCGACCAGGTGTTGGAAAACCTCGAATTCGCGCTGAGGCGCTGGATGGAGGTTTTCGGCGAGGATGCGAGATGAGCCGCGGGAAGAGGCGCGGCGGGGCGCTCGAAAGCCTGATCGAGATGCTGCTGGTCCATGCCGATGCGCGGCTCGTGGAGGCGGATGCGGCGACCTTCTCTTGCGAGGGTGTGGCGGGGCGGCGGCGCGAGATCCCGGCCGCCCTCGTCAAGAAGCTTCTGGCGGGGGGCCTCCTCTGCGAGGCCGGAGAGAGGGGGCTTGTCGCGAGCGCGGAGGCCGCGGCATGGCTTCGGCGCATGAAAGCCGGCGAGCCCGCCTTTCTGGCGCAGCACAAATGCCTGGAACGCCAGAAGGGCGGCTCACCCTCGGCGCCCGCTCCGCTCACCGATCTCGACGAGAGCCCGATCGGCCTCCTCGCCCGCAGAGGCGGCGAGGATGGCGCGCCCTATCTCGGAGCCCCGCTGGTGGCAGCGGCGGAGCGGCTTCGCCGCGATTTCGAGCGCGCGAGCCTGCAGCCGCGCATCACCGCCAACTGGCAGGCCGACCTCAAGGCGCCGAAAGGCTCCCGTCAGCGGGGCGGCCAGGCGGATCTGACGGAGACGGCGATCGCCGCCCGCGCCCGCTTTCATGCCGCCATGGACGCGGTCGGCCCAGAACTCGCGGGCGTCCTCGTCGATGTCGCCTGTTTCCTCAAAGGTCTGTCGAGCGTGGAGCGCGAACGCGGCTATCCGGCACGATCGGCGAAGCTCGTCCTGAAACTCGCGCTGCAGGCGCTCGCCCGCCATTACGGCCTCGATGAGGAGGCCGAAGGCAAAGCGCATGTGGCGATGCGCCATTGGGGCGCCGAGGGCTATCGGCCCACGATCAGCGAGTGAGAGGGTGAGGAGGGGGGAATGCGCCGCGAGCGGGGAGACGGCTATTTCGCGAGCCGGCTCTCCGCGTCGCGGCGAATACGCTGCAGCATGGCGGAGAGGCCGTTTGAGCGCTGCGCCGTCAGATGTTCGCGCAGGCCCATTCGGGCGAAGACGGCTTCGGCATCGGTCTTCAGGATCTCTTCGGGCGTCGTGCGGGAATAGAGCGCAAGTACGATGGCGATGAGACCGCGCACGATATGGGCGTCGCTGTCGCCGCGGAAGACGAGGACCGCCTCGCCGTCCTTCACCGCGTCTTCGCTGACGAGCCAGACCTGGCTTGCGCAGCCGCGGACTTTCGTGGCCTCCGTGCGTTCCTCGTCCGGCATCTCCGGCAAGGCCCGTCCGAGCTCGATCACGTACCGGTAGCGATCCTCCCATTCGTCGAGGAGGGCGAAATCGTCGATGATGGATTCAATGCTCATGAAGGCCTGTCGCGTGCTTGCGTGTCCGCCGGGAGGTGCCCAGCCGTCGCCGGGCGTCTCAAAAAAGGTGGTGCAAGGCAAAATAGGCATATGAGCCCGGGGCACAAGCGCCGAGGGCCGGATGCGGCCTTGATGCGCGGCCCTGACAAGCTGGCCCTGACAAGCGGCTCTGTTTGCGCGAATGGGCCGCGTTAACGGCAATCCAAAACATGATTACCACTTTGTGAAGTTTTGGCTTATTGTTGAAGCTAAGTTTTACGTTTTGCTGGAGCGGAACCCATGCAAGAGCAGCGCGCCCTCAGACGCCACCATTTGGACAAACGGTCGACCGTCATGTCGCATCGGCTCTATGCCAATTGCCAGGTGCGCAACATCAGCCCGACCGGCGCCTGCATCGAGTTGGACAGCCGGGCCGTCCTGCCCGCGAGCGTGCGCCTGCCGATGCCCAATTGCGGCACCGCCTCGGCGAAGCTGGTCTGGCAGCGCGGCAAGCTCGCCGGCGTCATGTTCAACGAGCCTTTGAACGGCGAAGTTCTGACCCAGTATATCGATGTGCGCGCCCCCATCCGCCAGGAGCGGCAGGTGGCAAGGGATCTCGCCTCGACCATCGGCAAGCCGGCTGCACGCGCGCATCTGCGCCTCATCGATTGCTCGGCCGACTGAGCTTCGCCGAACGGGCTGTTCTCGCGCGGCGGCGTGTGGCTGCGCGCCGCTGAACGGATCCGGCCGTTTGAACAGGACTGGCGGCGAGAAACCGCATGCTTCGGCCGCAGTGTGAGCCGCGTTGTGCTTCAGCCGATGAGTAGCGCGAGCGCGACATAGGCCGCGAGACCGCCGCCCATCGTGACGACGACGTTGTTGGAAACCCAGGCGATGGCAACGGCCAGCGCCGCGGCGATCCAGGTTGTAGCCTCCGTGCCGGCGAGGGACGTCGCCACGAGCGCGACGACGATCAGGCCCGGCAGATCATCCAGAACGAAAGCGAAGCGGGACTGACGCAGGCGGTCGCCGGCGAGGAACCCGAGAAGGCGCGTCGCGAAGGTGGCGACCGCGAGCCCGGCGATCAACAGCCATTGCGAAGAGCTCATGCCGGCCTCCGATAGCGGCGCAGGAGAGCCGCAAGGGCGAGGCCGGCGAGAGACGCGACGACGCCCGCGAGATCCCTGCCGAGACGAGGCCGATCGCCAGCACGAAGGTTATTCCCCAGGGAAGGAAAGCGGCGATGCGTCGGGGCGCCATGCTCCGGGCCATCGCAATGAACGCCGCGGTGAAGGCGAAGCCGAGCCCGGCCGCATCGAGGTCGGGCAGGATGGCGCCGATCTGCGCGCCGATCGCCGTCGATGCAAACCAGGTGACGAACATGACGCTGCCCGCCCCGAGGAGGAAGGGCGCGCCGATGCTCGGATCCTTGCCGCGCTCCGACATGGTGAGCGCCCAGTTTTCATCGGAGGTGAGGTGCAGGGCGAGGAGACGCCGCCATGGCGGCAGGCGGGCCAGGATGCCGGCGAGCGAAGCCGTGATCCCGAGATAGCGCAGATTCATGATCGCGCCCGCGAAGACGGCGCCGACCAGGCCGCTTCCCGCCGAGAACTGATCGACGGCGACGATCTGCGACGATCCCGCGTGAACGCCGGCACTCATGAGCCCGACGCCCCACCAGGGAAAGCCTGCCTGAGCCGCCAGGACCCCGAAGGCGAGACCGTAAAGTGCGGCACCGACGGCGAGCGGCAGGATGGAGAGCATGCCTCGTTTCATGCCATCGGTTTATCTGTCCGGGGCGAGATGATGAATGCGCCTGTTGCGCTTTCGGTGATATGATCAGCGCATAATAGGCAACCTTTCGAGTGAAAAAGATCATGGATGACAAGGATCGTGCGCTGCTTGTCGAACTGCAGCGCAATGCCCGGCTGCCGATCGCCGAACTGGCCGATCGGGCGGGGCTTTCGAACGCATCCGTTCAGCGGCGATTGAAAGCTTTGCGCGAGGAGGGCGTGATCCAAAACGAGGTGGCGCTGCTCGACCGGCAGAAGCTCGGTCTCGGAGTGACCGCCGTGATTTTAGTCGACCTGGAGCGCGACCGGCTCGACCAGATCGACGCCTTCAAGCGCAAGGCGCGCGCCGAACCGCAGGTTCTGCATCTCTACTGTATCGCCGGCGAGATGGATTTCGTGATGATCGCCGTGGCGCGCGACATGGCCGATTACGAGGCCCTGACGCACCGGCTGTTCTTCGCCGATGCCAATGTCCGCAAGTTCCGAACCTCCATCGTGGTCTCGACGGAAAAGGCGAGTTCGGAATATCCGATCCTGCCGTGAGGGGCGGGCGCGGCGTCAGTGGCCCTCAGCTGACGACGGGCGCTCCGGCTGTGCGCCGGTCGCGCTCTAGAGAAGGCGCGGGCGGGGCTGCGGCAGGTCGATCTCCACGTGCCTGGCGCTCGGAGAGGCGTCGTCGCTCGAGGCGGATTGCGAGCCGTCGAGCCGCGCTTCGTCTGTCTCTTGGGTTTGAGCGTCGATGCCGTCCTCTGCCGGCTCCGACACGGGCAGGCGCGCGCTCGCCGGGATCGCCTCGATCGGGGGCGCGCCCCGGCCGCTCCACGGCACGGAAAGGTCGCTTGCGCTCAGGCTGCCGTGATCGACGTCGCCGTCATCGTTGCCGCCGGTGCTGGCGGAGAGGGCGGCGGAGGCCATGTCGCGCCCGGTGGCGATCTTGCGGCCGAGAAGGGTGAAGGTCTCGCGACTCGTGGCGCAGGCTTCCGGATGCCGATCGCACACGCCGCTCACATCCTTGGCGAGAACCTGGAAGGCGAGGGCGGATTCCAAAAGGGTGACGCGCGGCGGCGGACCGCCATCGGGCGACGGAGGCAGAACCAAGATCAGTGCCGTCAACCAGAAGATTGATCGGAACAAGAACATAACCTTACCCTGTTTGCGGATTCTTCCGATCCAGCGCCGCGAAGGAACCATGAAGGCTCCAAAATCGCGTTCATCCGATATCTACAATTCGACGCAAATCCGGCTCATTCCAGGCACTAAGGGGCTATTTCCTCGAGCTGTTCCCGAAAGCTTGCTGGGGTGGTTAATACATGCTTTGTGCCGGCGATCGGCGCGACCGCCGGCCGCGGTTTGGCAGAGTTCAAGTTTCCTTAAGCCAAAGCGGCGAAGTTGAGGCACGACAAGCCGGTCTGAAGGAGGCCGGTCGACGATGGGGTTGGTGTGTGAGTGTGATGGCCTCCGAGGCGGATCGACCGATGTCCCGGACGACGAGCCGGGCTGCAGGCGGACGCCGGAAGCGACAGACGCGGGGTGACAAGACCGCGGCGGCAAAGCCGGCAGCGACGAAGGCGGCCTCAGCCCTCGGCGAGCGGAGCCGGCTCGGCCTCGTCCTGCGCCATGGCCCGGCGGCTGCGCTCGGGCTTCTGGCTGTGGCCGCCATCGTCAACGCGCTCGTCCTGCAGCATGGACGCCATCCCGATCCGCTCTTTGCCACGCGTGAGAGAGAGCCCGTCTCGACGCTCCAGGCGGGGGAGAAGGGCGATCTCGAAATGATCATCCGCACCGGCCTCGTCGTGCCGCGCGAACGCCCGGATGCGGTCGGGGCCGCAGAGACGGCCGTCTCTGCCGAGACTTCCTCGGAACGCCCCGCTTCGGGCTCGGCCCCCGACCCGGTCGTCTTCGCCGTGCAGCAGGCCCTCGCCGACACGGCCTATGGCCCGGTGACGGCAGACGGTCTCAAGGGCCATGAAACGACCGAGGCGCTGAGGCGCTTCCAGCTCGATCAGGGGCTCAAGGTGAACGGCGAGATCGACCGCGAGACGCTCGACCGGCTGGCCGCGATCGGCGCCATGCCGGACAATCCGTAAGCCCGTGTTTCCGCTCATGTGGTTTCGGGCCGGCTGCGAAGCTGGACCCTCACGGCCATGGTGAGGCCATGGTGAGCCCATGGTGAGATTGCGCACCGACATCTTCGTGCAGGCGTTGATTCGCCGTGTCTCGGCCACGGGGGCCTTTGCCACCGTAGCGCGCAAAGGCGCGCTCGAAGCCGGCACCCTCTTCATCATCGTCGATCGTCTCGACGGACGTCTCGATCTCTATGGCCCTGCGCCACAAAGCTTTTTCATGGATGAGATGGAGATGCCGGCCGATCGTTTCTTCATACCACTTGTGCGCGAGGGAGAGCGCGGCAAGATTGAGGAAAGGTTGGTGAGCGAAAGCCGTTTCGATCCTGACTTGTGGGTGGTGGAGATTGAGGATCGGGAAGGGCGTTCCTTCGTCGCGGTGGCAGATAGCGACGCTTCGTCGGGGCGGCCGTAACCCAGAATCGCTTTATCCCCGTTCAGCAGTTGTTAACCATACTGCGGCGACAGTGGGTTCGCCGGATCAACGGACGGCCCTTCTGAGGAGGTGGATATGGCCGAAATCCTGAACTTTCCGACGCTGAGCGAAAGCCAGGCGCGCAAGCCTGCACATAGCGGCCCGTGCCAGATTCTGATGTTTACCGGAGTGCGGGTGGAATACCGCGACGAGCCGGGCAGCGTGGCGCTTTCGCGTCGGGCGCGGGCGGCGACGAAGCCGAAGAAGCGCCGCGCAAGCTAATACATTTGCGGCGGCGCCTGCGTTTCAGCCGGCCGGCTCAAGCGGGGCCGGCACGCATTCCGCCGCCTGAAGATGTTCGATCGCGACCTGGCGTTCGCGCGGGGTCGGCGCATAAAAACGCACGAGCGCGATGAGATCGGGCTGTGCCGCTTCCACGACGATGGTCTGATCGAGGGCTGCGGACGTGGTTTCCTTCAACTGAGCATTCTGAATCGGATCGACGATCAACATGTCGAGCCGCCCGTCGATCGCCGTGCGATCGTTGACGGAAAAGAGGACGGTGCCGCGCCGCTGGTAGAGCGCCAGCGACCAGAAACTGTTCGGCCCCGAAAAGGACAGAGACGCCGGCGCATCTTTCAGCGAGATGCGGCAGGCGCCGTGCACGAAGAGCGGATCGAGCCCGGCGATCGCTGGCCCCTGGCCGTCGGGCGGCAGGAGGGTGAAGCCCGCTTCCGTCGTGACGGCGGCAAGCTTCGACCAGCCGTCGCTCGAGGCGAGCCGCGGCACCAGGAAAATCACCACGATATGGATCGAGGCGGCGAGCAGGAAAATCGCGAGCAGCCAGGCGAGTAGGCCGCCGAAGAAGCCGGCCGGGATGAGCCGCCGGCGGCGGCCGATGCGCTCCTCGTAGATCATCGGCAGCCCTTCGGAGTGATCGCCGGAACGGTGAATTGCGTGAGCGCCGTCACCGTGCGGGCCGTGGTGTCGTAGAGGCGCGCGGCGAGCCGGATCTGGCCGGCACCTTCAGAGGAGAGCCAGTTGCCCGGCTGCGGATTGGGCGCCAGCGTGATGGTGAAGGTGCCGTCCGCCTTGCGCACGATCTCGTCGCTGCCGAGTGCCCGGCCGCCGCGTTCCGCCGGCGGCAGATGTCCGCCCGCAGCGGTTTCCACAGAGATGGTCCAGAGCCGGGCCGACGGCATCTGGCCGGAAATTTCGTAGCTGCATGCGCCGTTGAGATCGCCGCCCGTATCGTCGGAGCGGGCAAGGAGTTTCAGGCCTTCGCTCGGGCCGAGCGCGAGCTCGCCGGTGCGTGCAAGACGGGCGCGCGAATAAGGATCTTCGTCCTCCGTGCCGGCGCGCGGCCAGCCCTTCCAGGCACCGCTTTCGATCGTGTCGATCGGCGTGAGGTCGCGCAGGCTCAAAAACGCGCTGCCGACGCCCAGAACGAAGGCGATGGCGACGCCGAGAATGATGACGAGGGCACGCAAGGCAGTGGGCCTAACGGGTGGCCGTGCCGCCAGGCGCGGCGGCGGAAGCCTCGCGCTTCAAGGCGGGAGCTGCGATCTCGGCGGTTTTGGCGCGCTCTTCCAGACGATCGAGAATGTCTTCCGTCGGCGGAGCGAGGCGGCCCGAGCCCAAAAGCTCGCCGCCCTCCGGCAGGCCCTCTGCGACCGGCACCTCGTCTTCCGCAGGCGGCGGCAGCGGGATGCCCGGAAGCGGGCGATGCTCGATATTGGCTTCCGCGACGCGCATGTATTTCTGCCAGGTCATGGCCGGCAGCGTGCCGCCGGTGAGACGGTTGGTGCTCTTGTAATTGTCGTTGCCGAGCCAGACGGCGGTGGAGAAATCGCCGGTATAGCCGACGAACCAGGCGTCGCGATAAGCCTGGGTGGTGCCGGTCTTGCCGGCGACGGAGACACCCGGAATGAGGGCGCGGCGGCCGGTGCCGTGCTCGGCGACGTTGTGCATCATCTTGACCATGTCGCGCGCGACGCCTTCCGACAGGACGCGTTTGGGCGGCCCGTTGGCGCGGTTGAAATCGTAGATGACCTCGCCGTCGGGGGTGAGGATGCGTGCGACGCCGTGCGGGCGCGCGCGAAAGCCGCCTGAGGCGAAGGCGGCATAACCCGTCGCCTGGTCGAGGACCGTCACCTCCGACGTGCCGAGGGGGAGCGAGCGGGTGACGCGGATCGGCGTCTGGACGCCGAGACGCTCCGCCATTTCCGCAATCGGCTGGCGCCCGAAGGCGATCGAAAGGCGCACCGGGATGGTGTTGATGGAATGGGTGAGGCCCTGCATCATGGTGATGCGGCCACGGTAACGGCGCGAATAATTCTGCGGCGACCAATTGCCGATGGAGACCGGCGCGTCGAGGATGACGCTGTCCGGCGTATAGCCGTGTTCGAGCGCGGCGGCATAGGTGTAGGGCTTGAAGGACGAGCCCGGCTGGCGCTGCGCATTGGTGGCGCGGTTGAAGGTGGAGGCGCCGTAGTCGCGGCCGCCCACCATGGCGCGCACGGCGCCCGACATATCCATGGAGACGAGCGCCGCCTGTTTGACGCCGTAGGCATCACCGGATTCCCGCAGCGAGGATTCCACCGCAAGCTCGGCCGCGCGCTGCAGGCGCATGTCGATCGTGGTGCGCACGATGAGATTGCGCTGGCCCGGAGGGGCGAGGCGCTTCACCTCCTCAAACACCCAGTCGAGGAAGTAATCCGGCGAGGGTGTCGCCTCGCGCGAGACCGGCGTTGCCGGATGGCGCCTCGCGCTGATCACCTGGCCCTCGGTCATGAAGCCGGCCTGGACCATATTGGTCAAAACCTCGTTGGCGCGCCCGCGCGCCGCCGGCAGGTTGATGTGGGGGGCATAGCGCGTCGGTGCCTTGAAGAGGCCGGCGAGCATCGCCGATTCTTCGAGCCGGAGATCGGTGACGGGCTTGCCGAAATAGAATTCGGACGCCGCCCCGACGCCGAAGGCGCCGCCGCCCATATAGGCGCGGTCGAGATAGAGCTTCAGGATCTCGCGCTTGGTGAGATTGGCTTCCAGCCACAGGGCGAGGAAGGCTTCCTTGATCTTGCGGTCGAGCGTGCGCTCGTTGGACAGGAAGACGTTCTTGGCGAGCTGCTGGGTGATCGACGAGCCGCCCTGGACGACGCCGCCGGCGCGGGCATTTTCCACAAGCGCGCGCAAGGTGCCGATGACATCGATGCCGAAATGCTCGAAGAAGCGCCGGTCCTCGGTCGCCAGCACGGCCTGGATGAGATGGTCGGGCAATTGGTCGAGGGAGAACTGCACCTCCTGCAGGACGCCGCGCTTGCCGATCTCGTTGCCGTAGCGGTCGAGCATGGTGACGGAATAATCGGACTGGGCGCGCCAGTCGCGCTTGACCGCGTCGAAGGCGGGGATGGCGAGCGCCAGCAAGACGATGAGCCCGGCGCAGCCGAGGGTGACGCTCTCTGACAGGAGCTCGAAGACGGGCCGCTTCCAGCCGGTGGCATGGAAACGGCGAAAGAACAGAATGGTGCGCTCCCAGGCCATGCCGGAGCTTTGGCCGAGCTCGAAGAAGAAGGTGTCGATCGCGGAATCGATCTCCAGCGCACGCAGCCAGTGCGGAAGCTTCTTCTTCGGTGTAAACGGATCGCGCATTTGGTGTTTTCACAAGAGGCTCGGCCGCGAGCCTTGTCAGGCACGGTTCTAGCACGATTTGGGTCTTTGATAAGTGGCGGCAGGGCCTTGCCGCCGATCGGCGAGAAAGCGGTGCGCGATGGTCACAGGAGCAGGGATGCTCGAAAAAGAGCCGTTCTGGCGCCAAAAGGCGCTCGAAGAACTCACTGACAAAGAGTGGGAGGCGCTGTGCGACGGTTGCGGCCGCTGCTGCCTCAACAAGCTCCAGGATTACGACACGGGCGAGATCTCGTGGACGAATGTCGCCTGCCGTCTCTATGACGAAAATGCCTGCCGGTGCCGCGATTACGAGAACCGCATCGAGATCGTGCCAGACTGCCTGCCGCTGTCGGCGGAGGCGGTGCGCGAGATTTCCTGGCTGCCGCCGTCCTGCGCCTATCGCCTCGTCGCGGAAGGCCGCGATCTCTATTGGTGGCACCATCTCGTCTCCGGATCGCGCGAGACCGTGCACGAGGCGGGGATCTCGACGCGCGGGCGCACGGTGTCGGAGAGGGACGTGCCGGTGGACGAATGGGAAGATTTTCTCGTCGAATGGCCCGAAGAGACGCCGCCGCGGTAGAGCTTCCGGGTGTATGGTGCGTGGATTTTCGGTCCTGAGTTGAAAATCAGGCGTCTCGCGGTCGCTGAAGTCCGCTGGCGCTTGACCGCGCGCTGCGGGCTTCCATCTCCTGCGGAATGTCAGACAATTTGATGCTTTCCGTTCTCGATCTGGCGCCCGTGCCGGAGGGGACGAGCGCCGCGGACGCGCTGCGCGCCACCGCGACCTTCGCCGAGGCCGCCGACCGTTTCGGCTATCAGCGCCTGTGGTACGCCGAGCACCACGGCATTCCCAACATCGCGTCGGCCTCGCCGGAAGTCCTGATCGGCCATGCGGCGGAGCGCACGAGGCGCATTCGCGTCGGCTCCGGTGGCGTGATGCTGCCGAACCACGTGCCCTTGCGGGTGGTGGAGACCTATCGGACGCTGGAAGCGCTTTATCCGGACCGCATCGATCTCGGCATCGGCCGTGCGGGCGGCAGCGACAGCCGTACGCTGTCGGCGCTGAGGGCGGTGGACGGCGGCCAGTTCGCCCAGCAGATGGCCGAATTGATCGCCTTCGAGACGGGGGCTTTCCCCGAGGGGCATCCCTATCAGGCAATCGAGGTGGTGCCGGGCGAGGTGGCGCTGCCGCCGATCTGGCTTCTCGGCTCGTCGGGTGCGAGCGCGGAATTTTCAGGCCTCAACGGTTTCGGTTATGCCTTCGCCGGGCATTTTTCGCCGGCGCCGGCAGCTCCGGCCTTTCAGGCCTACCGTCAGGCCTTCAAGCCCTCGGACGATTTTCCGGAGCCGAGGACGCTCCTCTGCCTCGCCGCCATCTGCGCGCCGAGCGAGGAGGAGGCGGCCTATCTCGCGGGTTCGATGGAGCTTGCCTGGCTGCGTCTGCGCCAGGGCGGGCTGCGCAAGCTGTCGAGCCCGGAGGAAGCGGCCAATTACGCCTTCACACCGCAGGACCGCGCCGCCGTGGAGGCCTATCGGCGGATTGCCATCACCGGCACGCCGGAGAAGGTCAGGCGGGAAATCGAGGCGCGCGCGGCCGCGTGCGACGCCGACGAGGTGATGGTGACGACGAATGTCTGGGACCCCGAGGCCCGGGTGCGAAGCCTCGATCTTCTGGCGCGCGCCTTCGATCTGTCGCGGCCTTCACGCGAGCCGGGTAAGACTGAATTCGCTTGATGGGTGCGTACGACAATTTTTTCGCGTAAAAGGGGAAAAAGACAGCGAAGATGAAAACTGTCCGAACGCCGTTCACCAATTGAGAACCGGATTGATGAAAGCGTAGTCGCCGACATGATGCCCTCTCCGAGACAACCTTTTTCCGCGATGCTGCAGAAGGCGTTGGACGACGTCCTGAGCTGTGCCGAATTCTGGGCCTGGGCGACCGACAAGGATCTGCACATTACTTATCTTTCGGAGAATTTCGAGCGAATCACCTCGCTTCCCGCGGGAGAGTTCGTCGGAATGTCTCGCTATGAGGTGATTCCGGCCGGCATGAGCGACGCGATGGCGCGCCGGCATCGCCACGAGCTTGAAAAGCGGCTGCCCTTCGTCGGCCTGCGCTACGAATTCAACGATAAGCGCGGTACGCGCTGCTTCGAGACGAGCGGCACCCCCACCTTCGACCGGCGGGGCCGCTTTCGCGGCTATCAGGGCATTGCCCGCGACGTCACCGAAGAGGTGCGCGATCAGGAGCGTCTGGAAGAGCTCGGCCGCGAGCAGCGCATCCTGAACGTTCTCTTCAACCATGTGGAACGCATGGCCAATATCGGGGCCTGGCGCTACGACCCCGAGCAGGACGTGCTGACATGGTCGGAACAGCTCTATCGCCTTTATGGCATCCCCGTCGGGGCCAGGGTGACGCTGAAGGAAGGGCTCAGCGTCTTTCCGCCCGACGTGGCGAAGGTGCTGCACGCGGCGATCGACGAGGCGATGGGCGGCGAGCGCGCCTTCGATCTGACATTGCCGTTTTTGTCGACGCGTGGCGAGGAGCGCTATGTGCGCGTGCTCGGCGAATGCGAAAGGCGCAACGGCCGACCCGTCAGCGTTTTTGGCACGATCCAGGACGTGACGAGCGAAAGGCGCCGCGAAGAGGAGAGACAGCGTCTGGCGGTGAGCGATCCCCTGACCGGGCTCGGCAACCGCAACGCCTTCCGCATGGAGCTCACGGAGACGTTGAAGAAGCTCGGCGCGCGCAAGCGCGAGGCGGCTTTGTGCATCTTCGATCTCGACGCCTTCAAGGATATCAATGATTTCTTCGGGCACGACATCGGCGACAAGGTGTTGCGCGAAGTCGCCGACTGGCTGCGGAACACGGCGGAGCCCGGCGACCTGACGGCGCGCTCCGGCGGCGACGAATTTGCGCTTCTGACGAGCGCGGCCACGGCCGCCGAGGCGGAAGAGGCGCTCCGGCGGCGTCTGCAGCCGCTCGTGCGCCGCAGCGGTTTCGGCCATTCCATCACCTACAGCTTGAGCGCCGGCATCGCGGTCTTTCCCGATGACGGGGCGACGGCCGAGGACCTTCTGCGCCACGCGGACCTCGCACTCTACGAGGCGAAGCGCGGCCGCCGATCCACGATCGAGCGCTATGAGCCGCAATTGCTGCGCGAGGCGCAGAACCGCTTCCGTCTTCTCGCCGATTTCCGCGAAGGGCTCGCTTCCGGCGAGATCGAGGCGTTCTATCAGCCGCTCGTCGAGTTTTCGTCGAACCAATTGTCCGGTTTCGAGGCGCTGATGCGCTGGCGCCATCCGGAGAAAGGCATCGTGCCCGCCTGCGAATTGATGCCGGTCTTCAAAGACAAGGTGCTGTCCGTCGAGCTCGGCGAATACATGCTGAGGAAAATCGTCGGCGATCTGAAAGCGTGGCGCGACGCCGGCATCGATTTCGGCCGGATCGGCTACAACGTCACCGCCGCCGATCTGCAGCAGGAGGGGTTCGCCCCGAGATTGCTCGGCGCGCTCGCCGGAGCGGGGCTCTCATCCGGCGACATCGTTCTCGAGGTGACGGAGACGAGCGTCATCGACGAGGACAACCGGGCGATCCGCGCGCATCTCGAAGCGCTGCGGGCGGCGGGCGTCGGCGTGGCGCTCGACGATTTCGGCACCGGCTTTTCCTCCCTGACGCATTTGAAGAGCCTGCCGGTCGGCGTGCTCAAGATCGATCGCAGTTTCGTGAAAGATCTGACGTTTTCGCCGGGGGACCGCGCCATCGTGCGCGCGCTCATCGGGCTCGGCAGCGAGCTCGGCTATCACATCGTGGCGGAAGGCGTGGAGACCGCGGCCGAAGCCGCCTTCCTGCACCGCGCCGGCTGCCGCTATGGCCAGGGCTATTATTTCGGCCGGCCGATGCCCGCCGACGACGTGCCGGAATTCATCGCCGAATGGGATGCTGCTGAAGAGGCAGTGAGGCGGGCATGAGGGGGCGAGGCTAGCCGCGGAAGCTGAACGGAACGCTCTATCCCGGCTCTCAAACCTCAAATCCAAGAGTCTTGAGCCGGATGCGCATAGCGGCTGGAGAAACATCGAATTCACTGGCTAGTGCTTCGACGTCCGGCTTACCTCCACCGACTCTAGCTCGAATCTGCGGTGCTGGCATTAAGATCTGAGCAGCAAGCTTATTTGCCTGCACCTCATGCAGCGGCGAAAGTGGCGCAGATGGATTGGCTGCAGCACCGCCATAAAGGCGGTCTAGATGCCCACGCTCGTCCAAAAGATCTCGATGGAGCAGATAATGGGCGAGTTCGTGTGCTGCTGTAAAACGGCGTCTCTGCGGACCCTCTGCTGCATTGACTGAAATTCTATAGCCTCCGTCACGGTACTTCTGGATGCAGCCCGACGCACCGTTTTCCATATCCTCCGTGACGAATCTCACTCCTAACCCCTCGATTATATCTTTCGGTTGAACCGGGGGATGAGCCATGTGGTGCTTTAGGATTTCAAGATCGTTCTCTCGCATGTTCCTCCCTCCCCATCTCCGTTACCAACTCACCGATTTGCTCATCCGTCGCGTCCATCCCATCGAATAGCCCTTCGCTATCAATGAGCTCCCGTAATATTTTGGGATAAAGCTCCTCTCGCACAAGCTTCGGCGCGATCGATTCAATTTCTTCCGCAGCCCTTGATCTCACCTCGCTTCTCAAGAGCCAGAAACCTCCGACCGCGAGCAATATCAGAAATGTCTGAAGAAGGGTGATTGAAAACGAAAGATTGGAGACATCGGGATCGCCGCTCGAATTCCAGATTAATAGAATCAAAAACGCCCAGAGGCCATGTAAGCACCAACCGACGACACCCCAAGGTAAAGCTCTCCACTGGCCCGGCAATCGCCATCTTTTTACCCGTGCAGCTAGGCGGTTCCACCAAAAGGGGTCACTCTCCATATCGGCCCTCCCGCTGATCCCCCTCAGAGTTGTAGGTATTAGACATATAATTAGATCATTTTGTAAGTGAGTCTTATGGGTGTCAGGCTATCTTGTGTTGATCTGTTTCTAAGGGATGTTTTCGAAGGTGGATGTCAGGTTCTAATAATTCGTATTGGTGACGAGACGAGCTTCCATGCCGGCCTGCCCGCCCTCCGGATCTCCTTTGTCGTGACGACCATTCGAATTAGGAAAAAATTCCTTGACGACCGTACGGTGCTTTGCTAGGGTTCAGGCACGGTCGGAGATGTGCGGCTGACGCACGGTTTGGGGCCGATCGTTTTCCGAGATTTTTGGGGTTCGCGCGGCGCTGGTGAGGCGGGAGTGCGCTTGTCCTCGTCGGTTTGCTCGCTTGTCCGCTTGCCTGCTTGCCCGACGCATTTGTTCTTGAGTGTTCGTTCGAGCGCGCTTTGTCGCTCGCTCATGGCCGGCGGGCTGCGGGTCCGGCCGGCGGTGTGACGAGCTGATCGGGCCGCGGGCCGGGCTTTTCAATACGTTCAGATGCGGAGGGGTCTTGGCCGAGGAAGCTGACTGGGCCGCGATCCGGGCCGCCTATGAGGACGGCGCGGAGCCGCTGTCCGCCATCCGCCGGCGCTTTCATGTGAGTGCGGGGGCGATCGCCGAGCGCCGCCGGCGCGAGGGCTGGACGCCGCGCTCCAGCGATTTGGCTGCGATCAGCCGCCGACGCGCGGCGGAGCGTGAGGAGCGGGCGAAGGCCGAGAGCGCGGCCGGGTCCGCCGAGGGATCGACGAAATCTGCGCCCCGCGGGCGCGGCAGTGCTGCGGCTTCGTCGGCGGGCGGGGCCGGTGCACGGGGGGATGGGCGCAAGGCAGGGGCGCGGGGCGCATCGCGCTCGAAAACGCCGGAACGGCCGCCGGGGAGGGTCGAACGGCTTCTGCGGCTCGTCGATGCCGAGCTCGGGCGGCTGGAAGCGCGGTTCTCCAGGGAGGGCGAGGTGGACGAAAAGGATGCGCGGCTTCTGTCGGAAGTGGCGCGCATGCTGGACCGGGCCGAGACGCTGGCGCGCAAGGGCGGCGAGAAAGCGCCGAGCGAGACGGACGATCAGGACTGGCTGCGCGCCGAGCTGTCGCGGCGGATCGTGTCGTTGAAGAAGCGCGCCGGGCAGCGGTGAGGCCGCGCGGAGGCCCCTGAGCGTCGCGACAACACGAAAAGGTGGCCTGGCCGCCGGGGAGGCGGTGATGCGCCCGAAATGCCCGCCGGGGCTGCGCGCCGAATGGACGGCGCTCGTCGGCGCCGAGGATCTCGATGCGGCGATGTCGGAGAGGAGTTCAGACGAGCTCGCCCGGCTTCTCGACTGGCGGCTTTGGGCCCGGCCCGACCAGCTGCCGCCCGAGGGCGACTGGACGGTCTGGCTCTATCTCGGCGGCCGCGGCGCCGGCAAGACGCGCGCCGGGGCGGAATGGGTAAAAGGGCTGGCGCTCGGTCAGCGCCCGTTTGCGCGAGAGCCGCTGGAGCGCATCGCGCTCGTCGGCGAGACGCTCGCCGATGTGCGCGACGTGATGGTGGAGGGGCCGTCGGGGCTTTTGGGCCTGCACCGGCCGAGCGAACGGCCGAGCTTTTCGACGACGCGGCGCAGGCTCTTGTGGCCGAACGGGGCGCAGGCGCTGATGTTTTCCTCGCAGGATCCCGAAAGCCTGCGCGGGCCGCAGTTTCACGCCGCCTGGTGCGACGAGCTCGCCAAATGGACCTATGCCGAGGCGACCTTCGACATGCTGCAATTCGGGCTCCGGCTCGGGCTGAACCCGCGCCAGCTCGTGACGACGACGCCGCGCAACGTGCCGCTCGTCAAACGGCTTCTGGCGGCGCCGCGCACGGCCGTCACCAAGGCGACGACGGCGATGAACGCCGACAATCTGGCGCCGGGTTTTCTGGAGGCCGTCGTCGGGCGCTATCGCGGCACCAGGCTCGGGCGCCAGGAGCTCGATGCGGAGCTGATTTCCGACCGGCCGGATGCGCTCTTCAAGCGCGCCGATATCGAGGCGGGGCGGGTCGAGGCGGCGCCGGAGATGATCCGCGTGGTCGTCGCCGTCGATCCGCCGGCCTCGTCCGGGCGCGAGGCCGATGCCTGCGGGATCGTGGCGGCCGGGCGCGGGGCGGACGGGTTCGGCTATGTGCTCGCCGACAAGACGGCGCAGGGGCTTTCGCCCGCCGGCTGGGCGGGGCGGGCCGTCGATCTCTTTCACGCGCTCTCCGCCGACCGGCTGGTGGCGGAGGCGAACCAGGGCGGCGACATGGTGGCCGCCGTCATCCGCCAGGCCGATCCGGGCGTTGCCGTGCGCCTCGTTCATGCGAGCCGCGGCAAGGTGGTGCGCGCCGAGCCGGTTGCCGCCCTCTACGAGCAGGGGCGCATCCGCCATGTCGGCGCGCTGCCGGAGCTTGAAGACGAAATGGCCGATTTCGGCCTCGGCGGGCTGTCGTCGGGCCGCTCGCCGGACCGGGTCGACGCGCTCGTCTGGGCGCTGACCGATCTGATGCTGACCGGCGGCGGCGAGGCGCGGGTGCGGCGGATTTGAGGGGGCGCGGAGGTTGCCCGCTGGGCCGATGAAGAAACTGCCGTCGTGAGTGGATCGACGTCCGCGCCCCCACCCGCCGCTCCTGGCGGAGCGTCGACCTCCCCACAAGGGGGAGGTGGGAGCGTGCGGCGCGGGCGTGCCGGGAAACGAGCTTCGAAGAGAGCGGAACGGAGCAAGAGTGGCGAAACTGGTCTGAAACAGAGTTGAGGTGAGGGCACGGACTTTTCCCCTCCCCCTTGTGGGGAGGGGTTAGGGGTGGGGGTCTGGGAAGACGACCGACATTGCGATCTGACGGATCCTCAGCGACCCCCACCCGGCGCTCCTGGCGGAGCGCCGACCTCCCCACAAGGGGGAGGTGGGAGCGTGCCGCGCGGCCGTGTTGTCAGGCCGCCTCGGCCATTTTCTCGCGCGCTTCGACGACGGCGGCGAAGTTGGTTTCGGCCCAGTCGATGAGGGTCAGAAGGGGGCCGGCGAGGCTTTTGCCGAGGGGGGTGAGCGAATAGGTGACCTGCGGCGGCACGGTCGGCTGCACGTCGCGGTCGATGAAGCCGTCGGATTGCAGCCGGCGCAACGTCTGGGTCAGCATGCGCTTGGAGATGTCCGGGACGGCGCGGGCGAGCGCGCTGAAGCGTTTCGGGCCGCCGGCGAGCGCCGCCAGGATGAGGATCGACCAGCGGTCGCCGATATGGTCGAGGAGGTTGCGCACCGGGCAGCGCGTCGCGTCGAAATCGAATTGCATCCAGCTTTCGAATTTTTCACCGAGCGCGCGGTGCGGCTCCAGCTCTTGCGCCATCTCGACCTCCATAGGGGGCTTGTCGGTAACCTGGTGACGGGAAAGTGCCGTCTTCTCTGGCGGATATACGGTCTCTAAATGAGACTATGTCAAGACAAGAGACCGGAGAATTCCGATGAGCACCAATCCACGTTATGCCGTCACCGGCGCGAGCGGCCAGCTCGGCCGTCTCGTCATTGCAGCCCTCGTCCGCCGCGTCGGCGCCGAGGCGGTTGTCGCGATCGTGCGCGATCCCGCGAAGTCCGCAGGGCTTTTCCCTGAGGGCGTCACGATCCGTGAAGGCGATTACGAGCGCCCGGAGACGCTCGATGCCGCCTTTGCCGGTGTGGAGCGGCTGTTGCTGATTTCCTCAAACGCCGTCGGACGCCGCGCGAGCCAGCACCGCAATGTCGTGGAGGCGGCAAAGCGCGCCGGTGTCGAGCGCATCGCCTATACGAGCATCCTGCACGCCGACCGCTCGAGCCTCGGGCTGGCGGAGGAGCATCGCGACACCGAAGCGGCGCTGGCCGCAAGCGGCCTTGCGGTCACGCTGCTGCGCAACGGCTGGTACACGGAGAATTACGCCGGCTCGATCCCGCCGGCGCTGGAGCACGGCGCCCTGATGGGGAGCGCCGATGGCGGTCGGATCGCAAGTGCTGCCCGCGCCGATTATGCGGAAGCGGCGGCTGCCGCGCTGGTCGATGACACCGAGCCGCGCCAAGTTCACGAACTCGCCGGCGACGAGGCCTATACGCTCACCGAATTTGCCGCCGAAATCTCGCGCCAGGCGGGCAAGGCGGTTGCCTATGCCGACATGCCCGAGGCGGAGTATCGCGAAGCGCTCAAGAGCGCCGGCCTGCCGGAAGGCGTGGCGGCGATGCTCGCCGATTCCGATGCCGGCGCCGCCAAGGGCGATCTTTTCGACGATGGCCATGAACTGTCCCGGCTGATCGGCCGGCCGACGACGCCTTTCGCGGCAACGATCGAGGCGGCTCTGAAGGGCTGATCCGGCGGGATCTCCCTGTTTGGGCAAGTCCTCCCGCTTTTGCCCCTCACCCGGCCGGTCAACCGGCCCCCCCTCTCCCCGGCGGGGAGAGGACGGGTGCGGGTTCAAGCGCCGGGAGTGCCCGCGCGTCTCGAAAACGCCGCCTGAACAAGGGAGACACGCATGCGCTGGTGGAGACAAGCGCCGGAGGCGAAAGCCTCGCGCACGGGACCGCTGATCGCCTTTGCACGCACCGGCGCGCCGGTGTGGACGCCGCGCCATTACGCGGCGCTCGCCCGGCGCGGCTATATGGAAAATGCCATCGTCTACCGCGCCGTGCGGCTGATTTCCGAGGCGGCGGCCTCCGTGCCGCTGCTTCTTTATGAGGGCGCGCGGGAGCTCGCCGAGCATCCGCTTCTGGCGCTTCTCGCCCGCCCCAATCCGCGCCAGGCCGGGGCGGAGCTGTTCGAGGCGGCCTATGGCCATCTCCTGACCGCCGGCAATGCCTATCTGGAGGCGGTGACGGGCTCAGACGGTGAGATCCGTGAAATCTATGCGCTGCGGCCCGACCGGATGAAAGTGATCGCCGGGCCCGAGGGCTGGGCGGAGGCGTATGAATATACGGTCGCCGGGCGCAGCCTGCGCTTTCAGATGCCGGAGGAGGGGCTGTCGGCGATCCTGCATCTGACGCTCTTTCATCCGCTCAACGATTATTACGGCTTCGCCCCGCTCGAAGCGGCACAGAAGGCGCTCGACCTCCACAACGAGGCGTCGGCCTGGAACAAGGCGCTTCTGGAGAATGCCGCACGACCTTCCGGTGCGCTCGTCTATCAGGGGCCGGAAGGGGCGAACCTGTCGGAAGACCAGTTCACCCGTCTCAAAGGCGAGCTCACAGAGAATTTCGAGGGCGCGGCCAATGCCGGACGGCCTCTGCTGTTGGAGGGCGGGCTCTCCTGGCAGGCGATGAGCCTGTCGCCGAGGGACATGGATTTTCTGGAGGCGAAGAACGCCGCGGCGCGTGAGATCGCGCTCGCCTTCGGCGTGCCGCCGATGCTTTTGGGCATTCCGGGCGACAACACCTATTCCAATTACCAGGAGGCGAACCGGGCGCTGTGGCGGCAGACGGTCTTGCCACTGATCGGGCGCATGACGGGTGCGCTCTCCAATTGGCTGGCGCCGTCTTTCGGCGAGCGTCTGCGCCTTGCCTATGACGCCGATCAGATCGATGCGCTCGCCGCCGACCGGGCGGAGCGCTGGAAGCGCTTGTCCGAGGCGAGCTTTTTGAGCGACGACGAAAAGCGCGAGGCGCTGGGTTACGGGCCGCTCGAGGCGTGACGGTTGTCAGGCCTTCATCAGGGCGAGGCCGCAGGCGATGCAGGCGGCCGAGATCCAGCGCCAGCGGCTGACGGGTTCGCGCAGGACGAAGGCGGCGATGAGCGCGGCAAAGAGGATGCTCGATTCGCGCAGTGCGGCGACGAGCGCGATCGGCGCCTGGGTGAACGCCCAGACCGCGATCCAATAAGAGCCGAGCGACATCGCCCCGGCGGCGACGCCGCTTTTCCAGGCGGGCCGGAGGCCGACGAAGGCGGCGCGGCCATGCCGGAGGGCGATGAAGGCCGTGAGGAGAGCGGTATCGCCGATGACCATCCACAGGACGAAGCCGGACGCTGTGCCGGCGACGCGCGCGCCGAGCCCGTCGAGAAGCGTGTAGCTTGCGGTGAAGCCGGCCGTGCCGAGGGCGAAGAAGAGGGCATGCCCGTCCATGCGGCCGGAGGTGGAGCCCTTCGCCGCCATCAGGAGAATCCCGGCCGAGATGGCGCCGATGGCGACCAGAGCGGACGGCGCAAAGGTGGCATCGAGAAACAGGACGGAGATGACCGTGACGAAGATCGGCGCGGCGCCGCGGGCGAGCGGATAGGCCTGGCTGAGATCGGCGCGCGCATAGGCTTCGATGAGAAAGAGCTTGTAGCCCGCATGAAGGGCGGCCGCAGCCACGATCATCGGCACGGCGGCAGCCGCCGGCCGGTCGACGAAGGGCAGCGCGACAGCGGCGATCGCCGCCTGCGCGATGGCGAGGAGCAGGATCGTGGAGACACGGTCGAGCCCGACCTTCACCACGGAATTCCATCCGGCATGGAGAAGGGCGGCGAGGATGACCGCGGCGAAGACGTGATTGTCCATGCAGGCTTTCCAGGAGAGGGTCAGGTGGCTGGTCTGCGGCGGCAGGCAGCGCGGCGCGATGTGTCTTTTCCTCTTCTGGGTGATTGCGTTTTTTCAGAAAAACGATGATTCCTGGCGCGTGATGTGAGGAAAACGCACATGAAGCGCGGCGCTCTTCCGCTCAATGCCCTGCGCGCCTTCGAGGCGACGATGCGGCACGGCCAGATGCGGCTTGCCGCCGACGAGCTCGGCGTGACGCATGGCGCTGTCAGCCGCCAGGTGCGGCTTTTGGAGGAGATCCTGCAGGTTCCGCTGTTCGAGGGGCCGCGCAACAAGCTGATGCCGACGCAGACGGCGCTGGAGCTCGAGCCGGCCCTGACGGAAGCCTTCGACGGCATCGAGGTGGCGGTCGCCCGCGCCATGCAGCGTGAGAGCCGGTTTCTCGACGTGTCGTGTACGGGGACGCTCGCTATGCGCTGGCTGATCCCGCGGCTCGTCGATTTCCAGACGGCGCATCCGAAGATCGAGGTGCGGCTGACCGGCGAGTACGGGCCGGTGGATTTCTCCCGCCATCGTTTCGACGTGGCGATCCGCGTCGGCCGCGCGCCCTGGGGCGATGCGGAGGTGACGGAGCTGTTTGCCGAGGCGGCCGGTCCGGTGGTGAGTCCGAAATGTGCCGCGAGCGTCGATCTTGATGGGCCGGAGATGCTTCACGCGCTGCCGGCGCTGCATACCAAGACGCGGCCGGCGGCCTGGGCGGACTGGTGCCGGGGACAGGATTTGCCACCGCCGGCGGGCGGCCGTGTCTTCGAGCATTTTTATTTCCTGCTCGAAGCCGCGACGGCCGGGCTCGGCGTGGCGATCGCGCCGGAAGTGCTGGTGCGCGACGATGTGGCGGCGGGGCGGCTCTTGGCGCCCTTCGGCTTCGCCCCGACGGGGCAGGCCTATGTCGCACTGAGGCCGCGCCGACCGAACCGCGACGCGCAGCTCTTCATCGCATGGCTGGAAGACGCGGCGATGGCGCCCGGTACGCCAGGCTGATCCGGCGCTCGCCGGTTCTCCGGCTGGGCGAACATGACAGGAAGCGAAGGGGTGACGATGCCTGAGCTCACCAAGACCTTCGCCGAGCGGGGCGATCTGGCGCATCTCGCGCTCTTTCTGTGGGCGTCGGGCGCTTCCGGGCTTCTCGTCTGGAGCCTGCGCGAGCTCGCCGCCTCCAACCGGCGTTTCAACGATTTCGTCAAGGAGATCGCGCAGCTGAACCGGCTGTTCCGCGACCATTCCTGAACCTTCGAGGCCAAGATGAAGAGACTTTGGAACGCGCTGTTGCCGGCGCGAACGGACCATCGCGCCGTCTTTTCGGAATTCGCCGTCAGGCTTCTGGGGGCGATCGCCGAGCAGAGATTCGCGCGCCACGGAAACGGCGCGGCCGGCGAGACAGGCAGGCCGCGCTTCCGGGTGGTGCGATGAGGGCGCTCGCCCGGCACGGGCCGGCCATCCTCCCCGCCACCGCGGCCTTGCGCGAAAGCCTGCAGGAGATCGGCGCCGATGGGCGGTTTTCCGGCTATGCGAGCCTTTTCGGCCGGCGCGATCTGGCCGGCGACATGGTCATGCCGGGCGCCTTTGCGAGATCCCTGGGAGCGCGCGGGGCAGCCGGCATCCGCATGCTCTTCCAGCACGATCCGGCCGAGCCGATCGGCGTGTGGGAAGAGATCGCCGAGGATCGGCGCGGGCTTTTCGTGCGTGGGCGGCTGACGCTCGGCGTGGCGCGGGCGCGCGACGTCCACGCGCTGTTGAAGGCGGGCGGGCTCGACGGGCTGTCGATCGGCTACCGCACGCTGCGCGGCCGCAAGGACCGGCGGGCCGGAATCCGCCGCCTCTACGAGATCGACCTCTGGGAGGTCTCGATCGTCACCTTTCCGATGCTGACGGAGGCACGCATCGCCTCCGTCAAGGCAAGCGAGGCGGGTCTTTCCGCAAGGTTTTTGGACGCCGCGCGGCGCCTGACACCCGCGCGGCCGAAAGCTGCTGGGCCGAAAGCTGTTGGGTCGAAAGCTGCCCGGATTGCCGGCGGAAGACCGGCCTTTTCTTGAAGACGCGAAACCAAGAGGACGAAATGACGATGTCTGCCCGAACGGCCGAGCTGCGCCCGGCGCTGGAAAACAAGATGCATGGCGATTGCCTTGTCGAGACCAAGGCGGGGCCGACGCCTGAAGTGGGCGCCGCCTTCGACGAATTCATGAACGCCTTCGAGGCCTTCAAGGAGGCGAATGACGAGCGGCTCGGCGAGATCGAGCGGCGGCTCACCTCCGACGTCGTCACCGAGGAAAAGGTGGCGCGCCTCAACGATGTGCTCGACCGGCAGGAAAGGGCGATCGAACGCCTGACGATCGAGGGCCGGCGGCCGCGGCTTGCGGGCGGCACCGGGGCCGAGCCGCGTCTGGAGCGCGCCGGCGCCGATCTCTCCGGCCATGGCGCGGCCTTCTCGCGCTATCTGCGGGCGGGCGAGACCGCGGCTCTTGCACGGCTCGAGCGAAAGGCGATGGCGATCGGCACCTCCGACGGCGCCGATGGCGGCTATCTGGTGCCCGACGAGACGGAAGCGGAGATCGGCCGCAGGCTTGCCGAAGTGTCGCCGATCCGGGCGATTGCGAGCACGATCACCGTTTCGGGCAGCCTCTACAAGAAGCCCTTTGCGGTGAGCGGGCCGGCGACCGGCTGGGTTGGCGAGACGGATGCGCGGCCCGAAACCGACACGCCGGTTCTCGATGCGCTCGAATATCCGGTGATGGAGCTTTATGCGATGCCCGCGGCGACGGGTGCGCTTCTCGACGATGCGATCGTCGATCTCTCCGCCTGGCTGGCCGGCGAGGTCGACCAGGCCTTTGCCGAACAGGAGAGTGCGGCCTTCGTCAAAGGCGACGGCAACAAGAAGCCGACGGGATTTCTCGCCGTGCCGAATGTTGCCGAAAGCGCCTGGGAATGGGGCAAGCTCGGCACGCTTTCGACCGGGGTTTCCGGCGGCTTTCCGGCCGACATGCCGAGCGATCTTCTCATTGACCTCGTCTATGCGCTGAAGGCCGGCTACCGCCAGAACGCCCATTTCGTCATGAACCGGCGTACCGAGGCGGCAATCCGCAAACTGAAGGACGCCGATGGCAATTATGTCTGGGCGCCGCCGGTCGGGCTCGGCAGCCGCGCCACGATCATGAATTTCCCGGTCGTGGACGCCGAAGACATGCCCGACATCGCCGCAGGCTCTCTGTCGATCGCTTTCGGTGATTTTTCGCGCGGCTATCTGATCGTCGATCGCCAGGGCATCCGCATCCTGCGCGATCCCTATTCGGCCAAGCCCTACGTGCTTTTTTACACCACGAAACGGGTCGGCGGCGGGGTTCTCAATTTTGAAGCGATCAAACTTGTCAAGTTTAGCGCAAGCTAGGCGTGCGAAGACAAGGTCGTCACCGACCTGAGGGTGCTGCCCTCATGTGATCCGGGGTCCCGCTCCTGCACCCCCATCCTCCGACGGGGCCCCGGCCTGCGGCCTGCCTTCGGGCAGGCCGCTCCTTTTTTCCCCAAGGTGACATATGCAACGCATTCTTCTGGAAGGCCCGGAGGTGGAGCCCGTGTCGCTCGCCGAGGCGAAGGCGCATCTGCGCGTCGAGCACGAGGCCGAAGACGAACTCATCTCCGCTTATCTTGTCGCCGCACGCGTAGCGCTCGAAGGCGATCTCCGAAAAGTTCTGATTGCCCAGGCATGGCGGCTGGTCCTGACGGAACGGCCGCAAGCCGGACGTCTGCGCCTGCCGATCCGCCCGCTCCTGTCGGTGGATCGGGCGCGGCTTAAGACGGCTTCAGGCGAAAGGCTCCTCGAAGAGGATGAGATTTCGCTTGGGAGCACGGCGGAGGAGCTCCGGCTCGACACGCGGCTTTGGGGAATGATCCGCCTCGAAATCGACGTCACCGCGGGGTTCGGCGAGACCGCAGCCGAGGTGCCGGCGCCCCTGCGCCAGGCGATCCTGTTGCGTGCCGCCCATTGGTACGAGCATCGCGGCGCGGCCCTCGAGGCGGATGGGCCCGGCGCGCTGCCGGCGGGCTACGAGCGGCTGATTGCGCCGTTTCGCGAGGTGGTGCCGGTATGAGCGCGGCGCGCCGACGGTCGAGGCAGTCCGGAATGCGAGCTGTGACGCGACCCGTGACGAGGCCGGGCCGGCTTTCCCAGCGCATGGTCTGGGAACGGCCGGTGACCGCCCCCGACGGGCTCGGCGGCGAGAGCCTTAACTATCTGCCGATCGGGCATGTCTGGGCCGATCTCCGCCCCGGGACGGCGCGCGACGTGGCGCTCGGCGAAGGGCGGGTCGGCGCGGTGACACATGAGATTTTCGTGCGGCGCGAGGTGGGGCTTCTGGCCGGTGACCGGCTGCGGCTCGGTGCGCGGATGTTTCTCTGCGTCATCTGCCACGACCCCGACGCGAGCGGCCGCTTCACCCGCGCCGAAGCCGTGGAGGAAGTGTGATGGGCGCCGAAGAGGCCCTGCAGCGGGCGATTTATGAACGGCTTGCGGGCGATGCGGCGCTGACCGCCCTGATCGGCGCCGACAAGGTCTTCGATCATGTGCCGCGGAATATGAGCGCGCCTTACGTGCATCTCGGCGAGATGGAGGTGACGCCCGTGGCCGCCGGCAGCGGTGCGGAGACGAAGCTCGTCGAGATTATCTTTTCGCTCGTCGCCTTTTCGCGCGGTCGCGGCCGCCGCGAGACGCTCGGGCTTGCTGCGGCTTTGCGCGATTTGCTGCATGACGCCGATTTCGCGCTCGCCGGCTTCACGCTCGTCGGCTGCCGCTTCGTCCAGATGAAGACGAGCGGCGCCGGCGAGGCGAGCGGCCGGCGGGCGGTGCTGAAATTTCGCGCGGTGGTGGAGGAGGCGTGAGGGCGCCGGCACTGGCGAAACGCGCGGACCTCTCCACAAACAGACATCCGGGCGAGCGGGCAGAGAAAGGCCTGACCGCAACCATCGCGCGATAGACGCCCCCATTGGCGTCTGGGCCGCCCAATCAGCGGGAGAACCCATCATGAGTGCCCAGAAAGGCAAGGACCTGCTCCTGAAACTGGAGCGGGACGGACAATTCGTGACTGTCGCCGGGCTTCGCGCCAGGCGGATTTCGTTCAACCAGGCGAGCGTCGACATCACCAATACCGATTCCGCCGGGCGCTGGCGCGAGCTCTTGGAGGGCGCGGGCGTGAAACGGGCCGGGCTTTCCGGCTCCGGCGTGTTTCGCGACCAGGCGAGCGACGCGACGATCCGCGAGATCTTCTTTGCCGGCACGATCGTCGCCTGGCAGGTGGTGATCCCGGATTTCGGCACGGTGACGGGCCCGTTTCAGGTGACGGGGCTTGAATATTCCGGCGAGCATGACGGCGAGGTCGCCTACGATCTGGCGCTGGAATCGGCCGGCGAACTCGCCTTTGCGGCGTTGTGAGCGGAGGCGGAGATGGCGAATTTCCATCGCGGCGAGATCGATGCGGTGCTCGGCGGCGAGACGCGCAGGCTCTGTTTGACGCTCGGTGCGCTCGCCGAGCTCGAAGCCGCCTTCAAGGCCGACGATCTGGTGGCGCTTGCCGCGCGCTTCGAGACGGGCCGGCTGTCGGCCCGCGATCTCATCCGCATCCTGGGTGCGGGTCTGAGAGGCGCGGGCGAAGCGATCTCCGACGACGAGGTGGCGGTGTTGCGGTCGGACGGGGGTGCGGCCGGCTTTGCCAGGATCGCGGCGGAGCTTTTGCGGGCGACGTTCGGTGGGTCGCAGGGGGACCATGGAGGTTCCGGCGCTCCGGGGGATCCCCCAAAAAACCCTCTTTAGCCGCGGGCGGTGCGAGAGAAGGCGCAAAAGCCTTTCCCTGGCAGGAGGCGATCGCCTTCGGCCTTGCCGTTCTGCGGCTTTCTCCTCGCGATTTCTGGGCGATGACGCCGCGCGAGTTTTCGGCCTGCCGCACGGCTTTGTGCGGGGCAGGCAAGACGCCGCTCACAGCGGGTGAGCTTGCACAGCTGATGGCGCGCTTTCCCGATCGGTAGGACATGATGGCAGACGATTTCGATTTCGGCTCGGACGAGTTGTCCGGGAGCGCTGAGGCACTGTCGGCGACGCTCGGCGACCTTCAGCATCTGGCGGACAGGTTCGGGCGCTCCATGACGAGCGCCTTCCGCCAGGCGGCAGTGGAGGGACGACGCTTCGACAGCGTGTTGAAAAGCCTGGCGCTCGGGCTGTCGCGCCGTGCCCTCAATGCCGCGCTCGCGCCGATCGCGGGCGGGCTGTCCGGCGCGCTTACTTCTGTGTTCGGATCGTTTTTGGGCGGTTTCGGCCAAGGCGGGGTGTTTGCGGGCGGCAAGGTCACCCCCTTTGCTTCGGGCGGGGTCGTTGCCGCGCCGAGCTATTTTCAGACGGGCAGCGGCATCGGCCTGATGGGGGAGGCGGGGGCGGAGGCGATCCTGCCCTTGCGGCGCGGCGCCGACGGCAGGCTCGGTGTTGCAGCCGCGGGCGCCGGGGGGCCGCCCCTCCACGTCACCTTCAACGTGACGACGCAAGATGCGGCGAGCTTCCGCCGGTCCGAAGCCGAAATGACGGCGATGCTGGCGCGTGCCGTGTCGCGCGGCCGGCGGGGGCTGTGAGCCGTCATGTCCGCGGGCTTTCACGAGGTTTCGTTTCCGCTGGCGCTCGCCTTCGGTTCGTCCGGCGGACCGGAGCGGCGCACCGAGGTGGTGACGCTCGCCTCCGGGCGTGAGGAACGCAACCAGCGCTGGGCCGATTCCAGGCGCCGCTACAATGTCGGCTCGGGCGTGCGTTCGCGCGCCGATATGGAACGGCTGATCGCTTTTTTCGAAGAACGACGCGGCCGGCTCTATGGCTTTCGCTTCCGCGACCGCAGTGATTTTTCCTCCGCGCCGGCACCGGCCGAGCCAGGCCCCTTCGATCAGCGGATCGGCACGGGCGATGGCGCGAACGCGGAATTTGTCCTCGTGAAGCGCTACGGCGACGGGCTCGCCCCGTGGCTGCGCACGATCGAAAAGCCTGTGGCGGGCACCATCCGCGTTGCGGTCGGCGGGGTGGAGAAGGGGGCGGGAGCATTCTCGCTCGACGCCGCCACCGGGCGCATCGCCTTTTCCTCCGGCCATGTGCCTGCGGCGGGAGCGGCGGTCACCGCCGGCTTCCTCTTCGACGTTCCGGTGCGCTTCGACACCGACCGCCTCGACATCGATCTTGCCGCCTTCGAGGCGGGCGAGGCGCCTTCCGTCCCGATTGTGGAGATCAAGCCGTGAAGGATTTTTCCGCTGCGCTGACCGCGCATCTTGAAGCGGGCGTCACGAGCCTTTGCGCCTGCTGGACGCTGATCCGCGCCGACGGGGTGAGGTTCGGTTTCACCGATCACGACCGCACACTCGTCTTCGGCGGGGTGACCTATGAGCCGCAGAACGGGCTGACGGCTTCGGGCGGCGTCGCCCATGCGGGACTGGAAGTCGGCGGCCTCGATGTTGCCGGGGCGCTGAGTTCGGACAGGCTGTCGGAGGAGGATCTCCTCGCCGGGCTCTATGACAATGCCCGAGTCGAGATGTGGCTCGTCAATTGGGGCGCGCCCGCGATGCGCCATCTGATGCGCATCGCCTCGATCGGCGAGGTGACGCGCGAGGACCATGCCTTCAAGGCCGAACTGCGCGGGCTCGCGCACGCGCTCGACCAGGAGAGCGGCCGGCTTTTCGCGCATCTCTGCGACGCCGATCTCGGCGATGGCCGCTGCCGCGTCGATCTTGCGGCTCTGCGCGTCGAGGCGGTCGTGACGGCGACGGATGGGGTGGGCTGGATCGAGGCCGGCGGGCCTGGCGCAGAGGATGGCAGCCTGGCGCGAGGGCTTTTGACGTTTCTCTCCGGCGCCAACGAGGGCCGCGCCATCGAAGTGGCGCGTCATGCTGTCGAGGGAACGGCACACCGCATGACGCTCTGGCAGAAGATGGAACGGCCGATCACTGTCGGCGACCGGGTTGCGGTGACGCCCGGCTGCGACAAGCGCCTTGCGACCTGCCGCGGACGCTTCGGCAATACGCTCAATTTCCGCGGCTTTCCGCATATGCCGGGTAACGATTTCGTCTGGTCGGTGGCAAGCGGCGGCGAGGTCAGCACCACGACGCCCTTCATCGGGCGCCCGGGCCCAAACGAATGAGGACCGAACGGGGAGGGGCCGGCGCATGGAAAAGGTGACGCGTGCGGCGATCGTGTGCGCGGCAAGGCGCTGGATCGGCACGCCCTATCGCCATCAGGCCGCCCTGCGCGGCGTCGGTGCCGATTGCCTCGGCCTCGTGCGTGGCGTGTGGTGCGAGATTTATGGCGAAGAGGCCGAGATGCCGCCTGCCTATACGCCCGACTGGGCCGAGGCGCGGGGCGAAGAAACGCTGAGAGACGCCGCGCGCCGGCATCTCTGCGAGATCGAGATTTCAGCGGCGCGGGCCGGCGATGTGCTCCTCTTCCGCTGGCGAAGGGGGCTGCCGGCAAAGCATGCCGCGATCCTTACCGGCGAGACGACGATGATCCACGCGCATGAAGGGGCGGCGGTGGCCGAAGTGGCGCTGGTGCCCGGCTGGCGGCGGCGCATCGCCTATGCCTTCGCGTTTCCGGATGTCGGAGGGGAGGAGGGCTGATGGCGACGCTTCTGTTGAGCGCGGCGGGCGCGAGCCTTGGCGGCATTTTCGGTGGGGTGGGGGCGATCGCCGGACGCGCGCTCGGCGCGCTTGCGGGCTATGCGATCGATCGCAGCGTATTTTCCACCGAGCGCAAGGCGGAGGGCGCGCGGCTTTCCGACCTGACCGTGCAGAGTTCGACCGAAGGTGCCCCGATCCCGCGCGTCTATGGCCGCGTGCGTCTGGCCGGCCAGGTGATCTGGGCGACGGATTTCGAGGAAGTCGCGACGACCGACACGCAGCGCGCGGGCGGCAAGGGCGGCGGCAGCAAGGTGACGACGACCACCTACAGCTACTTCGCCAATTTTGCCGTGGCGCTGTGCGAAGGCGAGGTGGCGCATATCGGCAGGATCTGGGCGGACGGAAAGCCGCTCGATCCCTCACTCGTCACCTTGCGCATCTATAAGGGCAGCGAGGACCAATTGCCCGATCCTTTGATTGCCGCGCATGAGGAGGAGCCGCCGGCCTATCGTGGCACCGCCTATGTCGTCTTCGAGCGTCTGGCGCTGGCAGAATTCGGCAATCGCATTCCGCAGCTCTCATTCGAGATTTTGCGCCCCGTCGGCAGCATCGAAAAGGATATCCGCGCCGTCTGCATGATCCCCGGCGCGGGCGAGTTCGTCTACGACACCGCGCTTCGCCTCAGTGAGGGCGATCCCGGCACCTATGCCACCGCCAACACCTTTGCCCGCCGCGAGGAGGCGGATTTCGAGACCTCGCTCGACGAGCTCATGGATCTCTGCCCGCGGCTTGAATGGGTGACGCTGGTCGTCGCCTGGTTCGGCAACGATCTGCGCGCACCTGAATGCCTGATCCAGCCGATGGTCGACGATGCCCATAAGCGGATCTCCGGCGGCGACTGGTCGGTGGCGGGGCTTACCCGCGGCGAGGCGGAGGTCGTCTCCTATATCGACGGACGGGCGGCCTATGGCGGCACGCCGAGCGACGAGACGGTCATCAGGGCGATCCGCGAACTGAAGGCGCGCGGCCTGAAGGTGGCGCTTCTGCCCTTCGTGCTGATGGATGTCGCGGCGGACAATGCGCTTCCCGATCCGAGAAGCGGCGAGGCGGGGCAGCCGCCCTATCCCTGGCGCGGGCGCATCACGCTGTCGGTAGCGCCGGGTCGTGCCGGTTCGCCCGACAAGAGCGCGGCGGCGGCAGACGAGATCGCGGATTTTCTGGGCGAGGCGTCGCTTGGCCAGTTTTCGGTGGGCGCCGGGGGTGTTTCTTATTCCGGGCCGACGGATTGGCGCTATCGCCGCTTCATCCTGCACAATGCGCATCTGGCGAAGGCGGCGGGCGGGGTCGACGCGTTTCTCGTCGGCTCGGAAATGGTGGCGCTGAGCCAGATCCGCGGGCAGGGGAACCGCTATCCCTTCGTCGAGGCGCTGGGCGTGCTGCGTGGCGAATGCCGGCAGGTTCTGGGGGCGGCGACAAGGATCTCCTATGCGGCCGACTGGTCGGAATATTTCGGTCATCAGCCGGCGGATGGCTCCGGCGACGTCTTCTTCCATCTCGACCCGTTCTGGGCGGAGGCCGATTTCGTCGGCATCGACATTTACTGGCCGCTCGCCGACTGGCGCGACGAGCCGGGCCATGCCGACGAGGCGGCGGGGAGGTCGATCTACCGCTGCGATTATCTGCGCAAGAACCTCGCGGCCGGCGAAGGCTTCGACTGGTATTATGCCTCCGACGAGGACCGGAAGGCACAGCGGCGCAGCAGGGTCACCGACGGGACGGCGGGAAAGCCCTGGGTGTTTCGCTTCAAGGACATCGAGAGCTGGTGGGAAAACCGGCATTACGACCGGCCCGGCGGCGTGGAACAGGCGACGCCGACGGCCTGGGTGCCGTTGTCGAAACCGATCTGGTTCACCGAATTCGGCTGTCCGGCCGTCGATAAGGGCGCGAACCAGCCGAACGTTTTTTACGATCCAAAATCCTCGGAAGGCGCGCTGCCGCATTTTTCCGCCGGCGAGCGCGATGATCTGATCCAGCGGCGCACCATCGAGGCGCTTCTGTCCGCCTATGACCCGAGCCATGCCGATTATGCGGGGATGAACCGGGATGGGCCGAACGGTCCGATGGTCGATCCGGCGCATCTCACACTGTGGACCTGGGATGCGCGGCCCTATCCCTGGTTTCCCGCGCTCGAGGATGTCTGGGGCGATGCGCCGAACTGGCGGTTCGGACACTGGCTCAACGGTCGGCTCGGCGCCATGGACCTTGCCCGTCTGATCGAGGCGGTGCTGTCGGATCACGGTTTCGATGCGGCGGAAGTTGTCGATGTGCACGGGCTCGTCGAGGGGTTCGTCGTCGGCGAGCGGTCATCGGCACGCGCGACGCTCGAACCGCTTTTGTCCGCCTATGGTGTCGATGCGGCGGATGCCGGCACGACAATCCGCTTTCGCGGGCGCGCGCGGCCGCTTGATGCGAGCCTGTCGGACACGCGGCTCGTCGATGCGGCCGATGCGCCGCTGACCACGCGGCGGCGGGCGCAGGAGACGGAGCTTGCCGCGGAAGTGGCACTGCGCACTCTGTCTCCCGACAACGATTACCGCATGGCGGCGGCGCATTCGCGCCGGCTCGCCGGGGGAAGCCGGCGCGTCCTGACGCTCGATCTGCCGATCGTGGCGCGCGATGCGGAGGCCGAAGCGCTCGCCGAGGCGATGCTCGCCGATCTGTGGCGGGGGCGTGAGGAGATCTCCTTCGCGCTGCCGCCGAGTTGTTCCGCGCTCGATGCGGGCGATGCGGTGCGGCTCACCCTGGAGGGGCGTTCGGACACGTTTCTGGTGACGCGGATTGCCGATGGCGAGGCACGTGAGGTGGAGGCGCGGCGGGTGACGTTGCGGCGGAAGGCGATGGTGCCGGCCACGCCGACCCCGCCGGGGGTCGTGACGCCGCCGGCCTATGGTCCGCCGCTCGTCCATGTGATGGAGCTGCCGGCGCCGGCCGATGGCGAAAAGGCGCATCAGCCGCGGCTGGCGGCCTTCGCCGAGCCATGGCCCGGCACGCTCGCCGTCTATCAGGGAGAGGCGGGGGGCGGTTTTTCCTTTTTCTCGACGATTGCGACCCGTGCCACCTGCGGCCGGCTGGTGACGGCTCTGAGGCCCGGCCCGCTCGGCCGTTTCGACCGAGCCAATACGCCGGAGGTGACGCTCTATGGCGGGGCGCTCGCCTCGCTGCCGGAGATCGATGTGCTGGCGGGCGGCAATCTCGCGGCGGTCAAAGCCGACGACGGGAGCTGGGAAGTTTTGCAATTCACCACGGCCGAGCTGATCGGGACCCGCCGCTATCGTCTCGCCCGGCTGTTGCGCGGGCAGGGCGGCAGCGAGACCGCGATGGCGGCGGGTGCGAGCGCCGGCAATGCTTTCGTGCTGTTGAACGACGCCGTTTCCGTCCTGCCGATGGGGCTCGATGCGATCGGGCGGGACAAGCGCCTGCGCATCGGGCCGATCGCCGAAAGCCATGCCGCGGCGAGTTTCGTCGAGATCGCCGTCACGCCCGAGGGGCGGGGGCTGAAGCCGGCGAGCCCGGTGCATCTGCGGGCAAGGCGCGTTTCGGCGACGGGCGATGTGTCGCTGTCCTGGATCCGGCGCACGCGCTTTGGCGGCGATAGCTGGGCACTCGCCGACGTGCCGCTCAACGAGACACGCGAAGCCTATCGTCTGGAGATTTTGGACGGCGGTGCCGTGCGGCGCGAGGTGGAAACGGCAGGTCCGGGCTTTGCCTATACCGCCGCCGCGCAGCTCGCCGATTTCGGCGCTTTGCCGGAGGTGCTGACCGTGCGTGTCGCACAGCTCTCGGAGATGATCGGGCCGGGCTTTGCGGCCGAGGCGACGCTTCGCCTCTGACGGGCGGCGGCGCCGAGACAAGGCTTTTCAAATACAGAGAGGGAGAGCGGCATGATCGCCGTCAAGGACATGCGGACGATTGCGGGCGCGAGGGCGCGCGCCGGCATTCTGGAAGGCGTGGCCGAGGGGCTTGCCCGGCACGGCAAGGCTTTCGGGCTCGACCGGCCGGAGATGCTCGCCGCGTTTCTGGCGCAGATCGGCCATGAGAGCGGGCGCTTTCGCTATCTGGAAGAGATCTGGGGGCCGACGGCCGCGCAGCGGCGCTACGATATCCGCGCCGATCTCGGCAACACACCGGAGACGGACGGCGACGGCTATCGCTACCGCGGCCGCGGGCTCATCCAGGTGACGGGGCGGGCGAACGTTGCGGCCTTCTCGGTTTGGGCGAAAGAACGTTTTGCCGATGCTCCGGATTTTTTGGCCAAGCCGAACCGCCTGGCGGCCTTTCCATGGGCCTTCGTGTCGGCGCTCTGGTACTGGGAGAGCCGCGATCTCGGCCGGCTTGCCGCGGTGGGCGATCTGATCGGCCTGACGCGGGCGGTCAATGGCGGGACGAACGGCCTCGCCGACCGGCGGCGCCTTTATGTGCGCGCCGCGCTCGTCCTCCTCGGCCAGGAGCTGACGAAGGGCGCGGTGAAACGCTTTCAGGCCGCCCGCGGCCTCACCCCCGACGACATCGCCGGCGCGAAGACGCTTCACGAGCTGCATGTTGCGCTCTCCGAACTGCCGGCGCTGAAGGCGGGCGCCGCGATGCGCCCGGCGCCTCAGGCGGGCCGCGCTGGTCCGCCCTGGGGCCTGATCTTTCTCACACTTTGCGTCCTGGCCGCTCTCGCAGCAGCCATTTTTCTGTCTGGAGGAAAAATCTCATGACCACGGTGACCCAGCCGACGCTCCTGCCGACCAACAAGCTGACCGCGGCGACGTTTGCCGCCTCGCTCGCCAATCTCGCCCAGCTTCTCGTGGCGCGGCATTTTCCCGAATTCGCCGATCCTGAGATCTGGGCCCCGCTCGCCCCGGCGCTGGCGCTGATCGTCGGTTATTTCGTGAAGGACCGGCCGAATGTGTGAGGGGGGAACACGTCAGTCATTGGAGGGCAGGTTGCCGATCGCGAGGTGATGTCGGGGCGCCATCCTTTCGTGCAGCACTCGCAAGATGATGGTGCCGGTTGACCCGTCGGAGAGAGCCCCGACCTTGAAATAGAGGCAATGTGCGGCGCCGTGGCGCCGACCCGCTGCAAGGGCGAGGGGGAAGAAGCGGACGTCTTCGCCACATCTGAACGATCGAGAGTGCCAGGCCCAACGGGATCTCCGGCGATGCGCTCAATCCCCTTCCTGATAATGCCTGCGTAAGCTTCGGTTTGTTTTGGCCCGAAGAGCGTCAGCGTTTCCTGGAGAATGGCTTGGACGTCGTTCTCAGCAAGAAGCGTAAGCTCGTAGTTCATCCACTCGTGTTGCCTGCGAGTATGTCCGACAGGATGTCATCGACCGTTTTCTTGGAGAAACGGCCGGCCTCGGCCTCTTCAAGTCCGCGTGCGATTTCCCGTCTCAGGGTGAGGAGCTTTTCTTCCTCTGCGGCCTTCTCGTGCTGCAGCAACAAGAGCGCGTCCTGCACGACGTCACTCGACGAGGTGTAGCCGCCCTTCGCCACTTCGCCCTCGAGGAAGTCGGCAAGGTCGGGGCGCAAGTTGACGGTCACAGTCGTCATCGCGGGTCTCCAATCAACGATCTAAAGATCGGGGCGCCACAGTTTTTGTCAACGGCGGCCGAAGATCGACGGGCGTATGCGTGGATCATGATGGCGCTTGCGGCCGTTTGAAGCCATATGCAACATACAGCCGATGGCAAGTTTGTCCTCGCCATCGGCAAAGGTGAGGCGCTTGATGTCATCAACAACGACGAAGTTCAGCCAGAAAGATTTCCGGCGTGGCGTCGACGATATTTTGACGTTGGGTCCAATCCGCAATGCACTGCGCGAACTTTTGCATGCGAGGCGCAGCGGTAAAAAGACTGGTTCAGCCGGCGATATGGCCTCTCGCGGCAATGTGAGCGCTTATGACGAACGAGCTTCCCGAAAGGCCGGATAGCTCGAACCGCAAGGGCGAGGAAGGCGGGTCGCGGGCCGGCGACCGCTACCTCGCGATCGGCAGTCTTCATCTCCACGGCAACGACCTGGCCGAATTGCGGAAGATTGCCAGCGAGAACCCTGCGCTTGCCGAAAAGATCGTGGATCAGAGAGACAGGGAAGACGCCCGGGCGAATGCGAGTTATCGCTTCGGCATCGTGGCATCCCTCATTTTGATCGCGATGGCGCTCTCTTCCTTGACTTTCATTCTCGTCTGGGCAGGGCTGCTCGCGACGATCGGTCTGGCGCTCGCGACGCTTGCGATTGCCGTTCTGATCCGAGTGGTCCTTACGGGAGAATGGTCCGAGACGAGCTGGTTCGGCAGGGTGGTCAACGCTCTGGCGCGCATGCTCGGTTCAGCAAGCGAATGACACAAAAGGGCGGGCGGGTAGCAATGGCTTTGCCCGGGACGATTTGTGTCGCGGCCTTTCCCCAGAAACTCTCCCCCATTCAGCCCGCATTCAGCCGCTCGTGTTATGAGACAGGCATGATGATGTTGCGCCCCTTCCTGTCGGTCTTCGCCCTTCTCCTGTCGCTTCTGGTGGCCGGGGAGGCGGCTGCTGCCTGTCTTGGCCCCGGCGAGGCGCGCCAGGTGGTGGCGTCCGGCCAGGCCGTGCCGCTGTCGCAGGCGCTCCGGCGTGCCGGCATTTCCGGCGAGGTCGTCGACGTCAAATTGTGCGAGGCGGGCGGCGGCTATGTCTATCAGGCCTCCGTGCTCGGCCCGGACGGAAGGCTCCAGCGCGTCAACATTCCGGCGCGTTAGGCAAAGAGATAGTCTTTCGAAGACGAATCGCAGCCGATGAACATTGGCCGACGAACACGGGCCGACGAACCCGGGCCGGAGAACACGGAACGGCGAAAAAGGCCGGTCAAAAGAGGCGGCCGATAGCGGGCGACAAATCCCGAGCAGAGACGAAAGGCGAAGGCTCTCATGCGCATTTTGGTCGTGGAGGACGACGAGAATCTGAACCGTCAGATGGTGAGCGCGCTCACCGAGCAGGGTTATGCGGTCGATGCCGCGCTCGACGGTGAGGACGGCCATTTTCTCGGCGAGACGGAGCCCTACGACGCCGTGATTCTCGATCTCGGCCTGCCGCAGATGGATGGGCTGTCGGTTCTGGAAGCCTGGCGCCGCGAGGGGCGCACCATGCCCGTCCTCATCCTGACGGCGCGCGACCGCTGGTCCGACAAGGTGCAGGGGATCGACGCCGGCGCCGACGATTATGTCGCCAAGCCCTTCCATATGGAGGAGGTTCTGGCGCGCGTGCGCGCGCTCGTGCGACGCGCCGCCGGCCATGCCTCGAACGACCTCACCGCCGGGCCCGTGCGCCTCGATCTGAGGGCGAGCCGCGTGACGGTCGACGGCAATCCGGTGAAGCTCACCTCGCACGAATACAAGGTGCTCGAATATCTCATGCACCATCGCGGCAAGACGATCTCGCGCACGGAGCTGACGGAGCATCTTTACGATCAGGATTTCGATCGCGATTCCAACACGATCGAAGTTTTTGTCGGACGTCTCAGAAAGAAGCTCGGCATCGATCTGATCGAGACGGTGCGCGGGCTCGGCTACCGCATCGATCCGCCGGGAGGCGAGACCGACGGCGCCGATGCTTGAGCGGCTGCATCCACGAAGCTGGGGGCTCAGGCGCAGCACGTCCGAGGGGCAGGGCTCGCTCAGCCTGCGGCTCGCCATCATCGCGGCGGCCGGCACGACGGTCGCGCTGCTTCTCGCCGCCATTCTCTTCATTTCGCTTTTTCGCGACAGCCTGCAGCGCAGTTTCGATTTCCGCCTGGTGGCGCTGCACAAGGCGCTCGTCGGCGCCGTCGTCGCCTCGGGCGAGGGGCCGAACGAAACGCAGGTGGCGCTCGGCGAGCCGCGCTTTTCCCTGCCGCAATCGGGCTGGTACTGGCAGATCCGCGATATGGAGACGGGCGCGGTTCTGACCGCCTCGCCGTCGCTCTTCGGTGATCATCTCGCCGTCGACGATCTGCCCGACCCGGACGGGCGGCCGCGCCGCCTTTCTTTCGAGGGGCCCGGGGGACGCGGCCTCAGAGCCGTGGAACGCCAGATCACCAAGCCGGACGGCAAGCGCCTTGCGGTGCTGGTGGCCGGCGATGCCCGCGGCGTGGCGCGCGACATTTCCAGATTCACCACCATCGTGGCGATTACGCTCGGCATCTTCGGACTGCTTCTCGCGATCGGCGCAGCCGTCCTGATTCGCTTCGGGCTTCGACCCTTGCGCGACGTGCGCGCCGCCTTGCAGGAGGTCCGGCGCGGCGAACGCGTCAGCCTCGGCGGCCAGTGGCCCGACGAAATCGCCCCGCTTGCCGAAGATCTCGATGCGCTCATCCTCTCCAATCGCGAGATCGTGGAACGGGCCCGCCGCCATGTCGGCAATCTTGCGCATGCTCTGAAGACCCCGCTCGCCATTCTGCAGAACGAGGCGGAGGCGGGCGAGGGCGAGCTTGCCGACCGCGTCGGCCGTCAGGTGGAGGTGATGCGCGGCCAGATCGGCCATCATCTCGACCGGGCCCGCATCGCCGCGCAGACGAACGTCATCGGCGCCATGACGCCGGTGGCGCCCGTGGTGGAGGCCCTGGCGCGCGTCATGCAGAAGGTGCATGGCCGCGACCGTCCGCTCGAGATCAGCGTGCATTGTCCGGCAACGCTCGTCTTCCGGGGCGAGAAGCAGGATCTCGAAGAGATGGTCGGAAACCTCCTCGACAATGCCTGCAAATGGGCGGGCTCTGAGGTGACGCTCTCGTGCCTGCCCGCCGGTGACGGCAATGCGCGGCGCGCGCGGCTCATGATCACCGATGACGGGCCGGGGCTCGCGCCGGACGAGCGTAAGAAAGTGCTGGCCCGCGGCATGCGCCTCGACGAGACGAAGCCGGGCTCCGGTCTCGGCCTGTCGATCGTGGACGAACTCGCCCGCATCTATGGTGGCGCTTTGACCTTGGAGGCGGCGCCGGAAGGGGGCCTGAAGGCCGTGCTCGACCTGCCGGTGGCGGAAAAGAACGGATAGGCCGTCGGAACGTCTGCTCCTTGAAAGGTGAAGAGGCCTCCGACCGCAATTTTGCCATGCTGCTCTGGAACCGGTTCGCTCGATCTGCCATGGATTGGCCGAGGGGTTTTTTCGAGAGGATTGTTCAATGAGACTTGCAGTGACGAGTGCCGCGATCGGTGCTCTGTTTCTCACCGCTTGCCAGACCGAGCCCGGGGGGATGGGGCAGCGCGAAGGCATCGGGACCCTCGGCGGTGCCGTGGTCGGTGGCGTTCTCGGCAACCAGATCGGCCATGGTTCGGGTCGTGTTGCGGCAACCGCGATCGGCGCACTCGCCGGCGGCCTGATCGGCAACCGCGTCGGCGCGAATATGGACCAGCAGGCCCGTCAGCAGGCGCTTGCCGCCGAATACCAGGCGCTCGAATACGGTGCGCCGGGCCGTCCGGTTCAGTGGCAGGCGAGCTCTGGCAATTACCGCGGCGAAATCGTTCCGGGACAGACCTACCAGATCAATTCCGTCGATTGCCGCGACTATGCGCACACGATCTATATCGAAGGCTCGCCGCAGGTGGCCCGCGGCACGGCCTGCCGTCAGCCGGACGGCACCTGGCGTCCGGTGAGCTGAGCTCGGTAGCGTTCTTTGTGATCCCAGGCCGCGGTGTTGTGCCGCGGCCTGAAAAAGTGACCTGCCGCGAGGTTCTTGGGCATCCTATCTAGACGAAAGCGTGTTCGTCGCATTGTGACCCGGGCTTTGGACGGGTACATCTAGCCCAAGTTAAGAGCTTGAGATCTCATGCTTCTCTGGTTGGCGATTGCAATCTTCACGGTCATCGCTGTTCTGGCCGTCGTTGTTCCTCTCCTGCGGGAGGGAAAACCCGTCGATTCGCGCGAAAACTATGATGCGGCAGTTTACCGCCGACAGCTCGACGAGCTCGAGCGCGATCGCGAGGCTGGCCGGATCGGGCCTGAAGAGGCCGAAGCGGCGCGGGCCGAGATCGGCCGCCGTCTGATCGCTGCGGATCGCCGCGAGGCGGCGCGCACGGCCACCGCCGGTGGCGGCTTCCGGCGCGCGGCGACGGCTGCCGTCGCACTCGTCGGCATCCCGCTCATCGGCCTCGGGCTTTATCTCGCGCAGGGCTCTCCGGGCCTGCCCGACGAGCCCTTGCAGGCGCGTCTCGGCGATGCGCCGGACAGCAAGAACATTTCGCTTCTCGTCGGACGCGTGGAAGACCATCTGGCGCGCAATCCCGACGATGCGCGCGGCTGGGAGGTGCTGGCGCCCGTCTATTCGCGTCTCGGCCGCCCGGTCGACGCCGCCCGCGCCTATCGCAACGTGATCCGCCTCGGCGGCTCCACGCCCGCGCGGCAGACGGCGCTCGGCGAAGCGCTCGTCATGGCCTCCGGCGGCATCGTCACCGACGAAGCGCGCAAAGCTTTTGAAGCCTCCGCCGAATCGGGTGCCGAGCTCGACAGCGATACGGCCAAGGCCCGTTTCTATCTGGCTCTCGCCATGGAGCAGGAAGGCGACAACGAGGGCGCGACGACCGCCTTGCACGCGCTTCTCGACGACGCGCCCGTCGATGCCGCCTGGCGTCCGGCGATCGAAGAGACGGTGGCGCGCATCGAGAGGGCGGAGAAGGACACGGCAGCAGCCCTTTTCGCCAAGCCGAACAAGCCGGCGCTCGGGCCTTTGCGCGAGAACGCGCCTAGCGCGCGGGCCGGCGCGGATGCGCCGCCTGCTGCGACGCCCGCGCGCGGGCCGAGCCAGGAGGAAATGGATGCCGCCGGCGCCATGGCTCCTGAAGATCGCATGGCAATGATCGAGGGGATGGTCGACAATCTGGCCGATCGTCTCGAGAAGAAGCCCGACGATGCGGATGGCTGGCTGCAGCTCGTCCGCTCCTACGCCGTGCTCGGACGGCGTGAAGATGCCGCCGAGGCCGCACGCACGGCCCTTGCGTCGGTCTCCGACACGGAGAAGCGGCGTGAAATCGCTCAGCTCGCCCAGGACCTGCGTCTCCCGGGCATGGAGGAGATGACGCAATGACCCGCAAACAACGCCGTTTGTCGCTCATTGCCGGAGCCGGATTGGTGCTTGCGAGCGCCGTCGGCCTGGTGGCCTATGCACTCAACGACCAGATCGTCTTCTTCTACGCGCCGAGCGAACTCGCCGAAAAGAACATCGCCCCGGGTTCGCGCATCCGGCTCGGCGGCCTTGTCGCCGAAGGGTCGGTGAAGCGTGAGAAGGACGGCGAAGTCTTCTTCTCCATCACCGATACGGCGCAGGTCGTGCCGGTCATGTATCGCGGCATTCTGCCGGACCTGTTCCGCGAAGGGCAGGGCGTCGTGGCCGAAGGCCGGATGGAGCCCGATGGCAGCTTCCATGCCGACAGCGTGCTGGCCAAGCATGATGAGAATTACATGCCGCGCGAGGTCGCCGATTCCCTGAAATCGCAGGGCCTGTGGAAGCATAACCAAGAGACAGCGACGCAGTGATGTCTTCGATGTCTGGCTTTTCGATCGCTGAACTCGGCCATTACGCGCTCGTTCTGGCGTTGGCGCTGTCGCTCATTCAGTCGACGGTGCCGCTGTGGGGCGCTTCGGCGCGCGACAACCGGCTGATGCGGGTGGGCACGGTCTCGACCCTCATCGGCTTTCTGTATGTGGCCTTTGCCTTCGGCGCGCTCACCGTCGCCTATGTGAATTCCGATTTCTCCGTGGCGAATGTCTGGGAGAACTCGCATTCGGCGAAGCCGCTTCTGTTCAAGATTTCCGGTGTGTGGGGCAATCACGAAGGCTCCATGATGCTGTGGGTCCTGATCCTGTCGCTCTTCGGAGCGCTGGTGGCGGCCTTCGGCGGCAATCTGCCGGTGACCTTGAAGGCGCGCGTGCTCGCCGTGCAGGGCTGGGTCGCGACGGCGTTCTTGCTCTTCATCCTGACCACTTCGAACCCGTTCCTGCGCCTGACGCCGGCGCCGGGCGAGGGGCGCGATCTCAACCCGATCCTGCAGGATGTCGGCCTCGCCATTCATCCGCCGCTTCTCTATCTCGGCTATGTCGGCTTCTCGATCGTCTTTTCGTTCGCCGCGGCCGCGCTCATCGAAGGCCGCGTCGATGCGGCCTGGGCGCGCTGGGTCAGGCCCTGGACGCTGATGGCCTGGATCTTCCTGACGCTCGGCATCGCCATGGGCTCCTACTGGGCCTATTACGAGCTCGGCTGGGGCGGCTGGTGGTTCTGGGATCCTGTCGAGAACGCTTCCTTCATGCCGTGGCTGGCGGGAACCGCTCTTCTGCATTCGGCGATCGTCATGGAGAAGCGGGGCGCCCTCAAGATCTGGACGATCCTGCTGGCGATCCTCACCTTCTCGCTGTCGCTGCTCGGCACGTTTCTGGTGCGCTCCGGCGTGCTCACCTCGGTGCACGCCTTCGCGACGGACCCGACGCGCGGCGTCTTCATCCTGGCAATCCTGGTGCTCTTCATCGGCGGGTCGCTGGCGCTTTTCGCCTGGCGGGCGCCAGAGCTGAAACAGGGCGGCCTGTTCGCGCCGATCAGCCGTGAGGGCGCGCTTCTCTACAACAATCTCTTCCTGGTGGCGGCAACGGCGACGGTCTTCGCCGGCACGCTTTATCCGCTCGTTCTGGAAGCGCTCACCAAGGACAAGATTTCGGTGGGGGCGCCGTTCTACAACATCACCTTCGCGCCTCTGATGGTGCCGGTGCTTCTGGCCGTCCCCTTCGGGCCGATGCTCGCCTGGAAGCGCGGCGATCTCGCTGCGGCCGCACAACGCTTGCTCTTCGCCATGGTGCTGGCCGTCGTGGCGTTCGTGGCGACCTTGATCATAGAGGGCGTGCAGCATCCGCTGGCGCCTGTCGGGATCGGTCTCGGCATCTGGCTGATCGCCGGCGCCGCCAACGAGATCATCGATCGCTCCGGCATCGGGCGCATGCCGCTGAAGACCTCCTGGGCGCGCTTTACGGGCATGCCGCGGACGGCCTTTGCGACGGCGCTCGCCCATGCCGGCCTCGGCGTGACCGTGATCGGCATCGTCGCCACGACGACCTATCAGACCGAGACGATCGTTTCCGTAAAGCCCGGAGAATCTCTGGAAACCGGCGGCTACACGCTGACCTATCAGGATTACGTGCCGCATACGGAGAACAATTACCGCGAGGAGCTCTACCGCTTCGTCGTGTCCCGCAACGGTGAGGCTCTTCTCGCCATGGCGCCGGCGAAACGCTTCTATTCCACGCGTCAGATGTCGACCACGGAAGCGGCGATCAAGACCTTCTGGTTCTCGCAGCTTTACGTGTCGATCGGCGATCAGCACGATGACGGCTCGCTCACCGTGCGCGCCTACTACAAGCCGCTCGTCACCTTCATCTGGCTGGGTGCGGTTTTGATGGCGATCGGCGGGACGGTGTCCCTCTCTGACCGGCGCTTCCGCATCGGTGTCGCCAAACCCGCACGCGCCAAGCGTCTGCAGGAGGCAAAGGCGTGAAACGCTTCTTGATCGCGCTTGCTCTTACGGCGCTGCTTCTTCCCGCAGGAGGAGCGCTGCAAAGGGGCGGCGGCTTCGACCTCGTCTCGCAGGCCTGGGCGGTCGAGCCCGACGAGATGCTGAAGGATCCGAAGCTGGAGGCGCGCGCGCGCGACCTTTCCGAACATCTGCGCTGCCTCGTCTGCCAGAACGAATCGATCGACGATTCCAACGCCGACCTCGCCAAGGATCTGCGCCTTCTCGTGCGCGAGCGCATCAAGGCCGGCGACACCGACGAAGAGGTGAAGAAGTTCCTGGTCGACCGCTACGGCGAGTTCGTGCTGCTGCGACCCGTGCTCGACTGGAAGAATCTGATCCTGTGGGCGGCGCCGGTGATCGTGCTTCTGATCGGCGGCATCGCGCTCTTCATCCGCTTCCGCGGAACGGGCGTCCTATCGGAATCGAAGCTCTCCGCCTCCGAGGAGCGAGCGCTCGCCGATATTTTGAAGAAGTACTAGAGCCACTGTACCTCCATCGTCTGGAAAGCGCCTGAGGCTCTTGTGGGCGGTCATTGCTCCGCGGCAAGTGTGGCCCGCGGGTCGCAGGGCGCTTTGAAAGCTTCCGGCCAGCCGCAGCAGTTGCAACAAGGACGCCCGCTGCCTTGCCGGGAGATCGCGGATCGATCAGAACTGCGATCGATTCCCGTGTTTCGCCAGCCGCAATGGGCCTCCATGACCAAGCCCTGCCTCAGTCTCGTCATCCCGATGCACAACGAGGAAGAGTGCCTGGACGGACTCTTTCGACGTCTTGAATCCGTGTTGGGCGAGCTTGGCATCTCCTACGAAATCGTCTGCGTCGACGACGGCAGCCGCGACCGGACGCTGGCGGCCCTGATCGAGCGGCAGAAACACGCGCCCTATCTGCGGGTGATCGACCTCTCGCGCAATTTCGGCAAGGAGGCGGCGCTGACCGCCGGCCTCGACGCCTCGCGGGGCGATTGCGTGATTCCGATCGATGCTGATCTGCAGGACCCGCCGGAGCTCATCGGCCGCATGCTGGAGAAGTGGCGAGAGGGCTACGAGGTCGTCAACGCCGTGCGCTCCGAGCGCCAGACCGATACGCCGATGAAGAGGTGGACGGCGGGCCTGTTCTACTGGTCGGCGAACAAGCTCTCGGAAATCGAGATCCCGCCGAATGTTGGCGATTTCCGGCTCATGGACCGCAAAGTGGTCGATGCCATCTGCGCGCTGCCGGAGCGCAGCCGCTTCAACAAGGGGCTGTTCGCCTGGGTCGGTTTCCGGCAGGCCAGCATCGAGTATTCCCGCGAGGCGCGCTTTGCCGGCGAGACCAAGTGGAAATACTGGCGGCTGTGGAATTTTGCCCTCGACGGCATCACCTCCTTCAGCTCGGTGCCATTGCGCATCTGGAGCTATCTGGGCGGAGCGATCGCGGGACTTGCGATCGTCTATGCCATCATCGTCGTCGTGCGCACGATGCTCTTCGGTCGTGATGTGCCGGGCTATCCGTCCCTGATCGTCGCCATCATGTTCTTCAACGGCCTCACCATGCTGAGCCTTGGCGCGATCGGCGAATATCTCTCCCGCATCTTCATCGAGGCGAAGCAGCGCCCGCTCTACATCGTCCGCAAGATCTACGAGCCGGATGCTGAGCCCGACGAGGCGACGCGGCAGGGCGAGGTCGGGGCGTGACGTCTCGGATTCGCGTCCCGGCGGCGCTTTTTCTTCTGCTCTGCATTCTGTCGGTGGGCATCGCCTTTGCCTGGGCCAAGTCGCTTTACTCGTTCCAGTTCGGCGATCAGGCGCTGTTTCACAATTTCGCGCGCTGGATCAACCACGGCGAAATCTACATTCGCGACTTCATCCATTTTCGCACGCCGGGCACTTACTATTATCTGGCGCTGGGGCAGCGGCTTTTCGGCGAGACGTTTCGTGCGACCTCGTTTGCGATCCTGCTGGAACCCTATCTGTTTCAGATCGCGGCGAGTTTCGCTTTGGCGCTGGCCGCCACGCGCGCCCTTCTCGGGCGCGCCTCCTTCGCGATCGCTGTTTTCGTCGCCGCAACCTTCCTCTTCCTGACGCCGATCTTCCAGCTGCGTACGGCCATTCCGGCACTGGCGCTTGCCGCCTATCTCATGACGATGGGTGGGGACAGGCCGCGCGCGGATCGGGCTTGGAGCCTCGCCGCCGGCGTCCTTCTCGGCCTCAGCTATTGGGTCGGCCAGGAAGTCTTCATTCTTCTCGCCTGGGTGATTTTCTGGGTCGAGCTCGCCGCGCGCAAGGAGCCCTTTGGAGAACGGGTACGGCGCCTTGTGTGGATCGCCGGCAGCAGTTTTGTCGTCGTGGCGGGAGGCATTGGAGCGCTGGTGCTGCAGGGCATGCCGGTCGGCGAATATCTCTATTACACGTCGATCTACGCGCTCTTCATCCAGCCCGCCGGGATGGACCTGCCGTTCCCGCCCTTCGCGATCGAGAATTTCGTCTATTACGTCTTCTTCCTCGAGATCGCGCTGATCGGAGCTCTGTTCGTTTTAAGCGGCGTCTTCGCCGAGCCCGCCGCAATCGCGTTCTCGAGCTACGCGATCCTGCGGTTGGTCTCCGCCCTCGGGCGTTCCGATTATCTCCATCTCGTCTTTTCGATCTCCGAACTCGTCGTTCTGACGCCGATCGCCATCGCCATGATCTGGGCGAGGCGGGGGGAGGTGGCTCGCGCGATCGATCGGCGCGCGCCGCGGCACCTGATCGAGGCTCTCCTCGTCGCGCTTGCGATCCTCATTCTCTTCGCTGCCGCGATCTCGACCTCCTCCCGGGTGCTGCTTCTGGCGCCGCCGCTTTTGTGTCTCGGCGCGCGGATGGAAGGTTCGCCCGCGAATGAACCGGGAGGCGCATCCTCGGGCCTGACGAACCTCGTCGCCGGGGTGCTCGGATTGGGCGCGATGGTTGCGGTCTTCTATCCGAATTCGACGGCGGCGTTTCGCTTCGGTACCGACGCGCTCTTTTACTCCGTGCCGTCGCGTCCCCTCATCGGCGGCGTTCAATTTGGTCCGGACCAGGACCAGGAGCTGAAGGGGGTCGAGGCCTTCTTCGAGGAGCATCGCCCTCAGCGCATTTTCAGCTACCCGATCCGGCCGATCTATTATGCCTTCGCGCCCGAGCACGCGACGCGGCTCACCTATCTCGAGCCGCAGACGACGGAGGCGGAAGTCGCCGGCCTGATCAGCGATCTCGAGATCGCGCCCGCCGATGTGATCGTGCAGGATGTCGGCCAGATGCTGCGGGCGAGGCCCGTGCTTTATCCGCTCGCCGACTATATCGCCTCCAATTACCGCACCGCGCATGTCAACCGAGAGGGCAGGCTTCTGGAGCTGCGGCTGCCGCGCGATGAGATGCGCCCAACGATGCGTCTGATGGACCGCTATCGTCAGCTCGCCGGAGAGAACGGTGGCCGGGTCGGATTTCGGGCGATCGATGGCGCCGGGAACCGTGCCGGGGCCGGCGGTGGTGACAATGAAGCGAGATTGGTTCTGGAGGCCAAGGGTCGGATTTCTCATCGCCTGGCGGTCGCCGACGACTGGGTCTTCACGACCGCGCTCCTGGAATGTGCAGACTGCGCCCGTCAGGCGGACGTGGAACTCATGCGCGGCGAGAAGGTGACGCGCATGCGCCTGAGCGCGGGCGCGGCGGCCGACACGATCCCCATGCCCGCGGGAACGGGGCCGGTGACGGTGATCTTTCAGCCGAACGTCGACGGCAAAAGAGCCGCCTGGATCGATCCTCGCTTCGAAGGGCCGGTGAAGTGACGGCGGGGAGGGGCGCGTGAAGCGGCTGCAACCGCGCCTCGATGCGCTCGTCGCGCGTCTGCCCCTGACGGCCGTGCAGTATCTGAAGTTCGGCATCGTAGGCGGCCTGGCAACGGCCTTTCACAGCGTCCTCTTCGTCCTCTTCATCGAGGTGTTCGGTGCCGAGCCGATGCTCGCCAATACGCTCGCCTTCGCCTGTGCCGTGGTCGTCTCATACCTCGGCAATTACCGCTGGACCTTCGGCGCGACCCGACGGAGCTGGGCGAGTTTTCTGAAATTCGCCGTCGTCAGCCTGATCGGCTTTGCGCTCAACAGTCTGGCGATCTTCATCATCGTCGAGGCGATGGCGCTGTCCTATCTCTGGGTTCTGCCGTTCATGGTCGGGATCGTGCCGATCGTGGTCTTTGCGCTCAACCGCGGCTGGACTTTTGGTGAGGCGCGGCGCGTCGGCTGAAGGGCAACGCGGCCCGGATAATGCGGGCGCGCAGGCTGCGGCGGCAGATGCGATCCCGGCGGATCTTCTCCGGATTACGAAGTTTTAATTCCAAGGTCACTGCGCGGTAAGCCGGGCTCACCTATCTGTGAGCGTGCAGCAGGACCTCATTGCCCCTGTCCCCTGCTGCGGCCTCCAGTCCGCTCCGCGCGCCCCCCCGCGGAGCGGACACCGAGTTAACGCCCTGGAGAACGAGCAATATGACGAACAACAAGAACCGCGTTTCGACACTTGGAAAGTTCCGGAATGCGCTTCTCGCCAGCGCTGTGACGCTTGGCGTAGCGGGTGTGGCTGCCTCCGGCGCCATCCTGTCCGACACGCAGCCGGTCCGCGCCGAGCAGGTGCAGGTTCAAAACCAAGGTCCGGCCGATTTCACCGGTCTCGTGGAGAAGGTGAAGCCCGCCGTCGTGAGCGTGCGTGTGAAATCCGAAGTCAATCCCGTGACGTTCCAAGGCGATGGTCGCCACTTTTCTATGCCGGATCTGCCCGACGACAATCCCTTGAACGAATTCTTCAAGCGCTTCGGCCCGCGCGGCTTCGACTTTGACGACAACGACCGCGGACGCAGCCCCCACCATCGCAATCATCCGCGCTTTGGCATGAGCCAGGGTTCCGGCTTCTTCATTTCGCAGGACGGCTACATCGTCACCAACGACCATGTCGTCGAGGACGGCTCCGAAGTGACCGTCGTCATGGAAGACGGCAAGGAGCTGCCGGCCAAGGTCGTGGGCGTCGATGAGCGCACCGACCTCGCCCTCCTCAAGGTCGACGGCGACAATTACACCTATGTGAACCTTTCCAAGGACGCGCCGAAGATCGGCCAGTGGGTCGTGGCGGTCGGCAACCCGTTCGGGCTTGGCGGCACCGTGACGGCGGGCATCGTGTCCGCAGACGGACGTGACATCGGCGCCGGCCCCTATGACGATTTCATCCAGATCGACGCGCCGGTGAACCGCGGCAATTCCGGTGGCCCGACCTTCAACATGAAGGGTGAGGTCGTCGGCGTGAACACGGCCATCTTCTCGCCCTCCGGCGGCAATGTCGGCATCGCCTTCGCCATTCCGGCGAATGTCGTGACCGACGTCGTCTCCGAGCTGCGCAAGGACGGCGCGGTGACCCGCGGCTGGCTCGGCGTGCAGATTCAGCCGGTGACGGAAGATATCGCCGAAGGCCTCGGCATCTCCTCCACCGAGGGCGCGCTCGTGGCCGACCCGCAGGATGGCGGCCCGGCCAAGCAGGCGGGTATCCAGGCCGGTGACATCATCACGCAAGTCGACGGCAACAAGGTCGACGGCCCGCGTGAACTCGCCCGCATGATCGCCGCCTACGATCCGGACACCAAGGTCGAGTTGACGGTTCTGCGCGACGGTCGCGAGCGGACGATCGATGTCGAGCTCGGCAAGCTCGGCAAGCAGACGGCGTCTGCCGACAGCCACGACAGCGGCGACCAGGCCGCGCCGACGAGCCTTGAGGGCCTCGGTCTTGCGGTCGAGCCCAACCAGGACGGCGACGGCGTCATGGTCATCGGCGTCGACAGCGGTTCGGCGGCCGATCAGAAGGGCTTCGAGGAAGGCGATGTGATCGTGCGCGCCGGCGGCAAGGCCGTGCGCGACGGCTCCGATCTCGAAAACCAGATTGCTGCGGTGAAAGAGCAGGGCCGCAAGGCGGTGCTCATGCAGGTCGAGCGCAACGGCAATTCGCGCTTCGTGGCTCTGCCGACCGACGACCAGGGCTGACGATAAGAAGCGGGGCCTCCTCTCCGGCCCCTACTTCAGAAACGGCCTTTCGGCGGTTAAAGTCGCCCCCACCGCCGGCCGTCCGGAGCGGCGGATCGCAGCGCGATCCGCCGTTTCGCGTCTCAGCCCCACCAAGGAGACGGAAAGGAAGCTCCCTCTCATGCGTATTCTCGTCATCGAAGACGATCAGGAAACGGCCGCCTATCTCGTCAAGGCGCTGAACGAGGCCGGCCATGTCGCCGACCATGCAAGCGACGGCGACGAAGGCTATGCCATGGCCTCGCACGAGAATTACGACGTGCTCGTGGTCGACCGGATGCTGCCGAAACGCGACGGGCTCTCCGTGATTTCGGAACTGCGGGAGGAGGAAAACCGCACGCCCGTGCTGATCCTCTCGGCGCTCGGCCAGGTCGACGATCGGGTGAAGGGGCTGCGCTCCGGCGGCGACGATTATCTGGCCAAGCCCTACGCCTTTTCAGAGCTTCTGGCGCGTATCGAGGTGCTGGCGCGGCGCAATACGCCGAACGAGGCGGAAACCCGCTACCGGGTCGCCGATCTCGAGCTCGACCGTCTGGCACGCACCGTGACGCGCGGCGGCGAGACGATCCTGCTGCAGCCGCGCGAATTCCGGCTTCTGGAATATCTGATGAAGAACGCCGGTACGGTCGTGACCCGCACCATGCTCTTGGAGAATGTCTGGGATTATCACTTCGATCCTCAGACCAACGTGATCGACGTGCACATGTCGCGCCTGCGCGGCAAGATCGACAAGAACTTCGAAAAGCAGCTCCTGCATACGGTGCGCGGCGCCGGCTACGTCATCCGCGACGATGGCTAAACGGTCTCCCGCGGGCAAGGCCGGCGGCCGGCTGCGCCTACTGCGCACCACGGCCTTCAAGCTCGCCGCCGTCTATCTCGCCGTCTTCACGATCTTCGCCGCCTTCCTCATCTTCTACATCGCCAAGAACACGACGCAGCTGTTGACGACGCAGCTCGCCGAGGCGGTGGATCAGGAAACGCGCGAGCTCGCCCGCCAGTACGAGGTGGGGGGCTTGAGCCGCGTCGCCCGCATCATCGACCGGCACAGCCGCCAGCCGGGCGCGAGCCTCTATCTCGTCACCGATCCGGACGGAGACATCATCGTCGGCAACGTGGCCGCGGTGCCCCCGGAAGTGCTGACGCGCCCGGATTCCGATCTCCATCCGATCCCCTATCGCCGGCTGGAGGAGGACACGAGCGCCGACCATGTGGCGCTGGTGCGCGTCTTTGCGCTGCCCGGCGGTTTCCGGCTTCTCGTCGGCCGCGACATCGGTGAACGGCAGCGTTTCGTGGCGATCATCCGCCAGGCGCTGATCCTGACCGTCGGGTTGATGGTGGTGCTCGGGCTCGCGAGCTGGCTGTTCGTGTCGCGACGCGTCCTGAAACGCATCGATTCCATCTCCGCAACGAGCCGGCAGATCATGACCGGCGATCTGTCGGGGCGTCTGGAAGTGACGGGGACGGGCGATGAGTTCGACCGCCTGGCGCTCAGCCTCAACACCATGCTGGCGCGCATCGAAGCCTTGATGGTCGGGCTGAAACAGGTCTCCGACAACATCGCCCATGACCTCAAGACGCCGCTGACGCGCATGCGCAACCGCGTCGAGACGGCGCTGGCGCATCCCGATGACGGCGGTCGCGAGGCGCTGGTGACGACGCTCGAAGACGCCGACCAGCTGATCAGAACCTTCGATGCTTTGCTGATGATTGCGCGCACCGAGGCGGGCTCGTCGGGGCTTGCCTTCGGCGAGATCGACGGCAGTGCCGTCGTCGCCGACGTGGTGGAGCTTTACGAGCCTCTCGCCGAAGATGCGGGCGTTTCTCTGAGTGCGGACCTGCCGGAGGAGCCGGTGATGCTCTACGGCAACCGCGAGCTTCTGAGCCAGGCGCTCGCGAACCTCGTCGACAATGCCATCAAGCATGCCGGCGAGGTGGTGGAAGATGCGCATGTGACGATCGGCCTGACGCGCGGGAAGGAGGGTGTGGAGCTTTCCGTCGCCGACAACGGGCCGGGCATTCCGGAGGCTGACCGCCCGCGCGTCATCGAGCGCTTCGTGCGTCTCGACGAAAGCCGCACGCGCCCGGGCTTCGGCCTCGGCCTCGCCCTCGTTGCGGCCGTGACGAAACTGCATCATGGCGAGCTGAGGTTGGAAGATGCCGCGCCAGGCCTTAGAGCTGTCCTGGCCCTGCCCAACGAAAGAGCGCTCACCGATGACGCAAAAAGCTCTGAGGCAAAGGATCAAGCCGCTGCCGCCGTCTCCGGAGGCGGAAAAGGCGCTTGAGCGCCTCGCCCATGCCGCCGGACGCCAGGAGAAGGAGGCAGCGCTTCAGGCGCTCCTCGCCGATGACGCGCTGAAAGCCTTCCTGGGGACGAGCCTCGGCGATTGTCCCTATCTCCTCGATCTGGCGACAAAGGATATCGACCGGCTCGCCGAGATCATCGGGGCGGCGCCGGAGGTTTTGCTTCAGGAGACGACGGCCGCTCTCGCGGATCTGGAGCCGGCGGATGAGAAGGCGCTGATGGCGGCGCTGCGGCAGGCGAAGCAGAAGGTCGCGCTGACGCTGGGCCTTGCCGATCTCGGCGGTGCGCTGGAGCTTGAAGGTGTCGTCGGCGCTTTGTCCGATTTCGCCGATCAGGCGATCGACACCGCGCTCGCCTTTCTCCTGCGCGAGGCCGAAAGGCAGGGCAAATGGCAGGGGGGCGGGCCGCGCGATTGTGGCCTCGTCGTGCTCGCCATGGGCAAACAGGGCGCGCACGAGCTCAATTATTCCTCCGACATCGATCTGATCGTGCTCTTCGATCCGCAGACGCCGGGGCCGGCGGAGGGTGTCGAACGCTCCGTCTTCTGGGTCAGGATCGTGCGCCGGCTCGTCTCGCTCCTGCAGGAGCGGACCGCCGACGGCTATGTCTTCCGCGTCGATTTGAGACTTCGTCCCGATCCGGGGGCGACGCCCGTCGCGCTGTCGATCCCGGGCGCGCTCTCCTATTACGAGAGCATGGGCCAGAACTGGGAGCGGGCCGCGCTCATCAAGGCGCGGCCGGCCGCCGGCGACAGGAAGGTGGGCGAGGACTTTCTGCGCGAGCTCGGCCCCTATATCTGGCGCAAGCATCTCGACTTCGCCGCGATCGCCGACATCCATTCGATCAAGCGGCAGGTGCATATCCATCGCGGCCACGCCAAGGTGCGGGTCGCCGGCCACGATCTGAAGCGCGGGCGGGGCGGCATTCGCGATATCGAGCTTTTCGCCCAGACGCAGCAATTGATCGCCGGCGGCCGCGACGCCGATCTGCGCGGCCTGCGCACACGCGATGTGCTCGCAAAACTCGCCGAAAAGGGCTGGATCACCGGCGCGGAAGCCGCCGAGCTCGACCGCGCCTATGTGTTTTTGCGCGGCGTCGAGCATCGGCTGCAGATGGTGCGCGACGAGCAGACGCAGACCCTGCCGCAAGACGGGGAGGGGCTTCAGCGCATCGCCAGGCTCTGCGGCTTTGCCGAGCTTGAGGATTTCGAGACGGAGCTTCTGAAACATCTCAACGCCGTCGCCGCGCGCTATCAGGAGCTGTTCGAGGAGGCGGCGCCGCTGTCGACAGAACTCGGCAATCTCGTCTTCACGGGCGGCGACGACGATCCAGGCACGCTTGAAACCTTGTCTCACCTCGGCTTCCGGCAGCCGGCGAACGTGACGGAGACCGTGCGCGCCTGGCATTTCGGCCGCTATCAGGCGACGCGGTCGACAACCGCACGCGAAAGGCTGACGGAGTTCACGCCGGCCCTTCTCGCCGCCCTTGCCGAGACGCCGGATCCGGATGCGGCCTTCCGCGCCTTCGATGCCGTGGTGCGCAAATTGCCGGCGGGCGTGCCGCTGTTTTCGCTGCTGGCCGCCAATCCGGGCCTGCTCGAGCTTCTGGCGCTGGTGCTCGGCGCCTCGCCGATGCTGGCGGAAACGCTCGCCAAGCGGCCGCATGTCATCGACATTTTGACCGACCCGGAATTGCTGGCCGAGCCGATCGGACGCAAGGCGCTCGACGGGCAGCTTCGCACGAGCCTGGCCGATGCGCGCAGCTACGAGGATCGGCTCGACCGGGCGCGGATCTTTGCGCGCGAGATGCGCTTTCTGATCGGCGTGAAAGTGCTCGCGGGCGCGATGGATGCGCCGGAAGCCGGCAGCGCCTTTGCCGATCTCGCCGAGACGGTGATCACGGAGCTGTTCGTGGCGACGCGGCGGGAATTCGCCCGCCGCCATGGCGAGGTGCCGGGAGGCGATGTGGCGCTTCTCGCCATGGGTCGGCTCGGCAGCCGCGAGATGACGGCGACCTCCGATCTCGACCTCATCGTCGTCTACGATTTCGCCGCCGACGCGAAGGAATCCGACGGCGAGAAGCCGCTCGCGCCGAGCCAGTATTACACGCGGCTGACGCAGCGCTTCGTGACGGCGCTCTCCGCGCAGACGGCGGAAGGCGCGGCCTATGAAGTGGATCTGCGGCTGCGCCCCTCGGGACGTGCCGGGCCGCTGGCGACGCCGTTTTCGGGCTTTGAACGCTATCAGAGGGAAGAGGCCTGGACCTGGGAGCATATGGCGCTGTGCCGGGCGCGCTGCATTTTTGCCGAAGGCGACCTTGGAACGCGTGTCGAGACGGTGATTTCCGAGGTGCTCGCGACCCGGCGCGAGGACGAAAAGCTCAGGGACGCCATCGCCTCCATGTATGACCGCGTGCAGGCGGCCAAAGGCGGCACGTCGCGCTGGCAGCTGAAGACGGTGCCCGGCGGGCTGACGGCGCTCGAATTCCTGGCGCAGTATCTGATCCTGGCCGGACGGGCGGCCCCGCAGCCGGCGCCGCCTCACCGCATCTTCGAAAGCCTGCACGATGCAGGGGACGAAGAGCGGGGCAATGCGGGGGAAGACGGGACGTGGAAGGTGCTGGCCAAAGCCTCGCGCCTGCAGGCGGCTTTGCTGCAGGGGCTCCGGCTTATCGGCGAAGATGCGGCACGCGATCCGGATGCGACGGCGGAGGGCACGAAGCGTCTGCTCTTGCGGCTCGCCACGCAGGCGGAGATCGTCGCCGAAGCTGGCGATCTGCCGCCGAGCCAGGTGATGAGCGATTTCGACGGGCTGATTGCGCGCCTCGATCAGGCGCAGGCCGAGGTGCACAAGATCTTCGACGCGATTTTGCGCCGGGAGGGCTCTCAGGCGGCTGACGAGGGCGACGGCGCCTGAAAGCGAGACCTGACCTGAAAAAGAAGGCGGCGCCGGGGGTGAGCGCCGCCCAAGCCGTCAGCCGATCTTGATCGTCGTGTCGTCGACGAAATTGTTGATCGGAATATCCATGTTGCGGGGCGCCGGCCCATGACGGATGCGCCCGGCCGTGTCGTAGACGGAGCCGTGGCAGGCGCAGAACCAGCCGCCGAACTCACCCGCTTCACCGGTCGGCACGCAGCCGAGATGGGTGCAGATGCCGATCATGACGAGGAATTCTTCGCGGCCCGCCGGGCTGCGGTTTTCCATCGTCGCCGGGGCGCCGGCTTCGAGGTTTTCATTGCGTGCCACCGGGTCCTTCAGGTCCGAAAGCGGCGTGTCGCGCGCTGCCGCCACCTCTTCCGGGGTGCGGTAGCGGATGAAGACCGGTTTGCCGCGCCACATGACGGTGATCGACTGGCCGGCTTCCATGCCGGACACGTCGACCTGGATGGAGCCCAGCGCGAGTGCCGAACTGTCGGGGTTCATTTGGTCGATGAACGGCCAGGCGAGGCCGCCGACAGCCGCGACCGTCATGGCGCCGGTCGCGACGACGATGAAGTCGCGTCGCGTAGGCTCGCCGCCTCCGCTCGTTACAGCTGCGGTCATGGAATTTGCTCCCTTGCCGATAAAAAGGACGCCGGCCCTTCGGAGAGCGTGTCAACGACGGAGTGGGGACGAGGTCGTGTCGGTACAGCCGCCGCCGCAGGCCATCCGTTGGTCCGGCAAATTCAATGTAGGTGAGCGCTCACGACCGCAGAAATAGTAATATCAGAGGGGCATACTCAGCTTTTGCGAGGGTCTCCCGGAAGGCTGAGGCAAAGCACTGCGCGCGACGTCGAGAAGGCCGGTGAGAAGTGCGTTCTGGGGTTTTCTGTCCGCGTAGACGAGACGCTGCGCCGCCCGGCCTTCCATATCAGACAGCCAGGAGATACCCGGCGTTTCGGCCGAGCAGGCGGAGATGTGGAGAAAGCCGCCGGCCATGCCGCCGGCGATGAGCTCCCGCGCGGTCTTTTCGGGGACCGTGCCGGCGATCGCCTGCGGATGGATGCCGCGCCGCTCTAGGATCGCCTCGGCGAGCCTGCGGCACTGGGTGCCGGGCGGCGGCAGAAGCCAGGGCGTTTCGGAGAGTGTGTCGCTGTCGGCGCCGGCGAGCCGTTCCTCCCAGGCGCTCGGGATCGCGGCGCGCACCACGATCGTGTCGATTTCCACGGCGGCAAGCCCGGCTTCGAGATCGGGCTCTGTGGAGACGCAGCCGGCCATAAGCTCGCCGGAGCGAATGCGCTCCAGGATCTCCGCCGAGGAGGCCTCGCAGATGTCGAGCCGGGTGAGGGGATGCGCCAGCGCCATGCCGGCGATGAGGCCTGCCAGCCGATGCTCGCAGGCGCAGGGCGAGATGCCGAGGCTGATGACGCCCTTGAGGGTGCCGCCGAGAGAGCGGCCGTGATCGAGGAATTCGGCGCGGGCTTTGATGACCGCACGCGCGCGCACCAGCATTTCGGCGCCTGCCGCCGTGAGCCGCATGCCCTGCGAGGAACGCTCGAAGAGGGCAAAGCCCAACTCTTCCTCAAGCTGCTTGATATGCGCGCTGACAGCGGGCTGGCTGGTGGCGAGGTGCTCGGCCGCGCGCGAGATCGAACCGGTCTCGGCAACGCCGACGAGGCTGCGCAAATGGTGAAATTCCAACGGCCTGCCTTGCTGCTGCGGGGATCACATAATGCAACCTGCATATAAGGATCGCGGCCGCAGGATTAAGCCGTGATCGGCGGGCGGAACGTCGCGGGCGGGAGCGCCGTGCCGGATGCTCAGGCAGCGTTCGCCGCCTGCTGGTGCAGCGGCAGGGACAGCGTAACGCGTGTGCCGACGCCTTCGGAGGAATCGATGCGCATATCGCCGCCGTGCAGCTGCACGATCGACTGGGTGATGGCGAGGCCGAGACCTGAACCCTTGTGGTCGCGGGTCATCTGGCGGGCCACCTGCTCGAAGGGCCGGCCCAGCCGCTCGAGAGCCTTTTTCGGAATGCCGATGCCAGTATCTTCAACGGCGATCAGCGCTTCGCCGCCGCGCCTGCGGGCGCTGATCTTCACCTTGCCGTCGGCGGGCGTGAATTTGACGCCGTTGGAGACGACGGCGAGGAGCGCCTGACGCAGAGCCTTGCGGTCGGCATCGAGCCGGAAGTCCTTCTCCACCTCCAGACGGATGTCGATGTTGTTTTCGGCGGCTTCCTTGCCGAGGCTCGCGACCACCTCTTCGGCGAGTTCGGCAAGATCGACCTCGCTCGGATCGAGGGAGATGTGGCCCGATTCCAGCCGCGTCATGTCGAGGATGTCGGAGATGACGCTGAGGAGATAGCCGCCGGAATCGCGGATATCGGCGCAGTATTCTTCGTACTTTTCGTTCCCGAGCGGGCCGAAGGCGCCCGATTGCATCATCTCCGAAAAGCCGATGATGGCATTGAGCGGCGTTCTGAGCTCGTGGCTGACATTGGCCATGAATTCCGATTTGACGCGGGAGAGCTCCTCGGCGTGCTCCTTTTCGAGCGCGTATTTCTCCGCGAGTTCGACGAGCTGCTGCGCCTGCTTTTCGAGCTGCTGGCGCGAGCCGCGAAGGTCGGCGACGGTGGCCGTCAGCTTGCGCTCGTTCTCCAGAAGCTGGGCTTCATGCTGCTTCAAGGCGGTGATGTCGGTGCCGACGGAGACGAAGCCGCCATCCTTGGTGCGCCGTTCGTTGATCTGCAGCCAGCGCCCGTCCTCGATGCGCGCTTCGACGGAGCGACCGCCGAGCTGCGGGCTTTCGGCGGCGGGCAGGAGGCTTGCGAATTGCGGGCGCCGTCCGCTCGCCACGACGTCGGCATAGGCGGTGCCCGGCCGTACCAGATTGTCCGGGAGCTGGTAGAGCTCCTGATATTTGGAATTGCACAGGACGAGGCGGTTGGATGCGTCCCACAAGACGAAAGCTTCCGAAATCGCCTCAACCGCATCGTGCAGACGAAGATCGGCGGTGCGGGAGGCTTCCGCGGCGAGCTTCGATTCCGTCACGTCGACGGCGATGCCGATCCAATGCGGCCCGTCGGCATCGCGCACGACCTCGCCGCGCACCCGAACCCAGATCCAGCGGCCGGATTCGTGGCGCATGCGGAATTCGCGGTCGATCTGCGCGCCCTCGGCCTGGATGAGGGCGTTCGCCATTTCGATGAGATCGCCGTCTTCCGGATGGATGCGCGACGACACATCCCCGGCGGAGAGGAGGTTGTTGATCGCGGGCAGGCCGACGATGTCGTACATCGAGGGCGACCAGAAGATCGCCCCGCGCGACAGATCCCAGTCCCACAGCCCCGAACGGCCGCGCATCAGCGCCATATGCACGCGGTTCTGGGTTTCGCTGTAGATGTAATCGGCCTCTTCCGCCCGCGTCGTCTGCGCCTGATAGGCAAAGCCCAAGATCGACAGGATGATCGAGGTGCCGACGAAGACCGTGGCCTCACGGGACACGTTGCTGCGCCAGTTGGCGAAGACGGCGGACAGCGGCTGGTAGACGGCGACGGAGCCGGTCGCCTCGCCGATATGATGGACGGTGGCGAGCACGTCGTTGCCGTCCGGCAGGCGGATGGAGAGGACGCCTGCGCGCTCGCCGAGCGTGGTGAGCGGCTGGCCGGGACCGAGAAGATCATCGAGCGAGCGGCCGACGAGTTCGACCGCATAAGGATCGACGGCAACGATCTTGCCGAGCGGATCGGCGAGCACGGTGACGCGGCCGGAATCCTCCGCGCCGGGCGGCAGAGCGTTGGCGAGGATGCCGTGATAGGTCTCCGACATCGCCGTTGCCGGCATCTGCCCGCGCATCTCTTCGAGATTGGTGGCGATCGAGCTTGCGAGGAGGCCGAGCGTCAGCTTGGCGCGGTTTTCAATGTCGCCCCGCGCATCGCTCAACACCACGATCCGCATCATTCCGAGCGTCACGATGAAGAGGACGATGAGGAACGGGATGAGGCGGCGGATCAGCGGCTCCGCTCGCACCAGCCGCGCATAGGCAGGGTGGATGAAGAGGCGCGCATGGCCCGCCAGCGCTTGCCGGTCGAGGCGTCTTACGTTGGGTAGACGCCTGAACGCGGACGCGATGGCTTGATGAGCCCGCGCCATGCAGAACCTCCAGTGATTTGGGGCAGCCGCACCCCCGAATCACCTCATTTGAATCTGACCGAATCAGATTGTCCAGACCCGCAGGGAGATCGGCTCCTACCCCAGCGTGCGAATGACGATATCGGCCACGTCCGTGGAGAGGTCCGGACGGTCGGCGAGCGCCCGCAAGGCGGCCTCCGCATGCGTTCGGCGCCCCGGTTCGAGCAGCCCGTAGCTGCGGAAGCAGGTGGCGAGCCGCGAGGCGACGGACGGATTGCTCTTGTCGAGATCGGCGATCGCATTGGCGAGGAAATGATAGCCGGCGCCGTCTGGACGGTTGAAGGCCGTCGGATTGCCGGCCCCGAAGGTGCGCACCAGCGAATAGACCCGGTTCGGCGTCTTCCAGGAGAACGCCGGATTTTGGGTGAGCCCCTCGACCTTTTTCAGCGTCTCGTGGCCGGGCTGCATCGCCTGCACGGCGAACCATTTGTCGAGGACGAGAGGATTGTCGCGGTAGCGCTCGAAGAAGGCGTCGAGCGCGGCCGAGGCGCCGGTGAGGTCCTCGTGCACGAGAAGCCTCAGCGCCGCGAGACGCTCGGTGAGGTTGGTCGCCGTCTCGAAGGATTTGCGCACCTGCGCGCCTTCGTCCTGTCCGCGCGCCTTGCCGGCGGCGATCTGATAGCGCCAGGCGGCGAAGGTGAGGGCGCGGCGCCCGGCATTGTCGGCATCGGGCGAATAGGCCGGCATTGCCGGTTCGCGCTTGGCCGCCTCGACGATGCGCTCGGCCGACTTCTCGCCGATGAAGCCGGCAAGCGCCTGCCGCGTCTCGTAGACGATGTCGGGATCGACATCCTTGGCGATCAACTGGGCGATCTCGTTTTCCGACGGCAAGGCGAGGGCGAGCGCCCGGAAGGCCGGGTCGAAATCGGTGTTCTCGGCAAGTTCCGCGAAGGCCGCCGCAAGCCTTGGATCGAAGGATGCGGTGCCGCCGCTCGACAGCGCCTGATAGCCTGAGAGGGTTGCCCGGCGGGCGAGGCTCTGCAGCGCCTCCCAGCGGTTGAAGGCGTCAGTGTCCTGGCGTGCCAGGAAGAAGAGGTCGTCGTCGGTGAGATCCGCCTCGAGATGCACGGGCGCCGAAAATCCACGCAGCACCGACGGGACGGCTTCGGCACGCACGCCGCGGAAGGTGAGGTTCACTTCCTTCTCGGTGAGAAGAATGAGACCGCGCCCGAGCGCCTCCTTGCCGCCATCGCCGAGGCCGGCCGGGGCATCGACGTCCTCCCAGGAGAGATCCTGACCGTCGGGGCCGACGAGACCGAAGGACAGCGGGATGAGCTGCGGCTCTTTCGGCTTGTTGTCCGGCGTCTGCGGCAGCTCCTGGGCAAGGCTGAGAGAGAGCGTTTCGCTCTGCGCATCATAAGCGTGGCGGAGCGTCACTTTCGGCGTGCCGGCCTGGTGGTACCAGAGCGAGAACTGGGTGAGATCTCTGCCGGTCGCATCGGCAAAGCACGCGATGAAATCTTCGATGGTGACGGCGCCGCCATCATGGCGCTCGAAATAAAGGTCCATGCCGGCGCGGAAGCCTTCATCGCCCAGGACGAGCTTCAGCATGCGGCAGATTTCGGCGCCCTTTTCATAGACGGTCGCCGTGTAGAAGTTGTTGATCTCGCGGTAGGCGGTCGGGCGCACCGGATGGGCGAGCGGGCCGGCATCTTCCGGGAGTTGCGCCTGGCGCAGGCCGATCACGTCGGAGATCCGTTTCACCGGGCGCGAACGCATGTCGGAGGAGAATTCCTGGTCGCGGAAGACGGTCAGGCCTTCCTTGAGGCAGAGCTGGAACCAGTCGCGGCAGGTGATGCGGTCGCCGGTCCAGTTGTGGAAATATTCGTGCGCGATCACGCCTTCGACATGGGCGTAATCCATGTCCGTTCCGGTCTCTGCATCGACGAGGACGTATTTGTCGTTGAAGACGTTGAGACCTTTGTTCTCCATCGCGCCCATGTTGAAATCGGACACGGCGACGATGTTGAAGACGTCGAGATCGTATTCGCGTCCGAAGACTTCCTCGTCCCAGCGCATAGAGCGCTTCAACGCATCCATGGCGTAGCGGCAGCGCTCTTCCTTGCCGTGCTCGCAAAAGATGCCGAGGCGCACGCGCCGGCCGGATGCGGTGACGAATTCGTCGTGGATGGAGCCGAGGTCGCCGGCGACGAGGGCGAAGAGATAGGACGGCTTCGGAAACGGGTCGTGCCAGACGGCATAATGGCGGTCGGTGCCTTCCACCGGGCCGCTTTGGATGAGATTGCCGTTGGAGAGCATGATGGGCGTCGCCGCCCGCGGCGCTTCCATGCGCACGGTGTAGACGGCGAGCACGTCGGGCCGGTCGTAGAAATAGGTGATGCGACGGAAGCCTTCCGCCTCGCATTGCGTCGTGTAGACGCCGCTCGAGCGATAAAGCCCCATCAGGGCCGTGTTGTTCTCCGGATCGATCTCGGTGACGATCTTGAGCGTGAAGGGCTCGTGCGGCGGTGTGGAGAGCGTGAAGCGGTCGGGCGTCGCTTCGTATTCGTCGGCGCTGAGCGTGCGGCCATCGACGAAGACCTGCTTCAGTTTCAGCCCGTCGCCATTGAGAACGAGAGGTGGCTGCTTGGCTTCAGCATCTGAGGACTCGCGGCGACGAAGCGCCAAAGAAGCGGTGACCTGGGTCGCCGTCGGATCGAGGCGGAAATCGAGATCGACGGTGTCGATGGCGTAATCGGTCGGTCGGTAATCTTCGAGCCGCACCACTGCGGCGCCCTCACGTTGCATCATAGGCTCCTTGCATCTCGTTGCCGATGTAGAGGTGAAATGAGCCGACGAAAAGGCAGGAAACCGCGGTTTGCCTGCGATTTCGCGGAATTTGCTGCGCCTTTTCCGGCTTTCGCCCTTGCCGGCCTCTCTGCAATCGTCCATGCCGCGGCAAAAGTCTCCTTCCGTTCATAGCCGAGCCTCGGACCGCCATGAAGAAACCGCTGCCAGAAATCGTCGAACGTCGCCGCGTCTATGACGGCTGGAACCGGATGGACGAACTGACGGTGACGGGGCTCTCGTCAGAGGTGCACAAGCGCGAAGTCATCGACCATGGCGATGCGGCGAGCCTGCTTCCCTACGATGCCGAACGCCGGACAGTTCTTCTCGTCCGGCAATGGCGCGCGCCGCTCGCCGAGCGCCCCGAAGGCGGCTTCATCATGGAGGCCTGCGCCGGGATCATCGATCCGGGCGAGACGCCCGAGCAAGCGGCCCTGCGCGAGGCGGAAGAAGAGCTCGGCGTGACGCTCGGCAAGGCCGAACATGTCGCAAGCGTCTATCCGGCTCCCGGCTGTCTCACGGAACTCGCGCATCTCTTTCTGGCGCCCTATCGGCCCGAGGACCGCAAGAACGCAGGTGGCGGCAAGGACGAGGAAGGCGAGGCGATCGAGGTCGTGGAGATCTCCTTCGATCGGCTTTTCGCTCTCGTGCGGGAAGCGGGGATCAACGACGCCAAAACGCTGATCCTGGCTCAGGCGCTGCTTTTACGCGGTCTGTGACACCTCGTCCTCTTGCGAGGCAGCAAACTTTTTCAAGCGTGCAATTGAACCGAACAGGTTCCTGCGCGTTATCTGTCCCGAAAGCGCCAATTGGCGCAGTAGACAGGAGAGTTTGTCATGCTCGGTTGGGCATTAACCTTTCTCGTGATCGCGCTGATTGCTGCGGTTCTTGGATTTGGTGGTATTGCCGGCACGGCTGTGGGCATTGCCAAGATTATCTTCTTCGTCGCCGTGGTCCTCTTCCTTATCTCGGCCATCTTCGGCGGCATCCGCGGGCGTCGCATCTGACGCTCGCCTGAGCCAAATCTCCCGCTCGGGATCTTCGCCAAGATCCTCAGATCGGGGCGGAAAACCAGACAGGTCGCTGCCGGCAAAACGGCGGCGGCCTTTTTCTTTGTCTCTCACTTTTGTGCGTCGGCCTTGGTTTGAGGTTCGGCAAAGCTCTGCGGACATCGCCGAAAGGCCCCTTTGCGCTTGCGATCCGTGCACGCTATCAGGCCCGCACGCGCCTTGAGCGCGATCCTGACGGAGAAGCATATGTCCGAGCCCCAAGCGCGCCCCAAAGCTCACATCATCGACGGCAAGGTGATCGCACCGCAGACGATCGACAAGGTGAAGGCGGCGCGCGAAAAGCTCGAAGCGGAAACTGGCGTGAAGCCGGGACTTGCGGTCGTCATCGTCGGTGAGGATCCGGCAAGCCAGGTCTATGTCCGCAACAAGGGTCTGAAGGCGGAGGAATGCGGTTTCCATTCCGAGACGCATCGCCTGCCGGAGGCAACGAGCGAGGCCGAGCTTCTCGCCTTGATCACGCGGCTCAATGCCGATCCGAAGATCCACGGCATCCTGGCGCAGCTTCCCCTGCCGAAGCATATTTCAGAGAAGGCGGTGATCGCCGCCATCGATCCTGACAAGGATGTCGACGGGCTTTCGCCGATCAATGTCGGCCGTCTCGTGTCGGGCTCGGCCGATGAAGCGCTCGTGTCCTGCACGCCGGCCGGCTGTCTCGTCATGGCGAAATCGGTCACGCCCGATCTAAGCGGGCTCAATGCCGTCGTCGTCGGGCGCTCCAACATCGTCGGCAAGCCGGTGGCGCATTTGCTTCTGGCGGAGAACTGCACGGTGACGATCGCCCATTCTCGGACGCGCGATCTGCCCTCTGTCTGCCGCTCCGCCGATATTCTGGTCGCGGCCGTCGGGCGGCCGAAGATGATCAAGGGCGATTGGGTTAAGCCGGGCGCGACCGTCATCGATGTCGGCATCAACCGCATTCCCGCACCAGAGAAGGGCGAGGGCAAGACGCGGCTCGTCGGCGATGTCGATTTCGACGAGGCCGCGGACGTCGCTGGCGCCATTACGCCGGTGCCGGGCGGCGTCGGGCTGATGACGATCGCCATGCTGATGGCGAATACCGTGATCGCGGCATCGAGGAAGGCGGGACGCCCGGAGATCGGGGCGGGAATCTTTCAGGGCTGAGCCTGCCGCGACGGCGGGCCGTATGGCCGTGGCCGCCGGCCTTCTCTATTTTCCGGAGATGACCGATTTCATCCCTGGCCGTCAAAGCACGAGCCCCGTGGCCGCGGGCGACAAACGCCTCGACACGCGCTCGTTCCACAAGAACCATGTGCCGATCCGCGCGGCGCTGACGCCGTTTCTGGAGACGCGCTCAGGCGATGTTCTGGAAGTCGGCTCCGGCTCCGGCCAGCATGTCGTGGGCTTCGCCAAAGCCTTTCCGCATCTCACCTTCTGGCCGTCCGACAGAGAGCCCATGCACCGGGCGAGCATTGCCGCCTGGGCGGCGCTCGACCCGCAGCCCAATCTGCGCGACGTCGTCGATCTCAATCTCTGCGAGACCTGGCGGCTCGGCGAAGAGGGCGGTGCGACGGGGCGGCCGCCGGCGAAGCTTGCTGCCATCCTCACCATCAACATCCTGCATGTGACACCTTTCGCCGTGTCGGGACATCTGATGGCGGGGGCAGGCCGTTATCTCGCCGATGACGGCCTGCTCTTCATCTACGGCCCGTTCGCCCATGACGGTGCGATGAGCGAAAGCAATGCCGAGTTCGACGCGCAATTGCGGGCGGCGAACCCGGAATGGGGCCTGCGCGACGTGCAGGCGCTCTGCGTCCTTGCCGGCGCGAACGGGTTGAAGCCGCTCGACAAGATCGAGATGCCGGCGAACAACCACATTCTGGTCTACGGGCGCTGAGCCAGGCGAGCTCTCCTAGAAGCGCTGCCTGGCGAGAAGCGCGATCGTCTCCATGACCTCGCCGACGGCATCGACGACGCCGCCGAGCTCCATGAAACCATGGACCTGCCCGGGGAAATGCCGGTGCAGGACTTCGACGCCGGCATCGCGGAGCTTTTGCGCATAGGCCGCGCCGTCATCGAGCAGGGGATCGTGACCGCCGGTGACGATGAGGGCTGGCGGCAGGCCGTGATGGTCTTCGGCAAGAAGCGGCGAGGCGCGCCAATCAAGGCCTGCCTCGGCATCGGGCAGGTAGTTGCGGACGAGCGCGATCATGTCTTCAAGCGTGATCGGCGGCGCCTTGGCATTGGTGATGCGCGAGGGGCGCGAATTGGAGGCTTCGCTGTTGTCGGTCGCAGGATAGAGAAGCACCTGGAAGGCGAGCTTCGGCGTGTCTTCGCGAAGCGCGAGCGTCGTGACGGCGGCAAGGCTGCCGCCGGCGCTGTCGCCTGCGATGGCAATCCGGTTCGCATCGATGCCGAGCTCGCCGGCATGGGCGCCGATCCAGCGCGTGGCGGCGATCGCATCCTCAGGGCCCGCCGGAAACGGGTTTTCCGGGGCGAGGCGATAATCGACGGAAACGATCCGGCAGCGGGCGGTATCGGCCATGCGCCGGCAGAGGGTGTCGGCCGTGTCGAGCGTGCCGAGCACCCAGCCGCCGCCATGCAGATAGATGATCGCGGGTCCGGTCTCGTCGACGCCGTGAGGCGTGTAGAGCCTGAGCCTGATCGGCCCGGCCGGCCCGTCGGCCGCCACGTCTCTCACCTCCGCCATATCGATGATCGGGCCGCCGAATGTGTGCTGCAGCACGCCCTGGGTGGCGCGCATCTCCGCGACACTCATTGTGTGCAGAGGCGGCCCGCCGGCCTTTGCCATGCGTTGGAGCACTTTTTCGACTTGCGGATCGATGGGCATGTTCGTCCTTTCCTGTCTGCCGACGCGCCTGGCGCAGAGGCGCTGCCTCTGGCTGCCGAGCGTCGGCTGTCAGGTCGGATTTAGGTGGGTTCCGGAGCGCCGCGAGGAAAAACCCGGCCCGGCATAGGAGATGACCGGCGAGCGCATGGGCCGTGGCGGCGGATCGATCCGCCGCCAGCCTCAGATGACGAGCTTTTCCGTCGGCCCGGATTCAAGCTCCCACCAGGCTTCCCAGGCGCCGTGTCGACGGGCGAGCCTCAGATAGTTTCGTTCCGCCGTGTAGATCGTGCTCTTGCCGGGGAGAGGCAGGAGTTTGATCGGATGCTGCTTCAAGGGGGCGGAGCCGAAGCTTGCAAGCGCGCCGAGGGTGGCTGCATAGGCTTTCGGCGGCGGCGGGTGGGTGATGCCGGAGGCGACGAGCTGATGGAGGTCGCCGGTATCGGAGGCGAGCGTGCCGCGGGTGGCGAGATGGATCTCGCCGGAAAGAACCGTGAGGCGCGTATCGTCCCGCTCATGCGCGGCAAGAAGCGTGCGCAGGAACTTGCACCATTCCTCGCGATGCGTGCGGCTTTGCCACTGATCGCGCAGATCGTCCTCGTATTTCTCCGCGATCGGCGTGATCCGCATCACCGCCTCGATCAGCGACAGACGAGGTCCGAGAGCCGGCACGCTCGACAACAGAAGGATGCGGCCGTCTTCGGCGTCGGCGAGCGCGGTTGCGAGCGTGCGCCAGCCCGCCGGTCCCATGATCCGGTCGCGCCGTCGCTCCGAGCGCAGATCGGGCGCGACCAGTGTCAGCCCCGGCATGTCGACGCGCCAGGTGAGCGAGGTGCCGGAGGGGTCGAGACAGGTTTCGGGCAAGGCCCCTTCGACGGCGCCCATCTGGAAGAGCAGGAAGTGCTCGCGTGCCACCGCGAAGACGGCGTTGCCGACGGGTGAATCGAGTTTCTTGTCCGGAAGCGAGCCCCAGCCGTCGCAGATGTCGTGGTCGTCCCACATGGCGAGCGAGGGGACGCGGCAGAGAATGTCGGCAATAGCCGGCTGGCCGTAGAGCTCGAGATAACGCTGCAACAAAACCCGGCGCAGGGCGGCGACGACCTCCGGCACTTCCGCGCCGGAATTGGAGCCCGGATCGCCGCGATCGCGGCCCCATTCGCGCGTCAGCGGATGCGCTTGGAGGATCTCGTCGGCATAGATCTGGTCGCCGCCATGCAGAAGAAGATGCAGCGGCTCTCGCGCATGCGCCGCGTCGAGGCGCGCCCAGAGGACATTGCGGCTTTCCTCCGGCCGTTCCCGGTCGCCCTCCTCCTGGCCGTTGCAGGAGACGAAGGCGACCGCGAGATCGCCGTCATAAGCGGTGTTGACGACATAACGCGTGCCTTCGAGCTCGTACCAGGCGGCTTTCTGCACGTCGGCGCCGGTCGGCAAGGTGAAGGTGTAGCGCAGCGCGAGGAGGCCATAGCGCGACAGGAGAAGCTCCGGCTCGACCGCACCGTTGCGTGTGACGAGGTTCGGAAGCTCCGGCATGAACGGGCGGATGAGGAGCACGGCGAGCCGCACGCGGTCCCCCTCCATACCGCGCAGGAAGAGAAGCGGCTTCAGCCGTCCGGCGAGGCGCTGCAATTCGGCATTGTCGGCCATGTCTGGGACGCGGCCGGTCATGGGGTGTCGTCTTTCGGCGCGCCTGTTTTCGGCGTGCCCGTCGCGCGGGCAGATGTCACGGACGAATCGAGCATGGAACCTCGGCGGCTACGCGGTGACCGTGGTAAAACGCTGCGTGCGCCTGTCAACGGCGCCATCGTCGCGCGGGAGCCCGATGCTCAGCCCAGAATGTCATAGGCCGTGCGCAGAAAGATGCGCGCGCCGATGGCGATGAGATCGTCCGGGAAATCGTATTCGGGATCGTGCAGGGGCGGATGGGTCTCGCCGGCGCCGAGGAAGAGGAGGG